>CAITUY010000038.1 GCA_903895695.1 uncultured bacterium
AAGGCCCATTCTAACAAACACCCGCCAAATTCCAGCACACACACTCCCGGCTCGTGTCACCCCCGCGCAAAATCCCCGGCAAATCCGTGGGGATGTTGCCCCGGTGTGCCGTCCGTGACTGGCCTATGGGATGCCAGTGATGTGAAACCGTTGTTCAGCGAATTGCCGATGCTGCCCGTCCAGACCACCCGGGGTTGCCCGCACAACTGCGATTTTTGTAGCGTGACGCAGTTCTGGGGCAAACAGATCCGCTTCCGGCCGATTCCGGACGTGATCGCCGACATCAAGGCCAGCAAAGCCAAGGTCGTTTTCTTTACGGACGATAATTTTTTCGCCAATTCCAAACGAACCCAGGAGCTGTGCGAAGCGTTGGTGCCGCTGAAGATCCGGTTCATGTGCCAGATCGACACGACGGCGCGTCAGCGCGACGCCCTGGTTCAGGCGGCCGCCAAGGCCGGCTGCTTCATGTCGATCATCGGCATCGAAAGCCTCGACCCCCGCAGTCTGGCCGAGTTCAACAAGAAATTCAACAAGCCCGAGGAGTATGCCAACCTAATCCACATGCTCCGTGAACACGCCATCGGGGTCTATGCCAGCATCATTTTCGGGCTGGAGCATGACGATCATCAGACGGTCGACACGACCGTGGATTTCCTGATTCGGAACAAGGCCGACCTCGGCGCTTTCTTCAGGCTTACGCCCTTTCCAGGGACCGTGCTTTACGAGCGCATGAAGGAGAAGGACCAACTGGTTGACGAACAGTGGTGGCTTCATCTGGGAACCGGCATCCGGTCGCTCGTCAAGTACGACGGGAAGACCAGTATTTCGGACGCCTTGGTCAAGCACGCAAATAAGCGGTTCTACTCGCTCGGTTCCATTGCGCGGCGCTACGCCAGGTTCAAAGGCGTCAAGCTTGTCCCGCTTCTGCTGAACCTCAACTCCCGCAAGAAGATGCTGCAGTCTGATGGGAGTTGCAGCTTCTAGCCGGCAGTCGAGCCCGTGTCGCGAACGGCCGTCGGAATGGCGTGCGTCCTCAGGCCGAATAGCCGCCGCGCTGAATGCCGAGCCGTTGCATGCGATAGTTCAGGATGCGCCGGGTTGTGCCGAGCAACTGGGCGGCGCGCGTTTGCACGCCGCCGGCCTTGCGCAGGGCTTCGACCACCATGCGTCGTTCGAAAGCATCGACGGCCTCGGCCAGGGGGGCATCCTCTCCAGGCGTCGGCCCGGACGGCGCCGACGGGCCGCGCACCGGGTCCGGCAATTCGGCGGCGCCGATGATCTCCCGGTTGGCGTGCAGGACGAGGACGCGTTCAACGATGTTGCGCAGTTCCCTGACGTTGCCTGGCCACCGATAGTGTGCCAGCAGCGCCATGGCGTCTTCGCTGAAGTCCCGAACGCCCACGCTCATGCTTTTGCGGAATACGCTGAGGAAGTGCCGCGCCAGCAGCGGGACATCCTCGGGCCGATCCCGCAGGGGCGGCAGGAAGATCGGCACAACGTTGAGCCGGTAGTAAAGGTCGTCGCGGAACCTGTGCGCGCGCACTTCGTCCCCCAAGTTGCGCGCCGTGGCGGCCACGATGCGTGCGCTCGTGCGGATGACCTGCGTCCCGCCTACGCGCATATACTCGCGTTCCTGTAACACGCGCAGCAATTTCACCTGAGTCGATAGTGACATTTCGCCGACTTCGTCGAAGAACAACGTGCCTGATCCGGCGAGATCGAACCGACCCTGCTTGCGCGTATCGGCACCCGTGAAAGCTCCCTTTTCATGGCCGAAGAGCTCGCTTTCCAGAAGGGTTTCGGGCAGGGCCGCGCAGTGCACCGGCACGAAAGGTTCGTCGCGCCGGCCGCTAAGCACATGCAGCCGCCGGGCGATCAGCTCCTTGCCCGTCCCGCTCTCGCCCAGGATCAACACCGTCGCGTCCGACTCCGCCGCCATGGCCATCTCGTTTAAGGCCTTCTGGAAGGCCGGCGCCACGCCAACCAAGTCGTTGACCGGGTACTCGCGCGCAACCTCGTTTTGGAGAACTTCAACCCGCCGCCGCAGGGCGCTATTCTCCAGGGTCCGCGCGACAATGCGGCGGATCTCCTCCACATCGAAAGGCTTGATGACGAAATCGCAAGCGCCGGCCCGCATGGCCTCCACGACGGGTCGTACGGCGACCGAGGCGCTTACCATGACGCACGGCAGGTCGGGGTACAGATTCTGTAACTCGCGCAGCAGCGTGACGCCGTCCTTCTCAGGCATCATCACGTCGAGCAACACCGCGTCGACCCGCCGCTCGCTCAGCAGCGCCAGTGCGGCGGCCGCGCTTTCGGCCACGAACACCTGGTAGAGGCGCGAAAACGTCTGGCGCAGCGACTCGCGGCTGCCCAGGTCGTCATCCACGATCAGGAGCCGCTTCATAGCGCAATCCTTCCGGCAGCGAGAATCGGAAGGAGAATGGTGACGCACGTGCCGGTGTCCGACGATTCAACGCGAACCTGGCCATGGTGGTCAACCACGGTCCGTTTGACGATGGGGAGCCCCAAGCCCAGCCCGCGGGCCTTGGTCGTGGCGAACGGCGAGAACAGCTTCTCCTGCATATCGGCGGGAATGCCCGGGCCGTTATCGCGCACCGTTAGTTCCAGCGCCTTGCGCAGGGCGGCATCGCCGACCAGGCGTGCCCGGATGGCAATGACCGGCTGGGATTTGCCCGTCACGGCCTCCACGGCGTTGCGGAGAACATGGGCCAGGGCCTCGACCAACGCCCGCTCGTCGCCCTCGATGCGCGGCAATTCGGTGGGCATCGAGACGTCAACTTTTACGGGCCCCTCGCCGCCGGCCGGCATGACCGAGGCCACGGCCTTGTCGACGCACGTTCGGGGGTCGGTAGCGCGAAATTCCGAGTGCTGTGGATGGGCGAAGTCATTGATCTGGTCGATGATGCCGTTCAAGCGGTCCACTTCACGCGACACGAGGTCGCGGAAGTCGGTCTGGAACTCGGGGTCTTGGTAACGTTCGGGCAGGAGTTGGGCAAAGGTCTTGATGGCGACCAGCGGATTCCGGACTTCGTGCGACATACTGGCGGCCAACTCGGCCCAGAAGGTGGCGCGTTCAAGCCGGTCCTGCGTCTCCTGGAGCGTCTTCTGTTCCGTCAGGTCCATGACAATGGCCACCGCGCCCAGGCATTGCGACTTGTTGAGCAGCCGCAACGTCCTTACGGCCAGGTTCCGGCGCAGGTTCGGATCGACCCATTCTTCAGAAATCGCAGACTCGTTGGCAACCAGGGTCCGGCGAAGAACGTCGGCAAACCGGCTTCCGAGCGATTCGATCGGCCGGTTGATCACGGATTCGGGCGTCATCTTCAACATGGTCTGGGCCGTCTCATTGAACCACCGGACCACGCCGTTGACATCGACGGCGACGATGCCTGTGGGCATCGAGTGCAGGAGCGTCTCGGCAAGGCCTTTCTGGATGGCGATCTCTTCATAGAGAAGGGCCGTTTCGAGCGTCGTCGACACGCAGTCGGTGATCTCGATCAGGTTTTCGATGTGGGCGCGGTCGTAGGGGAAGCCGGTCGACAGGTGCCCCACGAACAGCCAACCGAGCAGCCGCTCGCGCGATTGCAGCGGAACGATGATTTCGGCGCCGAACTGATCGAGCGAACGGGCCAGCATTAGCCGGGTGGCCGTGTCGGCCACGTGTTCCAGGTTGGTGCGCGATACCACGTGCCCCTGGCGTGTCAGCCGGATCACCAGGGGGTCGTCGTCTCGGAATTCCAACTCCGACGTATTCTCCATGCAGCGAAAACCGGCGCGCAGCCGGTAGCCGACGCTGTCGCGGCTGCGGCAGAAGATGCCGACCCGCGCCACCATGAGGGCGCTGGCAACCTCATCGGCAAGCCGTTGCAGTAGCGCTTCGACGTTATCGAAATGCCGGAGCGCCTTGGCAAGCTGGTGAACCTCCATCGGTGCCGGACCCTCGGGCACCGGCACTGCGGCGGCGTCCACCCTGGCGGTAAGGCGTGCCGTCTCCTCGCGCAAGACCCTGTTTTCCTCGCGTACCGACACATGCTCCAAGGCGCGTTGCACCAGCGATACCAGCGATCGCCGATCCAACTGCCGGTCGGTGACGGCGTATGTCCCCAGCGACTCGGCGCTCAATAGGGGGTCGGACCCCGGCAAGCCGCAGGCCACCACGGCGAGCCGCGGCCAGGACTGAATCAGGCCCGGCATGCGGTCGAAGGCCCCTTCGCTTTGCATGTCGAGCACGAGAACGCCGGCCCCCATGCGCGACAGTTCGGGCTCCAACCGGCCGATGGATTCGATCCGCTGGATGGGGACCGCTGGCGAAAGGAAGGCTTCGACCCGGCGACGCCACTCGGCGTCGGTACTGTAAACGCAACAAGCGGGCGCGTTCATGCTGGACCCTCCTGCGAAATGAGCGGGAAGACCAGTTGGAACACCGTGCCCCGGCCGATTTCGCTCGTGACGTCGATCGCGCCCCCATGTTCGGTGACAATTCCATGCGCCACCGAAAGGCCGAGGCCTGTTCCCTGACTCTTGGTGGTGAAGAACGGATCGAAGATGTGGGCGAGGTTCTCCGTCGAGATGCCTTCGCCGACATCGGCGATCGTTACCCAGATCCCATGGCCGTTGGCATCTGGGCTGCCGCCCGCGGCCTTCACCGTCGCGCCGGTGCAGATGGTCAACGCGCCGCCTTGCGGCATGGACTCCAGTGCGTTCAGGATCAGATTGACGAGCGCCTGGCTGAGTTGATCGCCGTCGGCCTGGATCCGGTCATTCGCTGCATCGAGCCGACGAGTTAGATTAACATTGCGTTGCCGCATCTGCTGCGACATGAGGTTCAACGTGCTGGACAGGATGTCGTGCAATGACGTGGGAATCAGGTTCGGCTTGGCAGGCCGCGAGAAGCGCAAGAGCTGATTGACGATTGAATCGATGCGTTTCACCTCGGTACCGACCAACGAGAAGAACGTCTGCCGGAAATCCGCATCATCGTAGCGCTCAGGCAGGAGCTGGGTGAAGGTTTTGATCGAGACCAGGGGATTCTTGATTTCGTGGGCCATACCGGCGGCCAGTGTCCCGAGGCTGGCCAGGCGGTCGGATCGCCGGACCTGCAACTCGAGCCGTTTCACCGCGGTCAGGTCGTTCACGACCAGGAAGGCGCCGAGAATCCGGCCGGTGTGGCCGTAGAAGACCGAACTGCTGACGCTCACGGGAATCTCGTCGCCGGTCGCATGGCGCAAGGCCAGTTCCTGGTCCCTCTGATCGACGCCTTCCCGCAAGGTCGTCTCCAGCACGGTGGAGAGGGGCGCCGGCATCTTGGCGAGGTGATGGCCAATGATATCGGCGGATTCAAGGCGCGTGAGGCGCCGAGCTTCGCGGTTGAACACGGTGATCAAGCCGTCCGTACCTGCCGCGATGACGCCGCCCGCAAGACCGTCGACGAGGATATCGTTATAGATCTTGCCGTCTTGCACTTGGGTGTAGAGTCGGGCGTTGTCCAAGGCCACAGCCAACTGGTTGCAGAGCAGTTGGAGCGTTTGCTGTTCGAGCCCTCCATAGATTCGTCCCGAGAGCCGCGGACCGAGTAGAACGATTCCTTCAAGCCCCTCGCTGGAGCGCATGCCCACGGCGGCGGCCGCTGTCAGGCGATCGGCGGTGTCGCACGCCCGCAGGACGCGTTCCGACACGCGAAAGCGTCGCATGAGATCCGGGACCAAGGGCTCGGCGGATTCGGTCAATACGGCGGGCAGGACATCATCGCGCGGCATGCTCGCACCGTCTCCGGTCGCGGCGGTGGGAAACCGTTGGACGAAAGCCTGCTTGTCGGCGATGAGGATCGTCACGCGGTCCGTTCCAACAGCGCGCGTGATCAGATCCGCGAACTGGGCGAGCAGCCGGTCTACGGTACTGATCGAACGCAGGAGTTGGTTAGCCGATTGAACGACGTCCGCCGCATTCATTGGCGCGAAATGGACGAACAGGCGGCTGGCGACGCGTTGCATGCGGCCGTGGGCGGGGGCCAGGGAGAACGCCACGGCCAACGCTGCCGCAATCTGCGGCAGCAGGGTGTCGTGGCCGGTCGCGAGGATCGACAGCCGATGCAACGGCCACCAGACGATGATGTACAGCACGAGCAGATAGGCCGCCAGCAGGGCGTAGGCGGTCATGAGGCGGATGAGGTAGGCGACGTTCAGGATACGGCGGGTCGCCATCCCGTACGCAACGATCGCATACAGCGACAGGACCGATAGCGGGACCAGTTGAAGCGATTGTGATGTGCCGGACAGGGCGGGCAGGATGATTCCCAGAGCCGTGCCCAAGATCAGATACGCGCCGGCCCCCAACATGACGAAATGCAGCTCAGTCCGTTGGATGCCTTCGGTTGACCTTGCGGATCGGACAAACCGCACGAGCAGCGTGCCGAGGCTGATCAGGTAGAACACGACATAGGCGGGAAAGGCCATGCCATAGATGGGTTCGGGGATGGCTCCCGCTGTCGCGGGCAGGGTCGCGCCGGCGACCATCCAGTGCGTAGCGGCGAGGACAGATATGGCTACGGACAAAACAAGCAGCACGTAAGGGGTGCGGACAATGCTTTGCCAGCGTGCCGTGGGCCGGACAATGGCGAGGAGCAGCCAGTTGGCCGCGAGGGGCACGAAAGCGGCGGCGCTCATGCAGCCCCTCACGTACAGGACCGCGACTTCGGGCGATTTCGAGTTGAACCCCAATGCGAGACACAGGAGCCATGCCTCGAGGGTGGCGCACATCACGAGGAAGAACTGGTTCGAGCGGCGGCGCGGGTTGGCCAACAGGACAACCACACCCAGCACCGCGCTGATCAGCACGGCGACGATGTGCGCGGCAAGGATCAGACTCATGACGGCTTCACGGTCTCCAGGACCAGCGTGGTATTACCGCCCCCCACTCCGTGGCTGTTCACGAGTGCGCACGATATCCGCACTCGCCGGGCCACGCGCGGCACGTAATCGAGATCACATTCGGGGTCGGGGACGTCAAGATTCGCTGTTGGTGGAATAAGGCCGTGGCGGACGGCCAGGCAGCAGGAAATGACCTGAAGAGCTCCGGCGGCCGACAACGGGTTTCCGATGACGCCCTTGATTGAACTGACCGGCACGGCGTAAGCACGCTTGCCGAAAACCCGTTTGATCATGTCCGTTTCGACCCGGTCGAGCACGGGGTGCCCGGGCCCATGCGCACTGATGTAGTCGACGTCCGACGCCCGCTTCCCGGCGTTGGCCAGGGCTTCGGTCATCGTGTCGAAGAACCCCGAACCCGGCACGGAGAGGTCGGGATCCAGACGCGTGGAATGACCCGTGATTTCCATGTAGGGTTTCGCTCCCCGGCCGCGCGCATGATCCAGGTTTTCCAGGATCACCAGGCCGGCACCCTCGGAGATGACGCCTGAATCGCGGTCGACATCGAAAGGGCGGCTAGCCTTCTCCGGGTCGTCGTTGCGCGCCGAAAGCAGCCCCGCCTTGGCGAGCACGGCAAAGGCCAGCGGCGTCACGCAGGCGTCTGTCCCGCCGCAAACGGCGACGTCCACCTTGCCCGCACGGATCATGTCGGCCGCGACTCCGATGGCATCAACGCCCGCCGCGCAGGCCGACGAAATCGTGAGGGCCCGCGTGATCAGCGGTACGTATTGAGAGACGAGCGTGGCGGCCTGATGCGGGTTGCTGGCGTGCACGACGTGTGTCGGAACCCGGTTCGGTCCGTGTTCCATCATCCGCTCCATCGCATCTTCGATCACGTCGAACGCGCTGGTGCTGACACCCAGCACCAGCGGCAGAGCCGAATTGGGGCGGACGTCCTGCTCTGTCAAGCCGGCGTCGTTGAGCGCCATGAGCGTGGCCGCGAGTGCGAACTGGGAATGTCGCGCGAGGCGTCGCGCGTTGACTTCGGTGCCTCCCAAGTGGAGCTTGGGGTCGAAGTTCTTGACCTCGCCGGCAATGCGAGAGGAATGTTGACTGGCATCGAACAGCGTAATATGGTCTATCGCACTTCTTCCGGCGAGCAGACTGTTCCAGAAATCAGTCTGGCCAATTCCGTTCGGGGCCACAATGCCTAGCAGCCTGTTGAAAAAGGCTGGAGCCCTCTTCAGTGGCCGCGCCCGTGAGGGCGTGGTCCCGCGATTTGCAGGTATCTCGCACAGTTGTCCACCGCCTTACGGCGGCGGCCACGTCTTTTTCAACGGGCTGCTAGGCCGGTTATGACTACTTTGTTGCGCATCGACATGTTGTGCACCGCTCAGGAAGGAGCCCCGTCACTCCACTCCGTCTACCGCTGCGCTCAGACCACGGACTTTGTCCGGCATTCAGCAGCTCGCTGCGCGAGACGACGCTCGGACTACGCCCCCCGTCGAGTCGGTTGGTACAATGTTGTACACAAACTAGCCTGTGAAACGTACAAAAAATGCAAAGATTTTGTACACCTTTGTGAACGGCAGGGCGGATCTTTCCGTTTCATTGCGTCGTTAGGCGGATCATGAGCATGAAGGAGCTATCAAGATGAGTGGTCGACGTATTACTAAGGGCGGCTTTGCAAACTGGGTTTCGCGGCTGTTTGAACGTCTGGTCATGAAGAGGACCCTGGATCACGCGTATCTGATCATGGGCGGTCATATCTTCTTCCAAACGTTGAGCGCAGCGGTCCAGTTGGACCTCTTCACGCTTCTCGCGCGGCGCGGGCGCATGACACGCCACGACATGGCCGAGGCACTCAAGGTCGCTGAGAAGCCCATCCGCATACTCATGCTGGGTTGCACGGCATTGAAGCTTGTCCGAAAACACTCGGACGGGACTTACTCCAACTCGTTTCTGGCGAGCCGGTTACTCAACGCCGACTGCCCCCGCAATGTGTTATCGATCGTCAAGTGGCAGCATTTCATCAACTATCGCGCCATGTTCCACTTTCATGAAGCCATTCGTGCCAACGCCAACGTAGGGTTGGCGGAGATCTCCGGGACCGGGGCGACGCTTTACGAGCATCTGTCGGCGCACCCGGACCTGGAACGTGTATTTCAAGATGCCATGCAGTCCATCTCCGTGCAGGCCAACGACTTATTGGCGCGATCCGTCGACTTCACCCAGTTTCATAATTTACTGGACGTGGGGGGGGGGAACGGGACCAACATCATGAATCTGGCCCGGCATAATCCACACCTGAAGGCTGGTGTTTTTGACTGGCCAAGCGTTTGCGCTATCGCCGAACAGAATATCGCGAAAAATGACCTGGCAGACCGTCTGCGTGCCGTGCGCGGGAACTGCTTCGTCGACCCATTCCCCCGCGACGTCGACTGCATTCTCTTCGCGCATTTCCTAACGATCTGGTCTGAGGAGAAGGACCGCGCCTTGCTGAAAAAGGCGTATGAGGCGCTACCTCCCGGCGGTGCAGCGATAGTTTTCAACGTAATGCAACGCGACGATGAGAGTGGGCCCTTAAGTGCGGCCTGGGGATCTCCATACTTTCTCACGCTCGCAACCGGAGAAGGCATGCTCTACACGTGGGCCGAGTATCGGACATGGATGCAGGAAGCAGGCTTCAAGACCGTCCTGACCACGCCGCTTGTCCGCGATCATGGCATTATCATCGGGGTCAAAGGTGACATTTCCTGAACACATGCACATTAATGTGCATCGCATTTTTGTGCAAAGTAGCATATGATGGTGTCGTACGCATCAATGATACAACATATAGTGTTAATGTGACTTGGCACTCAGCGTGCTATTAGGTCCAGTAACATCGCAAGGGAGGGGACCATGAAGTGTACGATCTGCCGAGGAGTGCTGGGAACGAGTACCTTAGTCGGGGTGATGGTGGCTGGCCTGGCTGGAGCTCAAGGGCTTCGGAATCCGCCAGAAGGCGCGGTGGCACTTGGCCATGTCGGCGGCGCCGTTGTGTTAACCGAGGATGCCTCGGCCGTTTCGCACAATCCTGCCAATCTTGTCGACCTCAAGCAGGCAGAGGTGCTGCCGACCTTGACCGTCATTCACACCGAGACTGACTTCACGGGACCGGCCGGAACCGCGACGACAGACAGTCCATGGAAGATGCTTCCTAACGTCTTTGCGGCCTATCCCATTAATACCCGCTACGTGATGGGCATCGGGATCACCACGCCATACGGCCAGTCCATGGAATGGAACCCGGATGGGGCATTCCGGTACACCGCTCCGTATTCCGCCATGTTGGCCGTCGTGAACGTCAACCCGACACTGGCGGCCCGCCTGAACGACAAGGTTTCGGTCGGCGTGGGCTTGGATGCCTACTGGTCGCGCTTGGAGATGAAACAGCGGTTTCCGTGGTCGGCCATGACCCGCAATCCCATGACGCCTGATGGCAGCATTGTCGCGAAGGGAGATGGCGAAGGAATAGGGGCCAACGCCGCGATTGACGTCAAGCTTACTGCCAGCCAGACCTTGGCGCTCACGTACAGGTCGCCATTCAGGGTGGACTATGAGGGTGACGTTGACGTCAGTGGCATGCCGGCCGGTGCCCAAGCCCTGGGGCTTTCGCCGGCGAGCGATTTTGACTCGTCGATCGACTTCCCGGCCGTTGCGGCACTGGGGTATGGTCTCAAGTTGAGCGACACCGTCCGCGTGGGCGTGGATGTCGAATGGGTGCAATCCTCACGTTACAAGACACTCGAGCTCGATGGCGGTGCTGACAATGCCCTGCTCAATGCGCCCGGAGCCGCCAATCCCATGGCGCCCGTGAGCATCCGTCAGGACTGGGATGACTCGTGGACGGCGGGCTTCGGCGTGGACTGGAGAGCCCTGCCCGACGTGACGCTGCGCGCAGGCTACATTCACTTGTGGAGTCCCGTCCCCGACGAGACGCTGGCCCCGACGTTGCCGGACATCAGCCGTGATGTGGTTAAGCGTAGGAATCGGCTACCAGCATGCGCGGCATGCGTTCGATCTGGCCTATGCTTACAGCATCATCCCCGACCGAACTGTCAGCTCCGATCAGAATCCCGCCTACGACGGGACCTACGAGACCAGTTCGCACATCGTCAGCGCGTCATACGCCTACTCGTTCTGAGGCCATGGAGACCGCCACTGAAGCGATGAATGGGACGGTCCTCGTCATCGACGATGACCGGGGCCCCCGCGAAAGCCTCCGGATTATGCTCAAGACGGAGTTCCGCGTGTTGTGCGCGGACTCCGTCGATGCGGGCCTGCACATGCTGCGCGAGCATCGACCGGATGTCGTGGTCATGGACATCCGCATGCCGGGCAGGAACGGCATTGAAGGGTTGCGGGCCATTCGCGAGATAGACCAGGAGCTCGCCGTGATCATGTTCACGGGTTTCGGCGCGTTGGAGACAGCGCAGGAGGCGATCCGTCTCGGCGCCAACGACTACATCAAGAAGCCGTTCGATACGTTCGAGATGCAGGGCCTCATCCGGCGCCATGTGCAACGGGTACAATTCGAGCGCCGCCGACACCGGACGGAAGGCGACCTGACTTCGCTCAACGAACAGCTCCGCAGCGAACTCGTGCGCAAGGAGCAACTTGCCGTACTGGGCCAGAAGTCGGCTGAGCTGGTCCATGATCTGCGAAATCCGCTGGGGGCCGTGCTCGGGTATGTGGAACTGCTGGCGGCCGAGTTGCGCGGGTCGCGCGATCGCCTGGGCGACCGCTGGCAGGACGCCTCCGACTACCTGGCCGTCATCGAGAAGAGCGTGCTGCGCTGCAAGGATCTCTCGGATATGTGGCTGGACACAAGCCGGGGCCGGCGGAATGCCATTCCCGTGCGCGTGGCCGACCTCGTCCAGGATGTGGTCCGCGATGTGATGCACGTGGCAACGCCGCGGGGCGTGCGCGTCGAGGCGCAGATCGATGCGCCCGACACGAAGACCGAGGCGGACCGCCTCCAGCTCTCGCGTGCGATCCAGAATCTGATTGTCAATGCGGTTGAGTCCGTCGAGCCCGGGCGGGGCTGGGTGCGCGTGTCTTGTCGGGAGCCCGATCCGAATACCGTTGAGATCGGGGTTGAGGACAACGGGTGCGGCATGGACGATGAACAGATACGGCACGCCATGGAACCGTTCTACACGACGAAGAAAGGCTCGGGAACCGGCTTGGGGCTCTTTATCACGCGCCAGGTCCTCGATGCCCACGACGGAACGATCCGGATCACGAGCGAGCTCGGCAAGGGTACCCGCATCGTGGTCGGCTTGCCGCGCAGGGCGGCGTGACGGCTGTGCTCAGCAGCCGCGATTGATGCGGCCGACCAGGTCGCGAATGGTTGTGGTATCGCCCGAGAAGAACGCCGCGAGCGCCGTATTGCGGAATTCCGTCGCGTCCAGGCCGGCGTTGACGCTCATCAGGTAGGTCTCATCGGAGATGGCCGTCGGCAGACCCATCTTGGCAATCTGCCGGCCCAGTTCGCCGGTCTTGGCCAGTACCTGCGGGTAGGTTCGGCCGTCGATTGTGACGGGCAGCGAATCCCAGAAGCGCGGCGGCAACTGTAACTTCACTTTCCACTTCAGCGCGTCGTCCAGGTAGCGGCTCTTGTCAGGAAACCGGAGACCGTAACGTTCCGGGGACTCGAACCAGTCCGTCAGGGGAGCGATGATCGGCGCCTGTAACATAACGGAATTCAAGGGCGCATTCTTCAACAACCGGATCGTGTCGGCCTCGGAGTCGGCCGTTTCGCCCGGAGCCGGGAAAATGAGGCTGCCGACCGTGAAGATGCCGGCCTCGGTTGACCGGCGCAACGTCTCAGCCATTTCTTCCACCCGGATATGTTTTCGCATCGAATCAAGAATGGTTTGGCTGCCCGATTCGAGGCCGAAGAACAGGGCGACGCAACCGGAGCGTTTTATGGTCTCAAAATCAGCCTCGTGGCTGTCGCGAATGTGCGCAAAGGACGCGTAGCGCACGCGGCGCTTTTGACGCAGCACTTCCGCGGCAAATCCATTGAGGAGGGAGTAGGGCGTGCACGAACCGCCAAAACGGAACGAATGGAACCCGTAGCGTTCGCCCAGCAGGTCAACTTCCCGCAGAAGCCGGGAAATGCTCTTCACACGAACCTGCCGGTTACTTTTCAACGGGTGGATGCAGAACGAACACTCGTTGCGGCACCCGCGGCTTTCATCAATGACGGCCACCTTGACCTTTTCGTCGCCCGCCATGGCGGGGTATATCGCGGGGTCGTAAAGCGGCATGGGCAACTGGTCGAGGTCCTCGATCATCTGTCGGGGCGACTGATGCGTGGCGCCGTCCCGAACGTGAATCAGGTTCGGAATGTCGTCGAAGGCGGCCGGATCGCTGCCGGCCTCAGCCAGGCGCCGGATCGTGTCTTCACCCTCTCCATACACGAGGGCGTCAAAGAGGGGATAGCGCTTCAGGATGCCCGCCGAAAAGACATCGACGTGCGGCCCGCCGCCGAAGATGCGGACGCCGGGGCAGCGCTCCCGAATGGCCTGGGCAAGCCGGCCGGATCCTTCGAGGCCATCGCCATTCCAAAGCTTGAGGCCGACGGCCCGCACTTTGTACTTCTGTACATGCGCGACTACCTCGTCGGCGATGTCCGCCAGCGCCCGGTCCTGCAGGCGCCGCCGCTCCTTCTCGCAACGTTTGAGCACCTGCACAGCGCCATAGCGGCTCAGGGCGCGAAAAGGTCCGCGGCCCGGAGCTCGTATTGCGTTCCATGCCTTGGCCAGCTGCCGGCGCAGTTCGGGCGACGTCATGCGTTCGACCGTGCTGACGGCGCAGTAGTCGAGGATCTGGACGTCCTTTCCTTGCTGGTGCAGGGCGCCGGCCAGATTGGCCATGCCGTTGTCGGGCATCAGGCTGTTCGGGGCAAAGGGATATCCCGCGTAGTTCACCAACAGCCAGGTGTCGAGCGTGTGTGCGGACATTCAGGTGTCTTTCCCCGGTCGCCTTTGTGCCGCCCAGGCCCAGGCGGGCGGCGCCGGATGATTGAGCGATGATCATGGTCCACGTGCGGCGATTGTCAAGTGGAACCCTTGACCTGACCCCGGCACAGGCCTCGCCGTAGATGGCATGGATTTCGGTCCCGCGTTTTGATAAGGTTCAACTTTCAGGAGACCGATCATGAACGTACGATGCTTCGCCGTAGGAGTTCTGGTTGTTGCATGTGTGGTACGGCCGCTCGGGGCCGCGGAAACGACCGTTGTGGCTCCCGCGCCGCCGAACCCCATGGCGACGGGGCTGATTTGTGACCAGCCGGTGTTTAATTTCGGCGAGGTGCGGGCCGGCCTGTCGATCACCAACACGTTCATCCTGCGCAATAGCGGCACCGGAACAGTGGCGATCCTGAATGTCAGGACGACTTGCGGCTGCACGACGACTGCCCTGGCAACCAATGAACTGGCAGCGGGCGCGGTGACCGAATTACGGGCCACCTTGTCGCTGGTCGGGCGTACCGGCCATCAAAGCAAGGCCATCTATGTGGAATCCAACGATCGTCAGAACCCGCGTCTGAAACTGGAACTGACCGGCGTGGTGGCCCGCGACATCGAGGTCCAGCCCGAAGGCGTCCACTTCGGCACCCTCGGCAGGGACGGGGATGCCCAGCGGGACGTCCTTTTGACCGCCCGGTCCAACGGGACGTTCACGATCAAGAGCGTCAATACGGGGACGTCGCTGTTCGAGGCCGACGTGGAGACCCGTGAAGCCGGCAAGCTGTACTGGATTCACGTCAAGGCCAAGGGCCCACGCCCGTCTGGGACCTCCAGCGCCATTCTGCAGGTCGTCACGGACTGTCCGACGACGCCTTCGATTACGATCCCGCTGACCGTCTTCACGGCCGGGGACATTGTCGCCGTGCCCACGCAGTTGCTGCTCGTGCCGTCCGGAACGAATGAGACGCGCCTGGCGAACTTGACGCTGTATTCGCCCTCCGGGAAGAAGTTCGCCGTGAAGTCGGTTGAATCGGGTGCGCCCAGTGTCCAGGCCCGCGTGGCAACGACGGTCGCCGACCGGGTTCGCATCGAGGTGCAGACCAGCGGTGGCCTGGAGGATGCCGAGGGCAAGTCCATCCGGATCGTAACCGACCTGGACACGGCGCGCGAAGTGTTGGTGCCGTTGCGCGTCCTGCGGCCACCATCCGGGGAAAAGGCCCGGTGACGATACACACGGAGGAGAAGCCATGACAGAGGATGCCGTGCGGACCAACTTGCGCGTCATGGCCGCCCATGCGCGGGCCGTAGCCGATTCGCAGAAATCGGCGGCACAGACGCGGATTGTCATCGCGGTGATCGGCAGTGACCGGCCGGGGATCATGGCCGGCGTCACGGCGGTTCTGGCCATGCGAGGAGCCAACATCCTGGACGTGAGCCAGACCATCATGAGCGATCTGTTCACGATGATCATGCTGGTCGACATCAAGGGGGTTGACGTGTCGTTCGCCCAGTTGAAGCAGGATCTGGAGGAGCACGGCCGCCTGGAGGGGCTGTCGATCATCGTGCAGCACGAAGAGATCTTCCGGGCCATGCACCGGGTGTAAAGGACGAGGCTGTCATGTCGATCGCGTCCGAAGAAATCGTGGAAACCTTGGGGATGATCCACGCGCAGAAGCTGGATATCCGTACGGTGACGTTGGGCATCGACCTGCATGCCTGTGCCGGGCCGGATGTGACGCAGGTGGCCCGCCGCGCTTACGATACGGTCATGCGCGTGGCGGAGCGACTCGTGCCGGTGGCGGTGGAGACGGCTGAGGAATACGGCATCCCGATCGTGAATAAGCGGGTGGCCGTGACGCCGGTGGCGTGGTTTGCCGCCGCGTGCGAGACGCGCGATTACGTGCCGATCGCCCTCGCTCTGGACCGCGCGGCGCGCGATCTGGGGGTCGACTTCATCGGCGGATTCTCGGCGATTGTGCAGAAGGACATGACGGCCGCGGCCCGGGCCTTGATCCGGTGCATTCCGCGCGCGCTGGCGGAGACGAGCCGGTTGTGTTCGTCGGTGAATGTCGGCACGACGAAGGCCGGCCTGAATATGGACGCCATCGCGCTCATGGGGCAGATCATCAAGGAAACCGCAGACCTGAGCGCCGATAGTTGCGGCAGCGCCTGTGCGAGGTTGGTCGTGTTCTGCAATGCCGTTGAAGACAATCCCTTCATGGCGGGCGCGTTCTGCGGCTCCGGCGAAGGGGACTGTGGTTTGTCGGTAGGCATATCAGGGCCGGGGACCGTCCGGGCTGTCGTGCAGTCGCTGGGCCGCGATCTGGACCTGCAAACCGTGGCCGAGGAGATCAAACGCGTATCGTTCAAGATCACCCGGGCCGGCGAACTTGTCGGGCGGCGTTGTGCCGCCAAGCTCGGCGTGCCTTTCAACATCGTGGACTTGTCGCTGGCCCCCACGCCCGCGCCGGGCGATTCTGTGGGCGATATTCTCGAGGCGCTCGGGCTCGACCGGGTTGGAGGCCCGGGCACAACGGCGGCCTTGGCGTTGTTGAATGATGCCGTGAAACGCGGCGGCGCGATGGCGACGAGCCATGCCGGCGGAATGAGCGGCGCCTTTATCCCCGTGAGTGAGGATGCCACCATGGCGCGGCGGGCCGCCGAAGGCGCCTTGACGATCGAAAAACTGGAGGCGATGACGGCGGTGTGCAGCGTCGGCCTGGACATGGTCATTGTGCCCGGCGACACGACCGCCGAGACCCTGAGCGGGATCATCGCCGACGAGGCAGCGATCGGGATGATCAACAAGAAGACCACGGCTGTGCGCATCATCCCGGCTCCCGGCCGAGTCGTGGGCGATCATGTGGAATTCGGCGGGTTACTCGGCGGCGGACCCGTGATGCCGGTAAGCTCGTCTTCTTGCGCCGTATTCGTGCGGCGCGGCGGGCGGATCCCGGCGCCGCTGCAGGGGTTGAGCAACTGAGGAGCGCGAGGCGAGGAACTGACGTGCCATGGACTCCGTGACAACCCCCGGTCTGGACGGGCCGCCCGCCGCCCTGCCCCGACCCTCATCCATCGACTGGCTGGCCATGGTCGTGGTCGCTGGCGTGACTGTGGCGGCCTATGGCCCGATGGTGTATGGGGTCATCCGCCTCAGTACACGGACGACCCAGGCGCTGAACGCTTTCGTGCTGCTGGGTTTCGCCGCCGTGGAAGCGTTCGTGTCGGTGCACCGTGTCCATCCCTTTCGCCTGCAGGTCACGCCGCACGGGATCGTGCTGTTCTCTGCGTCATGCATGGCTTTGGCGGTCGCCTCGCTTTCCGGATTGTGGCCCCTGGCTGTCTTGGGCCTCTGCTTCAACATCGCGTCGCTGTTGTCGTTCGGCTTCGGCCGCGAAGGTACAAGATTCTTTCATCCCGCGCTCGCCGGGCTGGGCTGCGCCGTGGCCCTGCTGGTATTCGTGCCGCGGTTTGACCTTCTCCTGCGCTTGACCGCGGCGCGCGGTTCGGCCGTGGCCCTCAACCTGGTGGGCTTCCAGACGCAGGTGGTCGCGCAGCAGGACCCATTCGGCGTCAACCTGGTTGTGGAAAGGGGCCTGTCCGTTTTCAACGTCGCCACGGAATGCAACGGGTTCGGCATCATTCTCTCGTCCGTCGTGTTGGTGGTGCTCGTCTCCGCCCGGCGGGCGTATCCGTGGGTTCTGCGGGTGGGCCTGGCCCTGGCGGCCGTGGGGATGGGCTTGGTGTTCAACACTCTGCGTATCGTTGCGATCAGTCTGGCCAGCATGAACACCATGTTGGACTATACGCTCATCCACGAAGGCTTGGGGACCTTGGTGTACATGGCGGCGCTCGCGGCGGTCTGGAGTCTGGTGCGGCTAGCGAAGCCCCGGCAGTTGCCGGACGAGACGCGCGACGGGCCGGTGGGAGGGGAGCGACGGCCTACTGTTTGACGGCGCTGAACGAACCGGAATAGACGCCGGTCGTCCCGTCGGCCGCCTTGGCCGAGCCGGTTATCGAGCCCACGATACGCGTGCCGATCAGGGTCCCGACATACTGGATCTGTCCGGTGAGGCCCCCTTGCTGCACGGTGGCCACCAGCACGAAATTGTTGCCCGAGAGATTTCCTTGCAGGTGCTGGCCTGGGTAAAGCGTGTCGCTGGTCACGGTGCCGGCGGTATCGATCGTGATCGTAATGGCGCCGGATGAGCAGCTGCTGCTGCCCCCGGAAGGCTGGAAGCACGTCGTCTGGGAACCCGAATATATCCCGGCCGAGTTGGTGGCCGCGTTGCCAGGCGGGGAACTATTGGTGCTGCTGCCACCACCACCGCCGCCGCCGGACAGGGCGAGCGCCACTCCGCCCACGGCGAGCACACCGCCGACGATCAGGGTGGGCTTGACCCATCCCGTATGCTTGGGTTCGGACTCGGGCGTCGCGCCGTCGGCCGGGCTGGTCTTCCCGGCCTCGGCGGATTTGACTTCGACCGTGTACCAGGGAGTCTCGGCGGTCAAGGCTTGGGCATCCACGGCGTCGATGTAGTACTGGAAGCGGTCGAGTGTCCCCAGCAGATCCGCCGAGATGGTGCCGGTATAGACGCCGGCGCCCGAGTCATGCATGGTCACCCGAAACGGCGCGGCATCGCGCGAAACGGACACAAACAGGGTTGCCTCCTTGATCGGCCCGCCGGCGGCGGTGATGGTGGCCCTCACTACGACGTTTTGGCCGCGTGGGGCTACTTTCACCGGCGAATGGTCGATCACGGGCGGCTGGGTGCCGGCAAAGAGGGACAACGCCGTCGTCGTCAGCACGGCTAGCGCAAGTTTCAGAGTGGCATGGAACGTCATCGAGATCCACGGGACCATCTGCAGCACGCAGGGTCGCCCGTGCGGGAAACAGAATAGTCACCGGGGTGGCGAGACCGCAAGCGCAAACGCTTGGGCAAGGCGGCAGCGACTTCTAGTAGGGCTGCGCGGGAGGGGAAGGGGAACCCGGCGTCGAGGATTCCAGTTCGGGTACGAGCTGGCGGAGAAGACCGCTTAGCAGGGCTTGCCCCGCTTCCACCGATCCCGCCTCGGGTATGTAGACGGACACGTAAGCCCAACGATCGGCCCGGTTATGGATCAGCCGGTCCCAGGCCATCCATGCCAGACGCTTGAGATGGGAAGGCGTTTCGCGGCCTCCGCCGATGAACCAGTAGCCGAAGACGCCCAGTTCGCGCATGGTGCGATTGGCCGGCCTGACGATCAGGCACATCACGGGCAATGGCGAACGTCGGGGCAGTGGGACGTCGAGGGTCGCGCTCGCCTCGATGACCAAGCCCTGGCCGCGCAGGCACTGTTGGGGCCGATGGATGCTCTTCTGATCGCCCCCGCTGAACACGATCGAAACCTGGATGGCCGGTCGGCCGGTCGCGCGATACACCCGGCGGACGAGTCGCGTATCCGAAGGCAGCAGGGCTTTCTCTCCCGGCGCCCAGGCATCGAGCGGCGTGCCACAAGCCGGGCAGTTCGTGCGTCCTGTCAGTTCGTCCCGGTCGAATGTCTTCAGGCACTGCTCGTTTTGGCAGAAGAGGATCTCGTGTCCCACCCAGTCGCCCACCCGCTCAGGCAGTGCCGGTCGAAGTCCGAAGTCCTTCGATACGACGACGGGGGGCAGTCGCCTCACGGCGAGCGACGTGAGCCCCAGCACGATGACGACGACGAGGAGTGCGCGGCCAGTTGGCGATCGCGATGTCACAGGGTTGCCTGCCCGGTCCGGCGCCGGTTTAAGAGCGAGCCAAGCCCAGTCATCATCAGAATGGCGCTGGCAAAGAACACATACGATGAATAGTCGTGATAGAAGCCCGTGGCGCGGTCCTGCCCTGCCAGATGGGCGACTACGGCCACGGATAGGATGCGGACGACGTTACCGCACACGGCCAACGGGATACAGGCGGCGAACAGGAGCCACTGGCGGATAGGTGTCCGCTGCGAGACGTAGGCGTAGAGGGCGGTGACGGCCGCCATGGCGAGGATCGAGCGTAGGCCGCTGCAGGGGTCTGCGACCTCCAGGTTGAAGCCGCCCCCCGCAGTGGAATGGATCGCTGTGCCTTGGCACTGTGCCGCGATGCCGAAGCCGTTCAGCATCACCGTGGCGCCCCGACTGGCCATCAAACGCAGGGGAAAGGTCAACGAGTCCAGGAAACTCAGCGGAATGCAGAAGATCAGGTAGGCGCACGGGAACACGAGGAGCCGTGCGACTCCGGCCCCGAAGAGAAGGAACGGCGTGCCCCAGGTCAGCAGGATAAGTGACAAAAGGACCAGCCGGGTCTGCTGGACACGAACACCCAATGTATAGAGGGCTGCGGCCGCCAGGATGAGGCCTAGCGCGCGCCAGTCCGGCCGGCTCACGGCCCGCGCAAGCTCCTGGCGCCGGCGCCACACGAGAAACCCGCTGACAATGGGAATCAGCCAGCCGTGACTCAGATCGCCCCCGGACCCGTTCCATCGGTCGACCATCCACCGGATCGCGGAGTGGCCCCGAATTTCCACATCCTCCGTGCTTCCGTGGAACCAGTACAGGTCGACGACCAGCGCGGCCAACGCGACCGATAGGAGCACGGGGAGGGCCGAGCGGCGCAGGGAATGGTTGGGTTCGGGCGCGGCCATGGTGGGGCTACGCCGTCTTGGCCGCGAAGTCAGCGATTGCCCGCGCGACATGCTCGCCTTGCTGCGTCGTCAGTTCCGCGAACATGGGCAGTGAGAGGATTTCGTTCGCAGCCCGTTCGGTGTGTGGGAAAGCCCCCGGCGCCAGGCCGAGGGACAGATAGGCTTTTTGCAGGTGGATGGGCACCGGGTAGTGAATGATCGTCGCGATGCCGTGCTGCTTGAGATACTCACTCAGCGCGTCGCGCCGCCGATGCCGGATGACATACAGGTGATAGACCGGCTCCGTGGCGGCCAGCGTCGCCGGAACGGTGAGTTCGGGCAGTCCGGCGAAGGCCGCCGTGTAACGGGCAGCGGTCGCGCGGCGCTGACGGTTCCAGTCATCGAGGTAACGCAGTTTCACGTTCAGCACCGCCGCCTGCAACGTATCCAGCCGGCTGTTTTCGCCCAGCTCGTCGTGATAGTACTTCACGCGCGAGCCATAATTACGCAGCGACGCAACCCGGTCGGCCAGGGCGGGGTCGTTCGTTACGACGGCCCCGCCGTCGCCATAGGCCCCAAGGTTCTTCCCTGGGTAAAAACTGAAGGCGGCGATGTCCGACAGGCTGCCGACGCGGTGTCCCCGGTAACGCGCGCCGTGGGCCTGGCAGGCATCCTCAACCACGCGCAGCCCGTGGCGCCGGGCGATCGCGGCAATCGCCTCCATGTCGGCCGGCTGGCCGTAGAGATGCACCGGCAGAATGGCTTTGGTACGAGGGGTGATGGCGCTCTCCAGCAGCGCGGGATCAAGGTTGTAGGTGGCCGGATCGATATCGACGAGGACCGGTTTGGCGCCGACAGCCGACACGGCCAGAGCGGTGGCGATGAAGGTGTTGGCCGCTGTGATCACTTCGTCGCCCGGCCCGATGTTGAGGGCCCGTAACGCGAGCTTGATCGCGTCGACACCGGAGGCCACGCCCACCGCACAACGGCATTCGCAGAACGTCGCGAAGGCCTTCTCGAAGTCTGCCACGGGCTGGCCCAGGATGAAGTTGGTATTCTCCAGCACCTGGTCCATGGCTGCGCGAACTTCCTCCTTGATGGAGGCGTATTGGGCGCGGAGATCGACAAAAGGCACATTCATGGTTCGAGCCCCTTTTCCTGATGGTCCGGGGCGGAGGGTCCCCGGGTCTTTTTGAATCGAACGGTGTATTGGTCGGCCCGGGTCAGCTCGATCCGGGCGGGAATCTTGTAAGGTGCGAGGTGTTCCCGGCAGAAGCGGCGTGCCCGCTTGCGAAACGCGTCTTCATCCTCGGGGTTGTTGAGATTGATGCGCGCCGCGACGATCTGGCCCATGATGGCATTGGGTTCCCTGTATACGGCGGCATCCCGCACGTTGGGGATCTGGAGCAGCACACTTTCGACTTCGGCCGGGTACACTTTCTGGCCGCCGACGTTAATCAGGTCGCTGCGACGGCCGAGGATGTGCAGATACTCGCCGTCGACTTCGACGGCATCCTGCGTGTTCATCCAGCCGTCCTGGTCAAACGGACTCGGGGCATTCAGGTAGCCCAGCATGGCCGCGGCTGACCGGATCCACAGGACGCCGTCCACGACCTTGGTTTCGTAGCCCTGGCCGCCGACCCGCATCCACACGGAGCCGTCGTCACGGGACTTGGTCTGCAGGATCCCGGTTTCGGAGAGTCCGTAAGTCTGTTGGAGCGTGACCCCGGGAAAAGCATCCTTCAGCTTCTGCAGCGTGCTGGGAGGCATGACTTCCGTGCCGTATGTAATCCGCTTGAGTGATGACAGATCGTGCCGGCGCCAGGCGTCCGACATCAGGAAGAGGTTGAGGAACGTTGGCGACACGGGCAGCAGATCGACGTGGTGACGTTCGATGAGCGCGCATACCGCATCTGGGCTGCGATCCGGAGCGGACACGACGGTGCCGCCATTCGCAAGACAGTAGAATAGTGTATTCAGGCCGCCAATGTGATCGAACAGGAGGAACGTGAGCACGCAGAAACGGTGGCGGGGAACCTGGAATTTTTCCAACAGGCGGGTGGCATCATGGACGGCGGCTTTACTCCGGCCCGTGGTGCCGGAGGAGAACAGGATGAGGCCAGGATGGCCGGCTGCCCGCAGTTGTTGGAACAGGGGGGCGTCGTCCCGGCGCGGACCGGTGCAGAGCGTGTGGCTCCAACGATCGTCGGCGGTGACGGTGAACTCGTGTTCGACCCCTGCGATCTCGAAGAACTCCTCCCGATGCGGGAGTGCGTCCATCGAGAGTGGGACCACGATCGCGCGGGCCTCCAGGAGGGCCAGAAGCAGGCTGATGGAGCCGGGCGAGTAGTGTCCCACAAGAGCGGTGACGGTCCCGGCGGCCACGCCCCGCTTGGCCAGGATTGGCGCCCAGTCGCTGGTCTGCGTTGCCAACTGGGCGTAGGAACACGCCCTGCCCTGCCAGATGACGGCGGGTGCGTCGCGGTAACCAGCCAGCCGCTCGTTCAGCCAGCCCAAGGACATCAGGCGCCTCCGAGGTAGATGACCTGGCCGGTGATGCAGGCACTGGCCGGTTGCGTCAGGAAAGCCACCACATGCACGACATCCTCGGGTCGTCCCATGCGATGAAGGGCAAGGCGGGCGAGAATGTCCTCGATCTTATGGGGCGGGACGCCGCGCAGCAGGGCGGTATCGGTTGGCGCGGGGGCCACGGCGTTGCAGGTGATGCCGAACGGCGCGAATTCGCGGGCCATGACACGCGTGAGGTGTTCGACGGCGGCCTTGGCGGTTCCGTACGCGGCCTCGCCTTCCAGGCGGAGCGGCACGGCAACGCTGCTGATATTCACGATCCGACCTGACTTGCGGTGTTGCATCACCTTGGCACACTCGCGGCTCACGAGGAATGTGCCTCGTACGTGCGTGGCCAGGAGGCGGTCTAGCGTGGCGACGGGGGTCAGCAGCATATGATTCATCGAAGCGCCGCCGGCATTATTGACCGCGACATCCAGCCGGTCGTGGCGCCGGGCGATGTCGAGCACCAGGCGAGTGACCGCACTCTCGTCCGTCACGTCCGCCTCGTGGTGCACGTAGCCGTCCGCGGTCCATTCAGCCGGCGACCGGCTGCACCCCTCGACGGCATAGCCCCGTCGAAGGAAATCTTCGGCGAGCGCCCGCCCCAGGCCGGTCCGACTGCCGGTAACGAAAGCTACGGGACGGTCACCCATGGTGCTCCGAAATCAGGGTTAGGATGTAGTCGGCCAAAGTGTCGATGCGCCGGAACGGGCTGCTGCGCCGGGACATGGCCCGCTCATCAGCCAGACGGAGGGTGAGCGCGTAACGGCTATTCAGCCGTTGTTCGACGTCGATGACCAGGGTCACCAGCCCCATCGAGTCAAGGACCCCGCCTTCGCCGAATAACCGCGTCGTTTCGTCGAGCGGGGCGCGGGCCTCGTCGCCAATGGTGTCGAGGACGTCATCCGTCGCGGCGACGATCAAGGCAACGAGTTCAGTGCGGGTCACGGCGGGCATGGTGGGCGTACCTCGTCTAGGGGACGGCGTCCGGCCAGGTTTCGATGGGATGCACGGGTGTCACGGCGCCGCCGTTAACGACATAGGCGCGATGGCACCCCGCGCAGACCGCCCGGCCCTGGTCGAGCGTGAGGCGCTGGGCACAGGCACAGACGTGTCCGATGCTGCGGGCGGGATTGCCGACAACCAGAACGTGGGGAGCGACGCGGCGTACCACCACGGCGCCGGCGGCGACCATGGCCCACTCGCCGATGACGAGACCGGGCCCAATCGTGGCATTGGCTCCGATGCTCGCACCGCGCCCCACGCGCGTGGGTTCGAGCCAGCGTTTGGTTGCGTATTTCTCGCGCATGAACGGAAGCCGCGGCGAGCGGGGGCGCAGGTCATTGGTGAAGACCGCGTCCGGACCGATGAACGCGCCGTCCTCGATGGTGATGCCTTCGCAGATGGATACCCCGGTCTTGACGGTGACGCCGCGGCCGATCCGGACGCCGCTCTCGATGAAGGCAGCATCGCACACGTTGCAGTCCGGGCCGACCACGGCACCGGCCATGATGTGTACGTGCGCCCAGATACGCGTGCCGGCGCCGATATCCGGCGTCTCGACCAGCGCGGTGGGGTGTATGTAGGCGGCTGCCATATCTACCTCAACGGCACTCAGGACCGGCGCAAGGCCGCGTCGATGCGGGCTAAAACGGCCACGACATCTCGACCCAACCGGGCGTCGGATACGGGCTGGCGGTGATCGCGAATGGCGCCCACAAAATCGTCACACAGGATTTTGAGGGGTTCCTGGACATCAATCTTCGGGCTTACGATGTCGCCATCCCGCACGAGGTACTTGAACTCACCGAAGTTGCTGTCGAGCGACTCGCCGGGGCCGACGCCTTTGTAGAAGAGGCGGACGGGCTCAAGCGTATTGAGATCGTCAAAGGCGATGCGGGCCTTGCTTCCGACGATATCCAGGCAGCGTTCCTTGTTCGCGTCGGCCCAACTGACGACGACACTGCCGATGATACCGCTGGGAAACTCGAGGTTGATGAACGCGGCATCCTCGCGGCCCCGTTTGAGCACGCTCCGGCCGACGGCCTGAATGCGCCGGGGCGTTTCGCCGAGCAGGTGCAGGAACATGGAAATGTCGTGGGGCGCCAGATCCCAGATGGCGTTGACGTCCTCTCGGATAAGACCCAGGTGCGTGCGGCGGGCCTTGAGGTAGTAGATGTCGCCGGCGACCCCTTCCCGTAGGAGCGCCTGGATGCGGCGAACGCTGGGATTGTAGAGGAATGTATGAGCGACCATGAGGGTCAGTCGGCGTCGCTCCGCTTTGCGGATCAGAGCCGAGGCGTCGCGAACGGTCAGCGTGAAAGGCTTTTCGACCAGGGCGTGCAGTCCTGCCTCGAGGGCCGCCGAGGCCACGGCGTGATGCGTCGAGGCGATCGTCGCAACCACGACAGCTTCGCAGCCGGCGCTGGCGATCAGTTCCCGATGGTCCGTAAAGGTGGCGACACCCGGCCAGGTTCGGCGGACCGAGGCCAGTTTGTCCGCGGCGGGGTCGGCGACCGCGACGAGTTCGACGCCCGCGCTCGAGGCCAGGACGCGGACGTAATTCTTGCCCCAGTGGCCGCACCCGATAACCCCGACGCGCAGCCGGTGGCCCTGATTTGTGGTCGTCATAACGCGCCTTTTCCGGTCAATACCACGAAAAACGTCCGCATTAGGATACGCAAATCCAGGGAGAGCGACCAGTTATTAATGTAAAAGACGTCCATCAGGACCATGTCGTCGTGCGAGACCGCCGAGCGCCCCATGACTTGCCAGTAGCCGGTAATGCCGGGCCGGACCCTGTGGCGCAGGTGCTGCCAGGGTTTGTACAGGGCCACCTGATAATCGGGCTCCGGCCGGGGCCCTACCAGGCTCATCTCGCCGTTGAGCACGTTGATCAGTTGGGGCAGTTCGTCCATGCTCGTTCGTCGCAGGAACGCGCCGATCCGGGTTACCTGCGCGGTATCGGTTCTCTTGTGCAGGGCGGCTGGGCTGTTCTGCGGTTCGGCCGAGTCGGGGGCGCCGCCCCTCATGAATTCGGCCACAGCCTTGCGGTGGTGATCCTCCGTGTTCCGGCGCATGGACCGGAACTTGATCACATCAAAGCTGTGCCCGTTGAGGCCCGTGCGCCGTTGCCGGAAGAAGACCGACCCGGGTGACTGCAGCTTGATGCAGACGGCAAGTACCGCGAACAGGGGCGAGAGCAAGGCAAGCCCCAGGCAGGCGCCGACGATGTCCAGCGTCCGTTTCATGATACGGTCCAGCCCCAGGAACGCGCTATCGTTGAGATAGACCATGCCGTGCTCGACATCCGGGAGCAGTACGCCATGGCCCATCAGGCCTCCGAAATGTCGGAGGGAGATGCGCACGCCGATCTCGTACCGCCGGGCCGTGTCGATGAGCTCCTGCATAGCCAGCCAGTTCGTGCCGGGAAGATCGATAAAGACGGCGGCGACTCTATGCTGCCGCAGAACGGCGCCGAGGTCTGACACTTGACCCAAGCAGGGCAGGGGGGGCTCCTTGGGGGGAACGGCATTATCCAGGTATCCCAGCACCTGGGTCGCCTGCATGGCAGGGCCGCTCAGCCGGGCGCCGAGCCGGGCTGCCGCCTCCATTGGGGCGACGACGACTACGCGCCGCAAGAGGCCGGAAGCGAACTCCGGGTCCCGGGCCAGACGAGGGACGACGATGAAGCGACCGATGTAGAGGCCGATCCAACCGAGTACGAGGAACAGCAGAACCGTGATGCGGTGTTCGACGAACAACTGAATTTTAAAGAAGAACGACACCGCGATGAAGGCCATCACCACCAGTACCCAGGCTCGGGTGAGTGCTTCCAAGTGCTCGGATGACGGTCTGCAGGCCAGGTCGCGATAGAGGTAGCAGTGCCGGAAGTAGGCCAACACCAGGGGCGTTAGTGCCGCCAGGAAGAGGGCGTGGTGGTAGGTGGCCACGTAGACGCCGCCCCGCCAGGAAAAGAACCAGTTGCGGGTGATGTACGATAGGTAGAAGGCGATCACCAATGCCGAGACATCGCACACCGCAAGAAGGTACTTGAAGGCCACGGGCTGGCGTCTGTCGATCATCCTCATAACATTTCGTTCCGCACCATTAACCCTAGCATGCGTCCGTGGTTGCCGCAAGGTGGCGGCGCGGGGCGGACGCCGTCGCCTTGCGAGCAAGTGTCGCCGCGTAGCAGGCCTCCAGACGGTCGACGATCACCGGCCACGCGAAGCGGTCGACGGCGACGCGACGGGCCGTCGCTCCCAGGGTGGTACGTAGCGCTGGATCGCGCTTCAGCCGGCAGAGTTTGTCGGCGAAGTCGTCCGGGTCGAACCCGGCGGTTAGGCCGACGGCGTCCGAGGCGAACAGTCGGCCGATCTCGCCCACCGGATTGGCCACGGTCGGCCGGCCTGCCGCGAGATAGTCGCCCATCTTGTGGGGCCAGCGTCCCCGGTTCGCGGGGCTGTCGGCCAGTGGCAAGGCGAAGACATCGGCACAACCCAGCACTCCCGGCAGAGCATCGGCGGGCAGGTACCCGACATGACGGAAATTCGCCTCCAAACCAAGGCGGCGGGCCTGGTGTTCGAGGCTGGGTCCACGGTGGCCGGACATGACGAGCAGGACGTCGGGATGCTGCCGGACCACCCGGCGGATCGCCTCGAATACCAGGCCCGCATCACCCGTCACATCGAGTGCGGTCAGAACGACCACGAATCGATCGGCCGGGATGCCGAGGGCGACCCGGCAGGGAGCGGGATCCAATGGCTGCACCCGGTCCACGGCCACGCCGCCGGGAATGCGATAGATGGTGTCGCGGTCGACGCCGAGGGTTTCGGCGCGTTCGCCGAGTTCCCGGCTGATGACGGTTGTGGCGTCCGCCCGGGGGCGGTAGTGCTCCTCGTACCAGGTCTCAACGCGGCCGAACAGCAGGCGGTAGAGAACCGGGCGCTGCTCGACGATCAAGCCTCCACGCCCCCACCAGTCGTTCCAATCGATGATCAGCGGCGTTCGATGCGCGCGGCGCCAGGCGAGCAGCGGGTGGATGGTGGCGGGCCGCGTTTCGAAGGCGTGCACGAGTTCAAAGTCGCGCCCGCGCAGGAACAGCCAGCGCCGGAATGCCGATACGGGGTCCCACCCGGACCGGAGGCTGCCGAACAGGAGATCCGGTGTTTCCGCGTAAGTGACGCCATCGCCCGTCGCGACTCGCCACGCCAGCCGCCGCCGGTCGGACAGGCACAGGAGGGTGACGGCATGCCCGCGCGACACCAGTTCCCGAGCCCAGGCGGCTGAACGCGCGAACGTTTTGAAACGTCGGTGGTGAGTAACGAAGAGGATGTTCATGACACATTCCGTCACGGTGGCGGCAACGCGCTCAACTCGTTACGATACAGTTCGAGCATGCGCATCGCCGCCTGGTTCCAGTTGAAACGGGCGGCCAGACGGGCACGGATCTCCTCGATACGGTCGCGCGGCAGGGCCAGTACTTCGTCCAGGGCCTCGAAGAAGCCGTGCGCGGTGGCCCCCGTCCACCCTCCGGGAACACCGGCCATGATCTCGCGCAATGAAGTTGTGGCGCGATAGCAGACGGGCGTTCCTGCCGCGTAGCTTTCGATCGCTGGCAGACCAAACCCCTCGATTTCACTGAGCAGTACGAGCGCACGGCTGGACGCCATACGGTGCGCCAATTCGGCATCCGACACCCGACCGACGAAGTCGGTGGCCACCCCGATAGGCGGCGGTCCCCATTCCGCCGGCCAACCCGTCAGGCCCGTCACCGTGACGCGGGTCATGCCGGGCGCGCGCCGCGCGTAGGCGGCCAGCAGGTGCAGGGTTTCCTTCGTTGCTTTATGCGGAAAGCGAGACCCCAACACGAGTAGGCCTGCCCGTACGACATCACATATCGACGGAGTCTTCGCGGCGATCCCCGGGCCGAAGGGGACGACGGCAATCCTTGAAGCGGCGGCTGGAACCAGGGCCGCCAACTCGCCGCGGCTATAGTCCGAATCCGTGACAACGAAGTCCGCGCGTTTGAGCGAATGCCGCGTCAACCACAGGAGATAGTGCTGTTTGGCGCGCGGCAACGCCCCGGGCCAACGACGCGCATAGTGATCGATGATGGCGTCGTGCATCGTTGCCAGAATGCGCGTGCGGCCAGGGCAACAGATAGACACGTAGCCTTTGGGATAGTGCAACAAGGCCACCTGGTGGCGTAAGGCCAGGCAGGGGGCCAGTACGTGATCGGCCAGTAATCGGCGGGCGCCGGTCGCATAGTCGCCCGGGATCGCGCACGCCGTCATCCAGGCCGGCAATTCCGGCGGGAGCAGCGCCGCCGCATTGGAGCGGCTTACCAGAATTCGCACTCGGAAACCGGGGTCGGCTTGATCAGCCAGTGCCGCGATCAAGTTGCGCGTATAGTGGAAGATGCCCGTTGACGAAGTCTTCGAGCCACCCTGATCCAGGGCGTAAATGGCGATGGTGGGAATCATCGTGGCCGTCGGGCCGGGTTCAGCGCGCGTCAGCCGCTTTGGCGGAGGGTTCGCTATCGGCGGGTTTCGTCTCACGTTGCCGGTCCTCGAACGCCGCGCGCGCAATGACGACCAGCAGGAGCGGTTCGCTTGGGAAATGGCCGGCGATCCAGGCGAAGATCACCCAGATAAACGTGCTCGAGACCGCCAGGAAGTAGAAGGCATGCTGTACATCGGAGATTCCTTCGCGCCACAGGGCTCGTGCGATGGGGGCAATGAGGTAGGCGAAGACCTTGACGTACAGCGCGAGTCCGAAGACACCGAACACGGCCAACACGGTCCAAAGTCCGGCCTCATAGTAGCCCAGGCTTGCGGCGGCTCGCATCATCTCGTCGAACCAGAAGGATGTTTCCAGGGCCGGCTCGCGATAAGGGATGAGACGAGTGCCGAAGACAAACGAGGGCACTGAGCGCGTCCAGTTGTTGTAGGCAATGTGCATGAGACCGTAATGCCAATCGTCGCTGCCTTCGACGATGCGATGCACGTCCTGGTAAGGGGTCCTCATCACGACGATCGACAGGGTGCGCTGAATACGTTCGGGGAAGACGTGGACCAGGTCCGGATTGGCATTGAAGGCGATCAACGTCGTAACGGCCAGTGCGGCGAGCGTCCCGAGCAGTATGAATCGGCGTTGCGCCGCCGCCCAGATCAAGGGAATCACTACGCTTATGCCCAGGCTGACGCGACTGCCTCCAACAACGACGAACCAGCCGGCCAGACCCGCCACGGCGAGATGGAAGCCTCGCGCGATTCGGCTTGGCGACAAGCAGGCGAAGGCCAGGCTGGCATAGAGGAGCCACAGACCCGATTCGCGCAGGTCCATGCCCTCGGTGTAGATACCGGGCAGGAGGAACCCTGGAGCCGTTCCGGCCACGGCGGGTGCGTAGTAGCCGATCAGACCGAGTCCCGAGCGGCAGAGGGACGAGACGTAGATCAGAATCAGTACCCACTTTAGGTAACGAGTCTTGCCATAGAGATAGAAGGGCACGGCGAAAACCAAGGGCCAGAGGCCGCGCACGTAAACGCGGAAGATGCTGCCTTGACCTTCGCGTCCCTCCAGGGTGATCAGATAGAGACTGACGCCCAGATGCACGACCATGTAAATCAATAACACATAGAGGCTCAGGGGCAGCGGCGCGCGGGGAACGCGGGTAGCCTTCCGGGCGGCTATCAGCGGTACCAGCGGCAACAGGCACACGAGGAGGGCAATTTCGTGGGTATAGATTTTGAACCCGAAGAAGAACGTGCCGCCGAAACCCAAGGCCATCGGCAGCAAAAGCCACCAGGCCTCGCGGGCCAGAAACGTCCAGGCCGCCAACGCCAGAATCGACGTGCAGACGATGCCCGTCATCCAGTCGTCTTCCGCGAACGTCGCCAACAAGAAGAGTACGATGGCGATGGCCGTCGCGCCGACCAGCCATTCGACCGCACCCCGCTGGAGGCGAGCGCCTCCGGTTCCCCATGTCTTCATAGCGCCCTTCTGTTCGCCGTTGCTTCGGTTGGACGTTCACAAACTCTGCCGCATGGCATAGGATAGGCATTCTTATGGCCGTTCTCCGCTGCACAATCCGGCGCCCAGTGCACCTTATCGCCGCCTGGGCCAGCGAATGGGCCCACTTGCCGTTGCGACTGGCGGGCCGCCTCGTTGCGCCGGGACAGCCCGTTCCGCCTCATGCCTGGCGGAAGGTGCTGCTGCTCGGCGCCGATCACATTGGCGACGTTCTTTGGCTGACGGCATCGTTGCCGGCTCTCAAGCGTGGCTTGCCCAAGGCCCGGCTCGTCATGACCGTTTCGGGACCTGCCGCGCAGGTGGTGGAGAATAATCCGTACGTTGACGACATCGTGCGTATGCCTCCCGCCGCCCGGGGGGCGGAGGCCATTGCCGCCTTGCGTACGGTCCATGCCGATGCCGCGATCTGTTACGACACCGGCGCGTACGTTCAGTCGCTCCAACGGGTCTTGCGGGCGGGGATACCCAATCGTATCGCTTACGTGCATAAAGGTTTTTCCGCCTGGGTGACGCATCCCGTCGCGATTCAATTTCCACAGCCCCATCCCGCTTACTTTCGGGACCTCGTGGCACAGGTGACGGGCACGGCCCCCGACTGGCCACTTCGTCCCCAGGTCTTTCCGGTGCCGTCAGACGACCGTGAGGCGGCCAACCTGTGGGCTGAACTGCGGCTGACGGACGATCGCCCGGTCTTGGCCTGCTTCGTGACAAGCCGTCAAGTTGCGGGAGCTTGGCCCTCCGACGTATTCGGCCGCATCCTAGCCGTCGCACAGGCGCAATGTCCCGTGCAGTTGGTGCTCATGGGCGCGACCGGCGAAGCGCCGATGCTTGCCGAACTCAAGGTCCGGCACCGTCTGTCGGCCGAGATTGCCGCCGGCCGGCTGAACCTGCGAGCTCTGAGCGTATTCCTGAGACGCTGCAATCTTGTTCTTGCTGCCGATTCCGGCCCACGCCATGTTGCCAATGCCGCCGGCGTACCCGTAACTTTCATCCGTAACCTCTGGGCGCGACACATCGAGACCGGGGCCTATCTCGATACCGAAACGGACCTGGCCCCAGACCTGGCTGAAGTCGATCCGGGCGATGCGTCAAAGTGGCAGCGCCTGCTCGATCCGGAATACGCCGCCACTCGCATCATCAGCCTTCTGGGCTCCGCCCCGCGGCCACAGCCGTCTGGTTTTCAACCCGCGCTGGAATGAAGAAGGCATTGTAGCAGCCGGGCGACCGGGCACAACCCGTATCGATACCCGGCGCCCGGACATACCGGCAGGCCGCGAGGAATTCATCGATGTCACGTTCGGTCAAGCCGAACAGCCCCAGCGTGAATCGGTTGACTTCAACGGCCAAGCCGGCGAATGCCTGCGCCCGCAGGGCGGTTTCCATCCCTTTAAGCACGTTCAACTCGTAGCCTTCCACGTCGATCTTGGCGATCCAGCGCGGTGAGGCCGGCAGTTCGAGCCCGGTTGACGGACGCCAAGTGTCGAACGGGATGACATCCACCTCGATGGAAGCCCCCGTAAGCCCCGGATGCTGCCCGAAAGTGGAATGTCCGGAATCCGTAGAGCCAAGATGTAACGGCAGCCGCGCGTGACGATCGCCCAGGGCAACGCCATGGATGTGGAACTGCTCCAATCGGTTTCGTTTACGAACCGCCTGCATCAGCTCCGCGTGGGCCGGCGTGGGGTCGAAGGCATGAACGGTCAGACGTGGACAGCGCGACATCATCCAATAGGAGTAAAAACCGTAATTGGCGCCGATGTCGAAGAAAGCGTCGGCGTTCCGCCCCCACTCGGCCAGGACCCGCGGCGTCGGGTGTTCGAATCGGGCTCCTTGCCAGAATGTGACGCACTGTGTCTCGTCGTCGAGGTCGAGCTCCAGGGCGACGCCGGGAAACAGCTCTACGTCCACGCGTCGAGGCAACGCCTGGGTTACGGCCCGGTAACCGTGTTGTCCCAGCGGCGGAAAACGATACCCGAGACCGGCGCGGATCCGATCGATCAACCAGGAGCGGCGGCCGTTCAAGTGGTCTTCCTTCCGGGTGCCTCGGGGCTTACGACCGCGAAGGCAAGGCTCGTGCCTTCGATCGACCGAAGGCTATTCAGACGTGTTTCATCCCGGTAGACGCCATTTAACGCGTCGGTCACGTCGGGCCAGACGCTATCGTAATCGTGCCAGATAATAACGCCCGAGCGGCCAAGCAGACGGAGCGCCAGTCGCGTGTCGCTGAGAACGTAGTCGTACGTGTGACTCCCGTCTACGAAAACCATATCCATTGTCCCTGCCAGTTCGCCCGGGTCATACTGACCGGAATCGGCATAGATCTGAACAATACGGTCCCGGTGCGGGTCTGACAGGAATCGCGAGCCTGACTGTATCTTCCGCACGAATGCCTTTTCCCCTTCGTCGAGGCGATAGACCGTGTTTTCGACGTCTTGAGGGGGAAGATCCAGTGTCCACAGACGGGCGTCCTGCGGCGCATTCGCGATCAAATTGAGCGACGTCCGGCCGTCAAATGTGCCGATCTCAAAGAGACGCTTCGGGCGGTGACGGGTCACCAGTCCGGCGATACAGAGCAACTCCAGCAGAGAGATATTGCCGTTTGCGGCCACAGGCGCCAAAATCCGACAGGCTCCCCCCTCCGGCAGGACCTCGTCCAATGGGATTTTGGCGATGGCCGCCGGGGGCTTTGGATAAGGCCAGCCCAGCAGGACGCTCAAGTCCTTAAGAAATGCGCGTCCCGCTTTGCTCAATGGCGCCAACAACATGATCCGCGGCAAACGGACCCCGCAGTAGGCATATCGCAGCAGGAATCTGCCCTTCTGGCGCCACGGGTTCGTTCTCTCGCATGACTTCACTTCATCTCCTGGTTTGTCCACAATAAACGAATGACTTCAGCGTAAAGCGTTTCGGCATTTACGTGCCCCGAAAAGTCGCAATGGCGATTCCCGACACGCCGCCGCTGCAGGCAATAGTCCGGTGGAGGGGCAAGCGCAACACCCTTGCCGTTGTCATTGCCCCATACGGCGGCAGACAGAGTCGGGGCGGCGCAGAATGGAGACACCGTCGCCACATCGGCCCAGTTCGCCAGATGGAGGGGCCCCGTGCTCGGCACCACATAGACTGCCATCTGCCGGATTAGGGCCGCCAATTGCTGCAGAGTCAGGTCGCCCATCGTATTCCAGAGCCGGTCGGAAGCCTGCACAGACGCCGGCCAGGTCGCGATCATCGCCCGTTCGGCGGCCACGCCTGTTGCCGCCAGTGTAACGTCCCGATGCTGCAGCAGCAGGGCCGCGAGGCGGCCGTACTCTGCTGGCGGCAGGTTGCAGGAACTCCCGCCGCATCCGGGATGGATCCCGACGAGGCGCCGTCCTCCGGTGCGCGCGACAACTTGCCGCGCCATCGCATCGCACACCGCCGTCGGCAGGTAAAGCTCCGGCCGCGTCGTGCCGGGCGGGATACCCAGGCGCCGGGCACAGTCGAGCAGGATGTCGGCAAAAGGACGCAACCGGCCGGGCAGCCCGGAGCGCAGGCAGTGATGTAACGTCAACCGGCCCCAGATGCCGGACCACATAGCCATTCGTGTGGGAATCCCGGAGAAGAAGGAGGCCCACAGCAACGCGGGCTGGCGGGCATAGGGCAGGATCAGAACATCGAATCCGCCCCGCCGAAGCCAACGGCTTAGTGTGCCCCAGCCGTACGGGAATTGTGGACTGATCTGCCGGAGGTCGTGGATCGCCGCTACATGAGGATTCCCGTCGAAGAGCTGAGCCGCCGCCTCTGGAACCATGAGTTCCGTGCGGTACCCCGCCTGCGACAAGGCTCTCAACAGCGGCGTGCAGAGAAAGACGTCGCCCACGTGGTCCAACCGTATCAGGAGGGCTTTCATGCAGGGCATGCGTCAAACACCAGGGATCCGCCGTGAGGCGGCCCCCGTGGTCGCCGGCACCGCGTGCAGAAGACCGCTCCCGAGGCCAATTTCACTGCATGTGTAACCGAGGCGACTCAACCGGGACTGACACGCGGCAAACGTTCGCTCACCGTTACGGATGTGATACGCCTGAACCAAGAGTTCGGGACGGTCGTCGCGGAGCAGGTCAACCGCTCCCTCCAGTGCCTCGATCTCGGCTCCTTCAATATCCATCTTAACCAAGTCGACGCGGTCGGTGGCGGTACGGCGCTTCCACGCGTCCAGCGGCTCGGCACGGACCCTCTCGGCGAACGGGAGGCCCGTTAGATGGTCCCCGGCGTCGCGGAGCGCGCTGATCGAGCCATTCGACCGGAAGATCATGTCGTCCGTGCGATTCCACAAAGCGAGATGCTCAATGCGCACCCGCGAACTGAAGCCGTTCATGCCGACATTACGGCGCAGCAATTCGGCCTGGCGGCGCGACGGTTCGAAGGCCACCACGGTGGCCGTGGGTATGCGAACACATACCGAGAGCGTGAACTGTCCTGTCGCCGCGCCAATATCAAGCACGGTCTGAAATGTGCGTCTCGACAACGCCTGCCAGTACGGTTCGATTTCCTTGGCGAACAGGGCGGGCAGGGTATCGTCCCACCAGAACGACCGCGCGACCTTGAGCCGGCGGTCATCAATGGCAAGTGTCCGTGTGAATGGCGTGTAACGGGACTCGAGCAGGCGGATCGCCAGCTTCAGCCGTTCCGCCGCCATCGATTGCCGAAGATTCATACCTGCATCTCCCTATGCCGCACCGCGGGGCGCGGGTCCGGCCGCCGACCGCAAGAGTTGTTTCCAGCAGTGCCAGGGGGTCCACCAGTAGCTCCAGACGAGTTGCGCGGCAAATGGTGCCGCGAGCACTCCCCAGACGTGGAACAGACGTCCCAGCGGCCACGCGAACAGGATCGTTAGCACCGCGCTGGCCGCGAAGGCTGGCAGTTGGGGAACCTCATTGCCAGTCTGCAGAATGGCGGAGTGGTGCCCCAAGAAAAGGTCGAGTCCTACGAGGCTGAACAAGGCCGCCATTTGCAGGTTGGGGAGCGGCGACGTGTTGGATTTCAACCACCCCAGCAGCAGTGGAGCAAGCAGGATCAGGACCGTCGCACCCGCCACAAAGGTTGCCATCGACAAGGGAATGCGCCTGCACAACAACCGGACGACATCGGGCAGCCGAGATTGAACGCGCAGAGCACCGATTTGGGGGTGTTTCACCCACACCCACATCGCCGACAGGCTGTGCAACATCAGGGCCATCTGGAGGATCAGGCCGTAACTGGCGGTCGTGCGCAGATCAGTGAACAGCGAGCACATGAACGTTGTACCCTGAAGGTAAATGTAAGAACACAACGTGACGGCGCCGGATCGCCATGTGGTCGGCCAGAGGTCGCGCCACGCGATGGTCACTCGCGCATCGGCCGGCACCGGGCCGATCAGAGCCAGCACATGGCGCCGAGCGGCCATTCGGGGAATGAACGCCACCAGCAACTGCCCGATGATGAGCGCTGTGATTCCCCAGCCGGCCAAGAGACCGCCCAGCACGGCCAGATAATCCACCACGAGTCCCGCGATTTGAATTTGATTGTGAAATCGGACGCGATTCAGTCCGAAGAGGACGGCCGTCCAGAACATCCCCGTCATGTTAAAGGTCGACCCGGCAGCTAGCAGGAGAAAACGGAGCGTCGTAACATGGGTCACGCCCGCACCGCCGTTGCCAAACCGAATCCAACACGCCCACACGACCAGCATGACGATACCGACCGCGATTCCGAACACAAGATACAGACGGCGGGCCATCTGCAGAAGCCCGGCCAATGCGGCCCGGTTCGGGCCCCCTTCCGCAAGGGTCACCGAGAGTCCCTGCCGCGGCACGTCAGTCGCTCCGCCGGAGTAGTAGCTGGCGTGTCGGCTGATCGTGGCCGCGAAGCCGAACTCCACAATCATCGCCAGTCCCGCGATATTCAGCATTACATACCATACGCCAATGTCGGAACTTGGCAGCGTGCGTAACGCATAGGCCATGACGAGCAAGAAACCGAGTCCGCGAATCGCCGTAAAAGCGAATCCCCAAGCCACGGCAGAGCCGAGGATTTTGCGGAAAGCGACGGTCGTGGACGCGTTCATGGGGCCAGAGATTCAGGGCGACGGTTGCGCTCCGCGTGCCACTGGCTCATCACGGTGACAAAGCGAGCCATGACGTCCGGCATGGCAAACTGTTGCACGGCGTCCCGGCTGGCCTGCCCCATGCGTTGGCGCAGGGCCGGATTGCGGATCAGCTCCAGCAGTCGGTCGGCAAACCGTTCACTATTGCCCGGGGGAACCAGGAACCCCGTCGTGCCATCTTCGACGGAATCCATGATCCCGTCAACGCGACTGGCCACGATCGGCCGGCCGCAGGCCAAGGCCTCCAGGGGCACGCAGCCGGGCGCCTCGAACAGCGAGGTCATGGCGACGATGTCGGCGGCGGCCAGATACGTAATCCCGTTTGGCCGGTTGCCGAGAAATGAACACGTGCTTTCGATGCCTAAGTCGTGAGTCAGCCGCTTCAAACTGGTCTCCTCGTCGCCGCTACCCACGATCCACAATCGGGCTGAGGGTTCAGCAGCCTGTACCCGTTTCCAACTCTGGAGCAGCCAGTCAACGCGTTTTTGCGCAACCAGGCGGCCGACGCTGATGACATGGCACGCGGCCGGACCGCCACCGAGACTGCGGCGGACCGCAGCGGTGTCGTCGGTCGTCGGAACACGTGCCAGATCGATGCCGTGGGACAACTGGACGAAACATCCGGGCCGGACCATGCCGCGGATCAGATACTGGTAGTAGTTGCCTGCGCTCAAGGTGACCACACGGTGTGCCAGCCGGCAGGCAAGGCGTTCGCAGCAGTCGTTGCGTGCCGCCCGGTACGCGTCGGTGGCCCCGTAGAAGGCCGGCCACACGGTGAGGTAGACGATCGTCTTGACACCGGCGAGGCGCCCGGCGACGCCGCCGATCGTCGCGCCCCATTGGCCGTGCAGCACCAACAGGTCAGGTTTGTCGCGCACGAGCAAGTGGACCAGCATCGGAAGTCCCGCCAGCCATTTCCAGGGCCGGTCCAGAGGGAGCTTGTGGTGCGGTATACCCCCCACCTCACAAGCCGCCGCGACGCGTCCGTTGCCCCCGTATATTGCGCTCAATGTGAAACGATCGCGTGTGTGAGCAAGATGGTCGAGCAGAATCTGGGGGCCGCCGCCGGCTGCGTCCGCATGGATAAGGTGCGCGACACGGGGGCGAAGCGGGGATACGGTTGTGACCATAAGATAGACTCCGTACCCGTGGATTATGCGTCGGTCATGATCCACTATCGGCCGGAAATTCGGCTAACTATAGTCGCAACATTGACTGAAAGCAATTCGTGCCTCGGTGCCACGCTCTGGGACGGCTGGGCAATATATTTGCGGAACGCGCGCCGTTTCCCTATCATGCTGCGTTTTGCTGGATTGTGCCGGATAGCCGCCGGCCGTGAGAGGATCGTATGGAAACGCCGACTGATAAACGTGACCCGGCACCGCCGTCCCGGAAGAAGCCGCTCGAAGCTCAGGCCCCCCGCCTGAATCCGCGCGGCCTCTTGATCTGGTTCGTCGTCTTCGCCCTGATGCTGGTGACCTACCAGCTCTACCTGCGCGACCAGGAAACTGTGCCCGAATATGAGTACAACCCGACCTTCGTTCAACTTGTCGAGACTCACCAGGTGCCCGAGTGCACGATCAACGAGGAGATCTCCGGCAACCAGTACATTACCGGCACGCTCAAGAAGCTTGATCCGCGCACCGGGAAGCCCCAGCGCTTCAAGGTGGACGTCATGGTCCGCGACGCCCTGCCCGACTGGTTGAAGGCGAATGGCGTCAAGTTCGGCTTCAAGCGGCAGAGCCCCTATTTCTGGCAAATCGTGTCGGGGGCCCTGCCGGTCCTGCTGCTGCTCGGGCTGCTTTATTTCCTGTTCACGCGCCAGATGAAGGCCGTGGGGCACGGCGCGCTCAGCTTCGGCAAGAGCCGGGCCAAAATGATGGCGCGCGACAAGAACAAGGTGACCTTCAAGGATATCGCCGGGTGCGAGGAAGCCAAGGAGGAGGTCCAGGAGATCATCGATTTCCTCAAGGATCCCAAGAAGTTCCAGAAACTGGGCGGCCATATCCCGAAGGGCGTGATGTTGATGGGGCCCCCGGGAACGGGCAAGACCCTGCTCGCCAAGGCGATCGCCGGCGAGGCGGATGTGCCGTTCTTCAGCATCAGCGGTTCGGATTTCGTCGAGATGTTCGTGGGCGTGGGTGCCTCGCGCGTTCGCGATATGTTCGAGCAGGGCAAGCGGAGCGCGCCCTGCATCATCTTCATTGACGAGATCGACGCGGTCGGCCGGAGCCGGTTCACGGGTATCGGCGGCGGCCACGACGAGCGCGAACAGACGCTCAATGCGCTTCTGGTGGAGATGGATGGCTTCGACACGCAGGAAGGCGTGATCATCGTGGCCGCTACCAACCGCCCGGACGTTCTCGACCCGGCGCTGCAGCGCCCGGGACGGTTCGACCGCCAGGTCGTGATCGACCTGCCGACCGTGGATGGCCGGGAACAGATCATGAAGATCCACGCCCGCGGCATCGTGTTGGACAAAGCCGTGGAACTGCGCCGCCTGGCGCGCGGAACGCCGGGCTTCTCAGGCGCGGATCTGGCCAATTTGATGAACGAGGCAGCCCTGCTGGCGGCCCGGGGCGGCAAAGAGGCCGTGGACATGTCGGACCTGGAGGAAGCCCGCGATAAGGTCCGCTGGGGCCGCGAACGCCGCAGTCGCGTGCTGGACGAGAAGGAGAAGCGAATCACCGCCTACCACGAAACCGGCCACGCCCTCGTGACTTTGCTGGTCGAGGATAGCGAGCCGCTGCACAAGATCACGATCATCCCGCGCGGCACCGCCTATCTGGGCGCGACCATGCAGCTTCCTGAAAAGGATCGCTACATGGAGGGCAAGCGCAAGCTGAAGGGCATCCTGACCATGATGATGGGCGGCCGCGCCGCCGAGGAAATTGTTTTTGGCGACATCACGTCGGGCGCCAGCAGCGACCTCAAGCAGGCCACGCGCCTGGCGCGCTTGATGGTCTGCGACTGGGGCATGAGCGCCGATCTGGGTCCGCAGACCTTTGGCGCGCACGAGGAACTCATGTTTCTCGGCCGTGAGGTGTCGCGGAACCAGGACTTCAGCGAAGATACGGCCCGGAAGATCGATGCCGAAGTCAGCGCCCTGCTGCGCGAGAGCCACGCGCGGGCCCGCCAACTCCTGGAATCGCACATCGAACAAATCGACATGATTGCCAAGCTCCTGCTGGAGCGCGAGACGCTGGATGGGCGTGACGCGGAGGACCTGCTCAAGTTCGGGCGCATTCGTTCCGAGGAGGAACGCACGCTGGCGGCCGGGGTCGCCGCTGCCGAACCCTCGCCCGTCGTGTCGCCGCCCACGGCCGGATCGCCGGCCAGCGCTTGATGCAGGCGGCCGGGGGCAGCATGGCGGGCACAGCAGCTCTTGTCTGGCACTGCCGGGAGCGTACGCTCACGCTGGGCGGCTGCCCGCGCCTCATGGGCATCCTCAACGTGACGCCGGATTCGTTCTCCGACGGGGGCCGGTTCCAGCAGATCGACGCGGCCGTCCGGCACGGGCTCGACATGGCACGCGACGGGGCCGCCATTATTGACGTGGGCGGGGAGTCGACCCGGCCCGGGTCGTCCGCCGTCGCCGTGGAGGAGGAACTGGCCCGCGTGGTGCCCGTGGTCGAGGCCCTGGCGCGCGCGTTTGCCGATTGGGCCGGCGAACCGCCGTTGATCTCGATCGATACGCGCAAGGCCGTGGTGGCTGACTGCGCGCTGGCCGCCGGGGCCGCGATCGTGAACGATGTGACCGCGCTTGCGGGCGATCCGGCCATGCCGGAGGTCGTGCGGCGCCACGGGGCGGGTGCCGTGCTGATGCACATGCGGGGCGACCCGGCGACCATGCAGCAAAGCCCCGCGTACGGCGATGCGGCGACGGAAATCGCCCAGTACTTGCGCGATCGCGTCGCGGCGCTGGAGCACGCAGGCCTCGCGCCGGCCGCGCTCGCCGTTGATCCGGGCATCGGGTTCGGGAAGACGCTGGACCATAATCTGCAGTTGGTGGCGCGGCTCGATCGCCTGGCGGCTTTGGGCCGGCCGGTTGTGATCGGGTTGTCACGGAAGGGTTTTCTTGGCAAGCTTACGGATCGGGACGTCGGCGACCGCCTGGCCGGAAGCCTGGCGGGTCTGGCGGTGGCTGTTTGGGGTGGAGCGCACGTCTTGCGGGTTCATGATGTGCGTGAATCGAGGGATGCCGTCCGGGTTGTGACGGCGCTGCGGGAGGCAGCGGGATGAGTTGGCTTAATCAGATCGTATGGCCTGGCGTCAGTGGCTCCGTGGAAATCCTGGTGCTGGCGTGCGGGTTCTACTTCCTGTTCACGTTTTTTCGCGAATCGCGAAGCGTGCAGGTCTCCGTCGGGCTTGTGATCCTGTTGATCGTTCTGATCGGGCTCACGCGTCTCCTGCACATCGACGCCCTGAACTGGCTGCTGCGGCGGTTTTCCGTGTACCTGGCGGTCGCCCTCCTAGTTATTTTTCAGCCCGAAATCCGGCGCGCCCTGGCGGAACTCGGGAGCCAGCCGCTGTTCACGCCGCCGGCTGAGTCGCGCAGTATCGTCGACAGCATCGTGGAGGCCGTCCTGCTGTTGGCCGAGCGCCGCATCGGCGCATTGATCGCGATCGAACGCACCATGACGACCAAGGCGATCCAGGACACCGGGGTGAAGATTGACGCCCGCGTGAACACCGAACTGCTCGCCAGCGTTTTCTTCCCGCACACGCCGCTGCACGACGGGGGTGTGATCATCAGCGGCAACCGGATCGTGGCGGCCGGTTGTCTGTTCCCGTTGTGCCAGCGCCCGGAACTCAGCCGCGGTCTCGGGACGCGGCACCGGGCGGCCATGGGCCTGACCGAGGAAACCGACGCCCTCGCGATCGTCGTATCGGAAGAAACCGGCACCATATCGGTAAGCTCCCGAGGCCGCCTGAGCCGGGACTTCGACGAGGACCGGCTGAGGCGCTTCCTGGGAGCCGTCCTGTCCCGCGACCAGGCCGTGGCCGGCCGGTGGAGCCGGGCCCGCCAGCATTTGGACCTCAGTTTGAACTCGATGGCCCGCCGCGACGATGAACGGGGAACGGAGGTGCCGCGTGGGAGCTAAGCTTGACTGGGTGCGGCGGCTTCTGCTGCACAACAAGGGTCTCAAGCTGCTATCGTTGCTGATGGCGGCGCTCAGTTGGCTCATGATTCGCGACGCGATCAGCCTGGAGGTCGTGATCCCCGACATCCGGCTCCAGATAAGGGCCCAGGAAGGCATGGCGATCCTGAATCAATCGGCGTCGTCCGTGGATGTGACCGTGCGCGGATCGCAGGAAGATATTCAGCGCCTAGACCCCCACCGCATCCAGGCGATCGTCGAGTTGAGCTCCGCCGGCGCCGCCCTGTCGACGGAAATCGAGATCACGCCGGGCATGGTCCATGGCGTGCGCGGCGCGCGTGCGGTGGCCGTCCATCCCACGCGAATCCATGTGGCGCTGGATCATCAGGACGAGAAACGTCTGCCGGTCCGGGTCCGCACGACGGGATCCCCTTTGCTCGGGACCGTGGAAAGCGCCACGCCCGACCCCGCGACCGTGCTCTTGCGCGGTCCCGCGGCCCGGCTGCGCACAACCGACTACGTTTACACCCAGCCCGTCGACGTCGATGGACGGGTGGAGTCGTTTCTGCATCGGACCGCGCTGCAGGCGCCCGGCGACAACTGGGTGGCGACCATGCAGCCGGACGAAGTGCAGGTCAAGGTGACCCTGGCCTCGCAAACCGGCGGCAGGGAATTGAAGGCCGTCCCGGTTAAGGCTGTGGTTGACCCGGGGCAGGGCGTAACGATAGATATTGAACCGGCGACGGTGGATGTGGTCGTAACCGGCCGGTCGAACGAATTGGCGTCGTTGGAAACCGCCCGGTTACGGGTGTTTGCCGATTGCACGGGCCTGAGTGCGCCCGGCACCCATATGGTGCCGGTGCGGATCCATGCCGGGACGGCGGGCGCGCGCGCCAATCCGGATACCGTACGCGTCACGTTGAGCACGAAATAAGCGAGGGCAACCATGAGACAGATTTGGATGGGAATGGTGGTGTTGGTGTTGGCGGCGGGAGTGGCTGGAGCCCAGGGGACGGCCGCGCCGCCAGTCCAAGTGGCCGCGCCGCCGGCCCAGGTGGCTGCGGCGGCGGCCAAGCCGGCCGGCGAAGTGGGCGACCTGCTTACCAGCGGACGTCAGGACCTGCAGGATCAGAAGTGGGTCGAAGCGGCGGCGCTGTTCGAAAAGGCGCTCAAGTTGGAACCGACCAGCCAGGAGGCCATGTTCGGCCTGGCTGCCGCCTACATTCAACTCGAGAAGTTTGCCGAAGCCCTGCCGCTGCTGCAGGCGCTCCAGCAGCAGCGCCCCGAGAGCCCGATGGTCAAGAACAACCTGGCGTGGGTCTACGTAAAGTCCAAGGACCCCGCTGTCAGGAACCCCCAGATGGCGATCAAGTTGGCCCGGGACGCGGTCCTTGACGTGCCTTCCGATTACTCGGTCTGGAACACTCTAGCCGAAGCCTACTATGCCAACGGACAATTCGACCGCGCCTTACGCTCGGCGCAGAGCGCGTTGAGACTCAGCCTGATGGCGGGAGTGACCAACGCCGCGTCGAGTCGCGAACTGGTGGCACGCTGCCGCAAGGCTGCCGGCGCGACCGGGGTCGAGGACGTGGCACCCGAGCGCTAGGAAGCACGAAAGGCACGCGCGCATGGCTACGAGCCCTCCCAGCCCAAAGATGAGCACCGGCAAGCGGGAAGCCTTGAGCATTCTGGTGCTTGGCGCGTGTGCGATTCTGTTCCTGAGCCTCGTCTCGTACGACTGGCGCGACGTCGGCTTGCTGAGCATGCCGCCGAACAGCCCGCCTGCCAATTTCATCGGGCCGGTCGGGGCTTGGGTGTCGTTTGTGTTGTTCATGACCTTGGGCGTGGGCGCCTACCTGCTGCCGATCTGGCTTCTGGGGTTCGGCATCGTGCTGATCTTCCGGGGCGTTGAACATGTCCGCGCCAAACTCCTGTGGGCCGCGTTGTTCATGCTGTCGCTGTCCTGCCTGGTCCAACTACGAGCCGACTGGTTCCACGCGCCCCGGGCGGCGCTGAATATTGACGCCCCGGGCGGCATACCTGCGCAGATTCTCACGTACGTGTTGTCGGTTCATTTGTTGGGCGGGCTGGGGGCCGGTATCCTGATGACATCGATTACGCTGGCATCCGGCATTCTGTTCTTCGGGTGGGACGCCATCCGGCGTGAATGCAGCCGATTGGCTGGTCTCGTCGCGGGCGCACACGAACGCCTGAATCGGCCCGAAGCCGAAGCCGCGGAAGTCCAGAAGCGCAAGCCCGCCATCCAGGAGTGGAAACGGGAACGGATTGAGCGTGTCGTGGCCCAGACCGAACAGGACGAGCGCGCGCCCAAGCAGAAGGAATTCGTCGTGGTGACGGACGCTCCGGATGCCGAGGAGTCCGCACCAGTCAAGACCGCCAGCCGTGCCACGCTGACGGCCCGCCCATCCGGGGCGAAGCCGCGCGAAAAAGAGATCCCGCCGGTTCCTGAGGAAACCGATGCCGAGCCTGACGAGTCCCCGCTGCCCATCGATGCGCCGGCGGTTCCAGAGATATCGGAAAAGGTGGCTAAGCCGGCCAAAGCCGCTGTGGTTCGCCCGGTCCAGTCTGCGCCACGGGCCGTCCTGCCGCAATCCGCCACACCCGCCTCGCTTCCCGCCGAGGGCGACTACAAGCTTCCGCCGACTTCGATCCTGACGGAAGTTCCACCGGCGGCGGAACGCGTTATTCGTGGCGACACGGACACCACGGGCCGCATCATCGTGCAAACGTTGGCCGAGTTTGGCATCGAGACCGAGCTCAAGAGCTTCGAGTCCGGCCCCGTGGTCACGCGCTACGAACTGGTGCCCGCCGCGGGCGTCAAGGTCGAGCGGATCGCCAACCTCAGCAACAATCTAGCCCTGTCGCTCAAGGCCACGAGCGTTCGCGTGCAGGCGCCGATTCCCGGCAAAGGCACGGTCGGCGTTGAAGTGCCGAATGTCGCGACAAGCGCCGTTTATCTCCGCGAGATTCTGGAGGGACCGATCTGGAATCCGTCCAAGTTCGAAGTGCCGATCGTCCTCGGCAAGGACGTGGGCGGCAACGATCTGGTCGCCGACCTTGCCACGATGCCGCACCTGCTGATCGCCGGTGCCACGGGCTCGGGTAAGACGGTCTGCATGAACACGATCCTGGCGGGCCTGCTCATGTCGCGCACGCCTTCCCAGCTCAATCTCGTGCTGATCGATCCCAAGATCGTGGAGTTCTCGAACTACAACTATCTGCCGCACATCCTGGGCGCCCGCAACGAGGTCATCACGGATGCCAAGCGCGTAGTGGGCGGCCTGCGCTGGGCCATTACCGAGATGGAGAAGCGCTACAAGATCATGGCCAAGGCGGGCGTCCGCAACATCAAGAGTTTCAACCAGCGCCCGGTCGAGAAGCAGCAGGACCTGTTCGGGGCGGGCGGCGAAGATCCCGCGACGCGCATTCCCGAACGGTTGCCCTACATCGTGATTGTCATCGACGAATTAGCCGACCTGATGTTGACAGCGGGTGCCGAAATTGAAAGCTACATTGCCCGGCTCGCCCAACTCTCGCGTGCCGTCGGCATTCACATGATTATCGCCACCCAGCGGCCGTCGGTGAATGTCATTACCGGCACGATCAAGGCGAACTTCCCGGCGCGCATCGCCTTCCAGGTCGCGCAGAAGAACGACAGCCGCATCATCCTGGACGCGAGCGGGGCCGACAAACTGCTCGGCCGCGGCGACATGCTCTTCCTGCCGCCGGGCAGCAGCAAGTTGATCCGCGCCCAGGGCGCGCTGACGACCGACGAGGACATTCACCGGGTCGTCGATTTCATCAAAGCCCAGGTTCCCAAGCCGCTTGAGCCAGCCGAGCCGGCGGTGGCGCCCAAGGCGGTCGCTCCGCGGCCAGGTGCCGCCCCGGCCGCGGCGGCCGGGCCCGCGCCCAGCATTGACGACATGATGGCGGGGGGCGGCGCCGAAGATGATAACGACGAGGAGCTGATCGAGATGTCGGTCCAGATCATCCGCGAGACGCGGCGCGCATCCACCTCGTCGTTGCAGCGCCGCCTGCGCATCGGCTATACCCGCGCGGCTAGGGTGATGGATGTTCTGGAGGAGCGCGGCGTCGTCGGGCCGGCGCGCGGGTCCGACCCGCGTGAAATCCTGATGGACCTGGATGGCGAAGTGCCGGCCGGGACCGCGGGCGAGGAGAATGGGCAGACATGAACGAGTTGTTCACGTTGGGTGATACGCTCCGCATGGCACGCGAGCACCTGAAGATGAGCCAGAACGACGTGGCCGAGGCCACTCGCATGAAGGTTCATATGGTCGACTCCATCGAGCGCAACGACTTCAGCCGGATCGCCGTCCCGCTTTATGGCAAGGGATTTATCAAACTCTACGCCGAATGCGTGGGCCTGGACCCGGAACCCCTGGTCCGTGAGTACCTGATCCATTATGCCCGGGTTGTCCGGCCCTCGTTGCAGTCCGACTATCAACCGCCGCCCGCGCCGGAGCATGCGCCGCTGCCCACCATGCCGTCCGCCGAACTCGCAAAGAAGCGACCCAGCATCGACTGGCGGGCGTTGGCTGACGATTTCGGACAGACGCTTCGGGAAGGACTCCTGCGCCTGGCGGTGGTGGTCGCCCATGTCCAGGCTGCTTGGCGTCGTTTCACGGGCCACCGTCGTGGCAGGCCTTACCGTACCATGCCCTCCGGCATTTCAGGGGCGCGCCTGCTTCGCTACGCTGCCATTGCTGCCGCCGTTCTGGTCGTCATTCTTGTCGTTTACGGGATCGGCCGCCTGGTGCCGCGAGGCCGTCGGATGCCGGTGGCCACCACGGTTGCGCCCGTCCGGGCGCCCGTTCCCCTGCGGCTGGCCTCGGAACCGCCGCCTTCCTACCTGAAGCCCCGATTGCCGTAACGGTGTTGCATGGCCTATTCGGTCGGTTTCGTCAGCCTCGGTTGCGCCAAGAATCTGGTCGACTCCGAGCACATGGCCGGTGTGCTGCGCACGGCGGGGCTCACCCTCGCGCGCTCGCCCGAAGAGGCCGATGTCATTCTCGTCAACACGTGCGGGTTCATTGGCGATGCCAAGGAGGAGTCGATAGACGCCATCCTGCGGGCGTGTGCCCGCAAGGAAGCCGGCCTATGCCGGGCCGTGATCGTGGCCGGCTGCCTGACCCAGCGCTACCGCCAGAGCCTGCGGGCGTCGCTGCCCGAGGTCGATGCCTTTCTCGGCCTCGATCAGCTCGATGAAATCGCCCGCCTCGTCAAGCGCGTGGAGCGCGGCGAGCACGGCATCCTGCGCGTGTCGGGCGTGTCGCGCCGGGTGTTCAGTCCGTCGGCCCGCCGTCTCGTCCTGACCGGCGGTCCCTTCGCCTACCTCAAGATCGCCGAGGGTTGCAATCACCGGTGCGCGTTTTGCGCCATTCCCGGCATCCGCGGCCGGTATCGCTCGCGCCGCATCCCCGACATTGTCCGCGAGGCCGAGGGCCTGCTGGCCGGGGGAATCCGCGAACTGAACCTGATTTCGCAGGACACCACGCGGTACGGCAGCGATCTCGGGGGGCGGTCAACGACGGCGGCCTTGATTCGTGAACTGGACCGGCTGGGCGGTCGTTTCTGGATCCGTCTTCTTTACGGTCATCCCGCGCATCTTGACGCCGCCTTGCTGGAGGCCATGGCCGAAAGCCGGCATGTGTGCCGTTACCTGGATATCCCGATCCAGCACAGTCACCCGGACGTGCTTCGGGCCATGCGGCGGGCGGGCGGGGCCCGGGCGGTGCGCGAACTGCCCGGCCGCGTCCGGGCCGCCCTGCCCGGCGTGACGCTGCGGACGACCTGCCTGGTAGGATTCCCGGGCGAAACGGCGGTGCGGTTCGAGTCGCTGCTGGCGTTCGTGCGGGAGGCGGAATTCGATCACCTCGGCGCGTTTGTTTATTCGCGTGAGGAGAACACCGAAGCCCACGATCTGCCCCGGGAGGTGACGCCGGCCCTGGCGCGGCAGCGGCGCGCCCGGCTGATGCGCGTGCAGCAGACCATCGTGCGCCGCCGGCTGGCCGCGCGCGTGGGGCAGGTTGAGGATGTGCTCCTGATCCGGCCGTTGGAAGATGGAATGTGGCTCGCGCGTTCGGCCGGCCAGGCGCCTGAGGTGGACGGCGTGACGCGTGTGACCCACTGCCCGGCCGCGACCAAGGCTGGCGACTACCTGCGCGTGCGCTACACCGTTGCGGAGGGCTACGACTTGGTGGCGAGGGTACGCCCGTCCTGACAAAGCCGAGGGCCATGACCGCTACTCGGTCGGCATTACATTCCTCATGAGCCGCGCGCCATGGCAGATGGCCGCGATCTCTATGATGTCTGGCTTAACGCGGTAGACAATCCGGTAACCGGCATGGAGCCTTTCGCGAAGATCCTGATTACCGTATTCGGGGACCATTCGACCGGCCTTGGGAAAGCGCGGAATATCTCGAACGACGGACACCACCCGCCGCGCAAAGATGCGCGCATATACCGGGGAGTCCTGCGCGATGTAGGCGCAGATCTCCTCCAAGTGGGAGGCGGCGCGCGGGGACCAGATCACTCGACAAGCCATCGCGACATTCGCTTTTCGACGTCTTCGTGGGGGATACCCTTGCCCTCGTCCAGTTCCCTCAGGCCCTCGTCAATCTGGGCCTTGAAGTAGATTTCGGCCATGATGTCGTCGAGTGTCACGTCTTCGGGCAACTCTCGGACCATGCTCATGACCTGTTCTTTCACCGGACTCATTAGGCGTATCTCCACTGTCTTGACTGTCTTCAGAATAGCATGCGTCTGCGGCAGCGTGAAGAAAAACTCCGGCTACGTCAAAGCCGTGGCTGCCCCATTCGGCATGCCAACGGCGTCTTGCAGTTGTACCGGCTCAACCAATCCGTTAGGGTTTTCTGAACTCAGCCTTAGTTGCGTTCTTCTTCTCCCTTGTAGGCCGCTGAAATAAGCAGTAAATACGCTTTATGTTGGACGCAGAGCCAGACGATGGCGAACGCCGGGACATGGGGATTGTCGGCCATGAGCCGCCTGGGCACCTCCAGCCTGGACTTCGACAACCGGCCGCAAGACCAGAAGCGCGTCATCAACAACCTCCACACGATGCTCTACCACGGCGTGCCCCGGCGTAGCGGTCTCGCGAAGACGGGCGTCAAAACCGCACCCGTCGTACTGATGCGGATGAGCGCCGTCCCGCGCAGCATTGCCACCGGCCTTGGCAAGAAATACGCCGCTGCGGCAAAGGAAGGCGCCGACCTCCACTCTATCCAGGGGATCGCACCATGACCGATGAGACCGTCGCTATTCCTTTCGAGCGCATCGCCGCGGCCATCTACGTCTTCCGGGGAGAGAAGGTGATGTTGGACAGAGACCTGGCTCGCCTCTACGGGGTACCCACCAAGGCGCTTAAGCAGGCGGTCAAGCGCAATCGGCCTCGGTTCCCCACGGACTTCATGCTCGAGTTGTCCGTGGATGAGTTGATCCAATGGAGGTCACACTTTGTGACCTCCAAAGCTGACCGCATGGGCTTGCGCCACGCTCCGATGGCCTTCACCGAACAGGGCGTCGCCATGCTGTCCAGCGTCCTGAACAGCCCCCGAGCGATCGAGGTCAATATCGCCATCATCCGCGCCTTCGTTCGGCTCCGGGAGTTCCTGCTCTCGCCGACCAGATTGACCAAGCGTCTGCGGTAACTTGAACGGGAAGTTGCCTCTCACGGCAAGGCTATCGGCACGCTCTTCGACGCCATGCAGGAGATGGGCACTGTTCATTCCGAGCCCATCGGCTACCAGTACGTCGACAGAGCCGGTAACTCGTCCGATCAAGGCAAGACCGTCCGGGAAGACCGAGCGCGTTAGGCGTCCAGTCCGTGTTCGCCGATCCGTCGGCGGGTTGGCGTGGTGGTATCAGAATGGTACTATATGCCTCGAAAGGTCAGAGACATGAAAGCCAGCGATCGCTACCTCAAGATTGTCGAATGGTCCGGCGAGGACGGCTGCTATGTCGGCACATGTCCGGGGTTGATGCTGGGCGGCGTCCACGGCGACGACGAGGCGAAGGTTTACACGGAGCTTTGCCAGGCTGTGAAGGAATGGATCGCGATTCACGCGCAAGACGGCATACCGTTGCCGCCTGCCACTGCGGGCAGGGACTACTCGGGCAAGTTCGTGGTTCGCGTGGGTAAAGACCTCCACCGGGAGTTGGCGATCCATGCCTTGCGCGAGGGAGTCAGCCTCAATTCCTACTGCGCCAAGGTGCTGCGCGAGGGGCGGGCCGCTTACGGAAGTCGGAGAACGCCGTCGGAGAAACGATGATGCGCGGCCCCTTCACGACGCGGCACTATCCCAACCTGCCCACAAGCCAACAGGCCGTTCAACGACTGGCTGACGAGTTCAATGCCGCGGAGCGCGAGTGGGAGCGCACGCCCCCGGCTAACCCCAAGCGTAAAGCCCACCGCAAAGCGCACGAGGCTCGTTTCTGACGGTACTGGGAGAGCGGCTGGATGGGATGACCAAGGAGGAAACTTGCCGGGTTCGCGGCCAACACCGGAAGACGATCCCCAAGATAGGTTGCTGAGCCTGAACTCGTCAGTCGGACTCACCGCGAAGGGCACGAAGAACACGAAGAGGGCGGAAGACCATTCAATATTGACTTTATATAATGACGAGGAATATAAAGCGTGAATGAACAAGCGATGGATTGAGCATTCGTTGCGGACGCAACTTGCCAAACCGTTCGTGCACATTCTGTTTGGCGCGCGGCAGACGGGCAAGACAACCCTGCTGACCGAACTCTTGCCAAGTCCAGCGCTTCACTACAACCTTGCCGATCCGGAGGAACGCACTCGCCATCTCGCCAATCCGGGATCGTTCCGCCAGGAATGCGAGGCCCTGCCCGATTCTGATAAACCGCACGTCGTCTTCGTAGATGAGGCGCAGGCCGTGCCTTCCATCTTTGATGCGGTGCAGGTGCTTTACGATCAGGACCGCTCGCGATGGCGGTTCGTCCTGTGCGGCAGTTCAGCCCGCAAGCTGCGCAAGGCTGGCGCCAATCTTCTGCCGGGCCGTTGCCTGCTGCACCGACTGTTCCCGCTGATTCTGCCCGAGCGACCGGCGCCGGCATGGAGCCGTTCCGCTCCGCGGTCACCGCTGATTGCGCTGGGATCCAAGACAATGTTTCCGGCTGCGTTCCCCGCGGCCGATATCGAGGAGCGATTGGCCTTCGGTGACTTGCCGGGCATCGCGCTATTGCCCGAAGAGGACCGTCGGCCGGTCCTCAAGGCGTTCGTCGAGGTTCATCTCGAAGAGGAGATCCGGCGGGAAGCGCTGGTCAAAGACTGGGGCGCGTTCGTCAATTTTTTGCGCCTTGCGGCCCACGAAGCGGGACAGATCGTGAACTTCGCGGCCATCTCGCGCGAAGCCGGCGTTTCTCTGCCAACCGTCAAGGCCCACTACCAACTCCTGGAAGACATGTTCGTCGGATTTCGTGTCCCGGCCTACTCGAAGAGCCCCCGCAAGAACTTGCTTTCCACGCCGCGGTTCTTTTTTTTCGACCTCGGCATCCGTCATGCGGCCGCCGGGCTGGTCCCTGACCGGAACGTGGTCCGCGCGGATCCCGGGCGGTTTTTCGAACAATGGGTCGGCATCGAAATCTGGAAGCGCTTGCAGTACCGCGGCGAAGGGCAACTGCATCACTTCCGGACCAAAGACGGGGCGGAAGTCGATTTTATCGTCGAGGTGGACGACCGTGTCATTCCCATCGAAGTGAAGTGGACTGACAAACCGTCGCTTCGAGACCTTTCCCATCTGACATCGTTTCTCCGCGATCATCCGCGCGCTAGAACCGGTTATGTTGTCTGCCGGTGCCCGCGGCCCATGAAGCTCAGCGATACCGTCACGGCTTTGCCGTGGCATCATCTGTGATGCTGCCAACGGAGCTCTCGCGGCATTTCAGCGAGTGTTGGGCCCGCGTGCGATAGGGTGGCGGTGTCGTGGGTTGGTGAACAACCTCGACCTCTCACCGCGACAACCGGCGGCGTTCTTCTAGGTAGGCGCGCGCAAAGCCGTCGAGGGGCTGGTCGGTGCGCACGAGGCGGTAATCGATCTGCATGCGTGCCGCCGCACCGCGGTATTCCTCGATGAACGTGCCCAGCAACTTCCGGTACTCGTCCATCAGGGCTTGCGGGTCGGCCATGATCTTCTCGTTCGTCTCCAGGTCCTCAAACTCGCCGCCGCGCCGGAAGTCGAGGTCCAGTTCCTTGGGGTCGAGCGTGTGGAAGATAATGACGTCGTGGTGCAGTTTGCGGAAGTGGGCCAGGGCGCGGATGATGCCGGGCGGATCGTCGAACAGATCGGAGATCAGGACGATCAGCGCGCGGCGGTGGATGTCGTCGGCCACGCGGCGCAGGGCATCGGCGGTCGCGGTGGTTGACGCCGGCGGCTGGGAAGCGAGCGTGCTGAGCAGGTTATTGAGGTGGCCGAATGAGTTGCGCGCGCCGATGGCGGAGTCAACGCGATCGGAGTAGGCGTAGAGTCCGACCGAGTCACGGCCCTTGATCACCACGTAGCTGAGTGCGGCGGCCAGCCGGCAGGCATATTGGTACTTGGTGATGGCGGTCGAGCCGTAGTTCATCGACGCGCTACGGTCGACCACGAGGTAGACCCGCAGGTTCGTCTCGTCCTGGTAGCGGCGGATGTAATAACGCTCGGTGCGGCCGAGCACTTTCCAATCAATGCGACGGGGGTCGTCGCCCGGCATGTACTCGCGGTGGTCGGCGAATTCCGTGCTCATGCCGCGTTGGGCGCTGCGATGGCGGCCGGCCAGATTCCCTTCGACCACGTAGCGCGACTCCAGCACCAGGCGGTTCATGGCCTGGCGCTCCAGGGGAGTAAGAAGTTGCGTTAGCGCTGCGTTCACGGCTGGTCTCCGGATACCGCGCGTGGCAGCACTTGCCAGTGGTCGCCATCGGTCAACAGCACGGATTGCGCCCCGACTTTGGCCAGCCGGATGCCGGCGAACTCCGTGCCTTCCATAAGGGTTGCGTGTCGTTGCCCTGCATCACCGACCTCGATTTCGGCCGTCGGCGACGATGTGCCGGTCACGACCCGGACGAGCTTGACGTGCTGAAGTCGAGCGCCGAACGGTGCCGCCAGTGCGCGTGCCAGGTCCGAAGCGGCGCCGAGCGTGTGGCTCTCCAGGATGTAATGCTGGTCGCCCAGCCCCTTCTTGAGGAGGCGGAAGCCGTCGAGCCGATATTCCCAAGGTTCGTTCCAGCGGTCCTGGGCTGGCGGCCGTTGGTTTTCCGGCAAGGCCAGGAGGGGTTTCAGCGAATCCGGGTAGGACGCATGCGTCGCATACCAGGCGGCGAGGGGGGCGCGCACGGACTCCCGGTCGAACCGCGTAAGCCAATGCTGGGCGCAATCGTTCGCGGCCAACGCCACGGGGGTTGCGCCCGACGAAAGCAGGGCCGCGAAACCCGCGCGCGCGTCGTTCGTCCGGCCCGCGCCCAACGCGTGCCAGGCGCCCAGTGCCGCTACCGCCGGGCGATAGGCGGAAGCAGGCGTGCGGGTGAGGTAGCGGGTGCAAAGGTCCAGGGCAGCGGTATGGTTCGAGACGACCGACTGGTGCGTGGCCCAGAACCCGAGGAAGCCGTCCTCGTCCCCGGCATGGAGCGTGGCGGGAATTACCAACAGCAGCCACAACGCCAGAGACGCCACGGCGCGGCAGGGATGCCGTCGCCCTACCCAAAGGCGGCATTGGTAGGGCGTGGGCAGCCTGCCCGCCGTAGCCATCCGGCGGATGAGGGGCCCCGCCCCGCCGAGACAGGCACGTTCGTGTGTTGCAACAGGAACGTCGAAAGGCTCCTGACTCATTGCGTGATCGCGTACATGAGGACATTCTCGCCAATGGCCACGGCGCCGGCGTCCTCATAACCGTACGCGTAGGGATTCTGCGACAGTTCCCAGCCGCCGGCCAGGCCGTAAGGGCTGTAGATCACGGCGTAATGGCCGTTGACTTCGATGCCATACAACTGTGGCTCGGTCGTCGAGCGGTTACCGAGCTGGGCTGCCAGCGCCGGCGTTACACCGACTTCGCCGATTCGGTTCGGCAGGGAAAAGAGGGGTGACTTCTCTCCGATGCGCGTCAGCGGCTGGCCGGGCAGCACCTGGCCGATGATTTCCCTGAACGCGTGGTCGAAGGCCGTACGACCGCAGCAGGCCTCGGCGAAGAGCAGGCCGCCCTTGTTCAGGTATTCCCGGAGTGCGGCGATTTCCGCGGGCTGTAGCGTGAAATCTTCATGGCCGGTCATGTAAAGCAGCGGCGCATCGAAGAGATGCGGATCCGAGAGCTTCAACTCCCGCCGTTCGAATTTCACGGGGATATCCGTCTTTTGGTTGAACTGGCGCAGCAGCACCGAAAGGCCCGCGTGACGCGTCTTCCATTCGCCGTTATAGATCACCTGGGCGATGTACATCTGGCTGGCCGACGCTGCCGGCGCGGCATCCACGAACTGCATGGCCTTGGCCGCCTGCTTGGACCAGGCCCGCTGCGACGTGGCGTACGCGAGCAGGTTCATCCCGAGCTGCTGGGCGGACTCGACCGTATAGCTGAGGATGTTTTCGCCTTCCTGGGGATCCCAGCCGACTTCCATGCCCCAGCGCGAGATCACGGCCACGACGCGGCAATTGATCGTCACGCCTTCGACCCAGGGCTCATCGCTCTTGTAGCCCATTTCGCGCACGGCCTTGCGGTAACCCACGCGGTCCAGATCGTAATACGAGTGGAAGACAGGGTGGTCGGGGGCCAGACGCTGTACCGGCGCTTCGGGGAAGATGGCGTTCAACTCGCGGCGCGCCGAATCGTAGAATGGCTTGGAGCCCATGCCGGCGTTGAAGATCATCATCCCGCCGCTCAGCAGGTATGTGCGCAGCTTGGCGCGTTCCTGCGCGTCCAGCGTGAAGTGGAAGTGCCCGGTACGGTAGAGGATCGGGTTGCGTTCCGGGTCGGCGCTCACCTCGGCGAATGACTTCACCTCGCAACTGAAGTTGACGTCAGACATCTGCTTAAGGCTCTTGAGCAAGTTGCCCAAGTCATTGGGCCGGGCGGCCCAGTCGATCTCGCCATATTGGGACGTGATCTTGGTGAACATGACCGGGGGCGAGGGCGGGCGCTTCTTTTCCGAACGGCTCTGCGGCGTGACAGGCGGCCCGGGATAGGGAATGTAGCTCTCGCCGCCTGACATGTTGGCGGGCGGAGCGGGCGGCGGCGCACGCTTGGTCGGCGGGGGAATGAAACCGGGCTCGTCGGACCCGTCGCCGTCAAAGATCATGCCGGCCGGCGCGGCCAGGGCCAGAATGGAAATCCCGGCCAGCAACAATAACCCTCTGAATTTTACATGGAGACCCGCGTGCATGGTGTCCTCCTGGGCCGGCATTTGGCGCTGGCCCGACCTACACAATAGCACACCCAGTTGGCGCGAACACTGCAAAAAAGGCGTGCCTTGCCGGGGACCGGGCGATTCGCGTTTGCGCTGATTGGCGCGGGACCGTAAGATCGCAGCAATTGGAGAAGACACCATGACCACGCGTGATTCTGACATGAGCCCCGAGGAACTCCAGAAACGGCTGAAGGAAATGCTCAAGGACAGCCACCTCGGATTTACGGGCGGCCCGTTCGCGGCCCCCGGCAAAGCTGCCGACGAAAGCCACCCGGACGACGCGCAGGCCCGCGCCGAGGAGGTGCTGCGCCGGATCCGCCAGTTCAGTTTCAAGCCCCGCGAGGTGCGCGACTATCTCGACCGTTTCGTGGTCAAGCAGGACGAGGCCAAGAAGGTGCTGGCGGTAGCCATCTGCGACCACTACAACCACGTGCGGCGCTGCATCGAACACCCGGCGTTCCGGGAGCGCGAGTACGCCAAGCAGAACGTCATCCTCCTGGGCCCGACCGGCGTGGGCAAGACCTATCTCGTGCGGTGCATCGCCAAGCTCATCGGCGTACCGTTCGCCAAGGCGGATGCGACCAAGTTCTCCGAAACCGGGTACGTGGGCGCCGACGTCGAGGATATGGTCCGGGATCTGTCGCGCATCGCCGACGGGAATGTCGACCTCGCGCAGTACGGCATCATTTATATCGATGAGATCGACAAGATCGCGTCCTTGCCCACCTCCGGCCGCGATGTATCGGGCCGCGGCGTGCAGGTGAACCTGCTCAAGTTGATGGAAGAGACCGAAGTCAACCTGCACAGCCAGACCGATCTGATCGGGCAGATGCAGGCCATGATGGAGATGCAGCGCGGCGGCCGCACGCCGAAGCGCACGATTAACACGCGGCATATCCTGTTCATCGTCAGCGGCGCCTTCGACAAACTGTCGGAACAGATCCGTCAACGCGTTCATCAAGGGCGGATCGGCTTTCAGTCGGGCCCGGAGGGGGAGGATGGCGACTCGGCCTACCTGAAGCAACTCGAGACGGGCGACCTGATCAAGTACGGATTCGAACCCGAGTTCGTGGGGCGCTTGCCGGTTCGGGTCATCTGCGAGTCGCTGGGGCCGGCCGACCTCGAGGAGATCCTCCTCAAGTCCGAGGGCAGCATCCTGCAGCAATACAAGGACGACTTCGACGGGTACGGCGGCATCGAACTGACCACCACGCGCGAGGCGATCGCCGAGATCGCGCTCGCCGCGCACCGCGAAAAAACAGGCGCGCGGGGCTTGATGACAGTGCTCGAACGGGCGCTGCGTGAGTTCAAGTTCGAACTGCCGTCCACGTCGGTCAAGGCGTTGGAACTGAACACCGAGGTGATTGCCAAGCCCCACGAGGCGTTGAATGCACTGCTCAAGAAGAACCGCTCGGCCCAGCGTGGCGTCCTCCGCGAGGAGGTCGGCAAGTTCGCCGAGCGCTTCCAGGCGCAGCACGGCCTGACGCTGGAGTTCGACGATGAAGCCGTGGATGCGCTCGTTGATCTGAGCGTTTCAACCGGCAAGACGATTCGTGCGCTCTGCGAGGAACGGCTCCGCAACTTCCAGCACGCCCTTCCCCTCGTCTCGCGCAACGTGGGCCGCACGACGTTTACGATCACTCGCAAGGCCGTCGAGGACCCTGACAAGGAAGTGTCCGCCTGGGTGGCGGCGAGCTACACAAAGACGTGAGCCAACACTGCCGGAATAACACACTGCCGGAATAACCTTGAAGCCAGGCATTAGACCCGGTAATATCTATCCCCGAAATGATCAAACGTTTGTTGCAGCGCATCACGAAGCGGGTGCTGCGTCCCCGTAAGTCCGCATCGAAGACACCCGACCAACCCACTGAAGCGGCTCCGGCTCCCAAGCCGGTGGCGGCTCCCAAGCACACGGCCGCACCGCACGCGGGTCCTGCCGTGATTCTGCCTGCCGAATCGGCCGGCAGTCGTCCGGCGCGGCCGGCTCCCACCACGAAGCGGACGGTGGCCGAAGTCATTGCCGCGACGACCGCTGCGGCGGCCGCCGCCCGCGCGGCCGGTGGAACACCCGGCGGCGAAGCCGCGGCCCCCGAGCCGCGTACCGCTCGTCCGGCGCCGGCACCCCACGTTCCCCGGCCCGCCCCCGCGCCCCGTCCGCCCAAGCCGGCCGTTCCGCAAGCCTCGGCGGCCGAGCGCCACAACGGGTGGACGATCGACAAGTTCCCGGTCGAACCCGTCGAGGGCAAGACGCGTTTCCACGACCTCGGACTCCCGCTGGAAGTGATGCACGCGATCGCCGATCTCGGCTTTCAGTACTGCACGCCCATCCAGGCCGTCGCCATCCCGCCCGCGATCGAGGGCAAGGACGTGGCCGGCAAGGCCCAGACCGGCACCGGCAAGACCGCGGCCTTCCTGGTGAGCATGTACACCCGGTTCCTGCGCAACCCGCGTGCGACGCCGGCGCGCCACGGCACGCCGCGCGCCCTGATCCTCGCGCCGACGCGCGAGCTGGCGATCCAGATCGAAAGCGATGCCGAGGACCTGGCGCCCTACACGGGTCTGAAGACGCTCGCCGTGTATGGCGGCATGGACTACGGCAAGCAGCAGGACATTCTCAAGACCTCCAGCCCGGACATCCTGGTCGCCACCCCGGGGCGGTTGCTGGATTTCAAACGCGGCGGCTGCGTGGACCTGCGCCAGGTCGAGGTGCTCGTGATCGACGAGGCCGACCGGATGCTGGATATGGGTTTCATCCCCGACGTGCGCACGATCATCCGGGCCACTCCGGCCCGCGAGGAACGGCAAACCTTGTTGTTTAGCGCCACGCTGAGCGGCGACATCATGCGTCTTGCCGAGCAGTGGATGAACGATTCGGTCAAGGTGGAAGTCGAGTCCGAGCACGTGACCCTCGATTCGATCGAGCAGGTCGTCTACACGGTCCAGGCCGACCAGCGCTTTGCCTTGCTCTACAACTTGTTGCTGCGCGAGAACCTCCAGCGTGTGCTGCTGTTCTGCAACCGGCGCGACGAGACCGAGCGCGTGCTGCGGCAGTGCGAGCAGTACGGGATCAACGCTGACATGATCTCCGGCGCGGTCACGCAGAAGAAGCGGCTCCAGGTGCTGGAAGGATTCCGCGACGGCACGATCCGCGTCATGGTGGCCACCGACGTGGCCGGCCGCGGGCTGCACGTCGACAATATCAGCCACGTCATCAATTACGACATCCCGTACGACGTCGAGGACTACGTGCACCGCATTGGCCGCACGGGCCGGGCTGGCGCCAAGGGCGTGGCTTATACGTTCGCGTGCGAGAACGAGTCGTTCTCTCTGCCCCTGATCGAGAAGTACATTGGCAAGTCCCTGGACTACCAGAACCCGGAACCGGCCCTGCTCGAGTTGCCCCCGCCGCTGAAGCCCATGCGCCCCATGTCGCGCGACGATCGGCCGCGGCGCAGCGGAACCGGCGGCCGTCCCTTCCGCAGCGGGCCCCGTCGTTTCGGCGCGCGGCGATAACGGCTGGCGGTCCAGATTCCCCTCCCTTTGCCGCTGGAATTCTCAAAACTCCCCCGTTGACGTCCCGCCGGCCCCGCGCTATCGTCTTAATTAATTAATTAATGGAGTCGCTATGTTAATTAACTGTCGGAGGGCGCTTGTCTCGGCCATGGCCGGGGTGGCGGGGGTTGTCGGCGCGCAGCTCGGGCCGGGCGATGTCGCCATCGTGGCGGTGAACACCGACGACGACAGTTTCGCGTGGGTCGCCCTGCGAGACGTTCCGGCGGGCAGCACGCTGCACTTCACGGATAGTTCGGTCAGTAACGGGCTGTTCCGCTGGAGCGAGCACCTGGGGGACGTGGTCTCCCACGGTCCGTTGGACTGGACGTCACCGGCGGATCTGCCCGCGGGCACGGTGGTCCGCTGGAACCGGGCCAGCCGCGAATGGTCCGTTGGAGTGGCCGCAGGGGCGGCCCTGACCCTCTCGACGGACGGCGACCAGGTGATCGTCTACACGGGCGCCATTGTCAACAACACGGCCCTCGCGGCCCCGTGGACCGGCGACCCGACCGGCGCTGTGATGCTCGCGGCCGCCAACATCGCGAATAAAGGATGGGATAATCTTACGGGCGGCACGACGGAAACCAGTTTCGTGCCGCCGGGGCTGTCGACTAGTGGCGGGACCGCTGTGCATCTGGGGTCGCAGGACGACGCCTACTACAGTGGGCCCTGCCGCGGCACGCCCGTGCAGCTACGGGCCTGGATGGCCGACATCAGTGAGTGGAAGACCTCTAACGATGCCTTTGCGGTGACCAACTGGCCGGCAGCGTTTGACGTTTTGCCGACGACGCAAGGCACTTTCTACTCAATCCGGTAAGCCCCTTCAGCCGCCCAACAGCGTCATGACCACCTGATTGACCATCTTGCCGTCAGCACGGCCCTTAACCTGGGGCATCAGCACCTGCATGACCTTCCCGAGATCCTTCTTCCCGGCCGCCCCGGTCTCGGCGATGGCTTTACGCACCAGTTCCTCGACGGCCGCCTGATCCAGTTGCTGGGGTTGGTACTTCCGGAACAGGGCAATCTCCCGTTGTTCCTTGTCAGCCAGATCGTTGCGATTCGCCGCCCGGAACTGCTCGACGGAGTCCAGCCGTTGCTTGATCGCCTTCGCGACGATCGTCGCCACGTCGCCATCCGTCGCGTCCTTGCCGACATTGACGGTGGCATCCTTGATTTGCGCGTGCAGCGTCCGAAGCGCCGTCAGCGCTTCCTGGTCGTGCGATTTCATCGCCGTCTTCACGTCTGCCATCAGGGTGTCGAGTAGTGGTGAGGCCATGGCGGTTACTCCTTCTGTTTTCCTGACGCCCAGTATGGCGAACCGACCCCGGCAGGTCAACCGCTCGGACCGGCTGCGGTTTGGTTTGGCGAGCCCGCCTCGATTCGGTATCGTCGTGCCCCATGAACGAATCCGCAACCGAGTCGGCCCCGTCGACTCCGGTCGCACGGCCCCGGACGTTCGCCCGGCACGTGCGCCGGTACATGACGGTCGGCGCGCTCAGTACGGTCGCGGACTTCACGGTCCTGGGCATGCTGACGTACTATGCCCGGTGGACGCCGGCTGAGGCGAACCTGATTAGTCGGCCATGCGGTGGGGTCGTCAGTTTCGCGATCAACAAGTTATGGACTTTCGAACGCCGCGAGGCGCGCGGTACCGGCTCGCAGTTGTTCCGTTACTTGTGCGTGTGGTTGAGCGCCTACGCGATGTCGGAACTGTTGGTCTGGACCTTCTCGAATTATGTCAACTGGGCAGAAATGATGTCAAAGATTTCGGCCGAGTGGCTTGTCAATAGCATCGGGGCAACTATGCTGTCCAAGATTGCAGCCGAGTCGTCCGTCAATAGCGTTGGTTTTTTTGTTGTGCGCCACTGGGCATTCCGGGCGTCCGGCGTCCGAAGGAATGTAACGTGAATCCGTTCATCCTTGAGCCTGAGCGCCGGCTGCCGGTTACCGGCGCGTATGACGTGGTCGTCGCAGGCGGCGGCATCGCCGGTGTAGCGGCGGCCGTGGCGGCGGCCCGGGCCGGCGCCACGGTATGCCTGCTCGACAAGGAAAGTGCGCTGGGCGGGCTGGCGACGCTGGGCAACGTGATCATCTGGCTGCCGATTTGTGACGGCCGCGGCCGGCAGGTGATTGGCGGGCTGGGTGAGGAACTACTCCGGTTGTCTGTCGCCGATCTGCAGAAGGACAACCTGCCGGCGCGTTTTGCTGGCATCCCGCCGTGCTGGCAACCCGGCGGCGACATGGAACAGCGGAAGAAGGTGCGCTTCCGCGTCGACTTCAATCCGTCTTCCTATCTTCTGGCGCTCGAGAAACTCGTCGTCAATACCGGTATCAAACTGCTCTACGACACGCGGGTCTGCGCCGTGCGCCAGGAGCGCGACCGCGTTACTCATCTCGTGGTGGAAAACAAGAGCGGCCGGCACGCCGTGGCCTGCCGTACGGTGGTGGACGCCACCGGCGATGCCGACGTTTGTTTCCTGGCCGGCGAGGCGACGGAGTCGCTCGACAGCAATGTGTTGTGCGGGTGGTTCTATCTGCTCAAGGACGGGGTGCCTTATCTGCAACCGCTTTCCAACCGCTACGCGCCGGATGGCGGCAAGGGCGACGCGGATGGGCCTTTCTTCAGGGGCGACGACGGCGACCAGGTGACGGCGCATCTCGTGGGTTCGCGCGATCTACTGCGCCGTCGGCTGGGCGAATGGCGCGCCAAGCATCCGGACTCGGCGATTGAGCCTTTCCTGCCCGCCACCATCGCGTGCTTCCGGATGACGCGGCGCCTGGTGGCGGAGTTTTCGATTGGTGAACGACACATGCACCAGTGGTTTGACGATGCCGTGGGCTTGACCGGCGATTGGCGCAAGCCCGGGCCGGTCTATGCGCTGCCGTTCCGCACCATTCGGGCGGTGCGAAATAAGAACCTGCTGGCCGCCGGCCGCTGCATGTCGGCCGACACGACGGTGTGGGATGCCACGCGCGCCATACCGACCTGCGCGGTCACGGGCGAGGCGGCCGGCACGGCCGCCGCCCTGGCGGCGCGCGAGACCGGCGGCGACGTGCAGGCCCTCGACGTCGCCCGCCTGCAAGGCCGGCTGCGCGAACAGCGCGTGCTGCTCGACCCGGCCCTGGCGGCGCCCGCGCCTTGAGGGAAGCCCTTCAGAAACACTACACGGACAGGACAGGAGCAAAGCCATGAATCACCCCGTATTCTTCAATGCCCATCACTCGCCGATGGGCGCGTTCGCGAGTTTCACATTGGGCGAGGCTGGCGCCAAGGGCGGACTGGGGCTTGAACTGGGCAAGCCGGCCGACCAGAACGTGTTCATTGGGCTCGAAACGACGCAGCCCAACTTGTTCGAGGCTTTGCCGTTTACGGCGGAAACCGCCGACGAGAGCGCCCGTTACGAGGTCGAGAAATCGACGGCCGCTAGTGAGCCGGCGGCGCGGGTCATCCCCTTCGCTCGCGAAGCGATTCGCCGCGAGTTTCGCGCCTCGACCGACACCTGGCGGGCCGGCGACCTGACGTTCCGCATCATTTCCCCGTTCCGGTCAATTCCCGACCCGGCGACCGCGGCCGTGGAGGAACTCAAGCGCGCGTTGCTGCCGGCAGTTCTGGTCGAACTGACGGTCGACAATACGCGGGGCAAGACCGCGCGCCGCGCCTTCTTCGGTTATCAGGGCACCGACCCCTACAGCCGGATGCGCCGCATCGACGAGACGGCGGGCGGCGAACTCGTCGGCGTGGGGCAGGGGCGTCTCACGGCGCTCGTCGCGGCGCCCCAGGAGGGGGTGGTCTCGGGGCAGGGGTTTACGCTGCCGGCCATCCTGCTCCCCACACGGCCGGAGAACCTGTCCTTCGCACTCGGCGGCGTGGCGGCACTGGTGTTCACGGTGCCTGCCGGCAAGGCTCGCACGTTCCGGGTGGCCGTATGCTTCCATCGTGGCGGCACGGTCACGACGGGCGTGGATGCGGCCTATCTCTACGCTCGCCACTTCCCGGCGATCGAAGACGTGGGCGTCCATGCCCTGGCCCAGTTCGACACGCTCAAAGCGTGGGCGGCCGAGGCGGATGCGCTCGTGGAAGAGGCGCGCCTTTCGGCTGACCAGAAGTTCATGCTGGCACACGCCATCCGCAGCTATTACGGCAGCACGCAACTGCTCGAACGCGAGGGACGGCCCCTGTGGGTGGTAAACGAGGGCGAGTATCGGATGATGAACACGTTCGACCTCACCGTCGACCATCTGTATTTCGAACTGCGCCAGAATCCGTGGGTCGTGCGCAACGTGCTCGATTTCTTTGTCGAGCGCTACTCGTACCGGGACGAGGTGTCTTTCCCCGGCGAGTCGCGAACGTATCCCGGCGGGCTCAGTTTCACACACGACATGGGGCACACCAACTCCTTCTCGCGGCCGGGCTATTCGACCTACGAGATGCATGGGCTGGACGGTTGTTTCTCGCACATGACCCACGAGCAGCTCGTCAACTGGGTCCTTTGCGGATGCACCTATGCGGCCCAGACGGAAGATCGTGATTGGGTCCAGTGTCGCTTGCAGGTGCTCGAGGATTGTCTTGCTAGCATGGTGAATCGCGATCATCCGGATCCGGCCAAGCGTGACGGGATCATGGCTTTGGACAGCTCGCGGACCATGGGCGGGGCGGAGATTACGACGTACGACAGCCTGGACGTGTCGCTCGGTCAGTCCCGCAGCAACCTCTACATGGCCGTCAAGTGCTGGGCCGCCTACGTCCTGCTCGAAAAGTTGTTCCAGGGGCACGGGCTGGGCGAGCGCGCGGCCGAGGCGGGACGCCAGGCCGAGCGGTGCGCCGCCACATTGGCGACCAAGGTCACGGCCGGCGGCTACCTGCCGGCTGTGTTCGAAAAAGGCAACGATTCCAAGCTCATTCCGGCCCTCGAGGGCCTGGTCTTCCCGTTCGTGGCCGGTTGCCGCGAGGCGGTGGACCCGAATGGGCGTTTCGGTGCCCTGATCGCGGTGCTGAGCCGTCACATCGAGTGCGTGCTCAAGCCCGGTGTCTGTCTCTTCGCGGATGGCGGCTGGAAGCTTTCGTCCACCAGCGACAACTCGTGGCTGAGCAAGATCTATCTTTGCCAGTACGCGTACCGGGCGGTGCTCGGGTGCGCCTGGGACGAGGCCGGCCGCAAGGCCGATGCCGCGCACGCGGCGTGGCTGCTGGACGCGCGTAATACCTATTGGTGCTGGAGCGACCAGATCGTGAACGGCGAGGCCAAGGGCAGCAAGTACTACCCGCGCGGCGTCACGGCGATTCTGTGGCTGAGTGAATAGGACTTCGCCGCCACCCATCGATGTTCTTCAGGAGCGGCGCGGCTTCCCGCGCCGTCGCGTTGCGAGCGGCCGGAGCCGGAAGCGGCTCCGCTCCCTGGGGCATGGGGTTTCGGATAGACTAAGGAGACGCTAACTATGACGCTGACCGGAAGATGGATGACGATCGTCGTGTTGCTCGGCCTGCTGCCTGTGGGCTGGGCCGCCGACATGGATGTCGGGGCGCCGGCCACGGTGTCGGCCGTTTCGACGAACAAGCCGGTAGCCAAGAAAAAGGCATCGCCGGGGCCGACTGGGCTGACCGACCGGGAGCCAACGAACGCGGTCGCACCGGGCGATTTTGCGATTGTCGCATTGCCGGATACGCAGTTCTATACCGCCACCCGCAATGGCGGCCTCCCCGAGATGTTCACGGCGCAGACGGACTGGATCATCTCCAACCGCGTCAGCCGCCACATCGTGTACGTGGCGCACGAAGGTGACATCAGCAACGACGGCAGCGCCGTGATCACGCAATGGCGGAACGCGACCAACGCGATGTACCGGCTCGAAGACCCGGCGCGGACCGGCCTGCCGGACGGCATTCCCTATGGGATGGCGGTTGGCAACCACGACACGTACGGCGGCGGCACGGCCAAGTTCAACCAGTTCTTCGGCACCAACCATTTCGCCGGCCACACCTACTATGGCGGCCACTACGGCACGAACAACGACAGCCACTTCGACCTGTTCAGCGCGGGCGGTCAGGACTTCATCGTTCTTTCGCTGACCATGGCGGCGGGCTCCGACGCCGGCCTGATGCGCTGGGCCAACACGGTCCTGCAATCGAACGTCAACCGGCGCGCGATCGTGGTCACGCATTCGCTGCTCAACCCGGCGCCCTGGCCGACGCCGGCTGCCTGGACGGGGGAGGGGCCGCCCATCTTCAGCGCCCTGACGAATAATCCGAATCTCTTCCTGATGCTATGCGGGCACCGGCACGGCCAGGGCCGCCGTCATGAACCGGTGGGCGACGGCAGCCGCCAGGTGGACGTCGTGCTGGCGGACTACCAGGATGCCGAGAATGGCGGCGACGGGTTCCTTCGGCTGATGGAGCTCTCGCCGGCCAACCATGCGATCCGCGTGAAAACGTTCTCGCCATGGACGGGCCAGTGGTCGACCAACGGCGATGGGTACTTCACGCTCGAGTGGCGATAGTGCCTATCCGAAAGCCGGTCTGCCTCTTCTTGGAGCGGCGCGGCTTCACGCGCCGGCCTGCCCTGAGCGCCCTCGAAGGGCCGGAGCCGGAAGCGGCTCCGCTCCTTGTGGCAGAAGGGTTTTCGGATTGCCCGCTAGAAGATTTCCAACTCGTCGACCGCGGGCAGGGCCGGGAATGGCGCGGTGGGTTGGCTCTGATACCAGAAGGCCACCGAGGCGATGTCGTCGCGCAGCGGCAGGTAGCGACCGTCGCGGCGCCAGCCGAGGGCCTGGATCGTGACCTTGAGATCGCGCTGGAATCGCACGGGGTCGGCGATGTGCCAGCGATAGAGGCTGAAGCGCATGTTCGCCTCGTAGACGCCGTTGGGGCGCACAATGTGGGGCACGCCGGTGTAGGGGCCGGTGAATTCCTGGTACTGCTGCGTGGCCTTGTTTTCGAAGTTGTACGACCCGCAAAAGTAGTCTTCCGTGCCGGTGCCGCAGATCGTCGGGAAGCCAGTCGAGCCGGCCACGGACTTGCCGTCCGACAGCGCCGGGTCGGTGTCGCCGTCGAGGTAGAACTTGATCTCGCCCTCGCCCCACCAGCCGTTGTTGTTGAGCTGCCAGGCCATGTAGGTGCCGACGTAGTGGCCCTGCCCGCGCACGCCGTCGAGGATCGTATAGACGTCACCGGCCGTGAGCGGGTTCGTGCGCCGGAACTGCGCGTGGAAGTAGGCTGCATCGTCCGGGACGGTGTTCAGCGCATAGTCGATCTGGAAGAAGACGGTCTTGTCTTCCTTGCGGTGGACGTTCTCCAGGGTCATGCGCAGGCGCTTGCGGAAGGGCATCGGCCAGTAGCAGTTGAAGGCATTGCCGGGATTGACGCACACAGCCAGTGATGTAATGGGCGCAAACACTTTGTAGCTCGTGTAGGCCGAGGCGAAGAAGTCACCGATCGGGCATTCCACGGCCGGCTGGGACTGGCCGTCATAGTAAACGCGGAGGATCGTGGTGCGATAGTCGCCTGTGGGCGTCATCCACATGTGCTGGATGCAACCGGGTCCCTCGATGTCGGCCAGGACGAACGTTTCGCCGGGCTTGATCGCATCGCACGGGTGTACCTTCCAGCCCTGGCCCAGGTCGCGGGCGCAGCCGGTGGGCTTGCCGTCCGCGTCCACCGGCGGCACATCGCGCGCGCCGCCCGCTTTGGCGCCCGTGCGATTTTCGCTGCAAATAGACCGCGTCTTCGCATCCGATAGTCGCGCCAGATTCGAACGATCCACCATCAAGCCGTCAAAAGTGCTCACGGTTGTCTCCTGGGTTGCTGGGCGAAAATCAGAACGGCACCTTCAGGTCGATGAATTCGGCCTGGACGCCGAAGCGGCGGGCGAGGAGTTTGCCGAGCGCCTGTACGCCGAACGTTTCCGTGGCGTAGTGGCCGCCGAAGAGTGCATTCATGCCGAGATCGCGGGCCATGGTGTAGGCTCCGAGGTTCGGTTCGCCCGAAAGGTAGACATCAACCCCGAGGCGGGCGGCCTCGTCCAACGCCACGGCGCCGCCGCCCACGACCATCGCCACCGTGCGGACGGTCGGCTTGCCGTAGTCCATGACCGTCACCGCATTGCCGGTGATCTGCTGCAGCCGGGCCGCCAGCTTGGTAAGCGTCATGGCGGCGGGCAGTGTGCCGCGGAAACCGATGTCGCGGCCGTGATACGCGCCGAAGGGCTTGAGTTGCCGCAGTCCCAAGGCCTTCGCCATGCAGGCGTTGTTCCCGTAGCGCGGGTGCGCGTCGAGGGGAATGTGGCAGGCATAGAGCGCGAGGTCGTTCTTGAGGAGAAAGCCGACGCGCCGGTAGTTGAGATCCGTAATGCGTTTGAGCGAGTCGCCCCAGCTCAGTCCATGATGGCAGATGACGAGGCCGGCCTCGCGGCGCTCGGCCTCCTGGAAGAACTCGAGCGACGCATCCACGCCACAGCAGACCCGCTCGACACGGCCCGAATTCTCGACCTGCAGCCCGTTATTAGAGGAGTCCTGGAAACTGCCCGGCTGCAGCAGCTCGTCCAGAAACGCAACAATCTGTCGTACCGTGGTCATGGTCTAATCTCCCGAATCCCGCCTTTCATATCGCGGGGCATGGAGACGTGCAAGTGTAATGCAGCGGGGGTACGTGCAGGGGTGTCCCGCCCCGCCGGCGACAGGGCCGAATCGAAAAAGGCCCTTGACGACGCCCGCTCGTGTAGACTATACATTTGTATAGTGAAGAGCGGGATGTCAGATTCTCAGGCGCGGGTGCTCGAGTACGTACGTCACGAAGTCGCGACTCGCGGCAGTGCACCGACATACCGCGAGATTGCCGCGAAGTTCGGTTGGAAAAGTCCCAAGGCAGCGGTAGATCACGTGGAACGTTTGGCAAGGAATGGCCATCTGCGCGTCCATCGGCGGCGCTCGCGCGGCATTGAGGTGCTGGACGTTCAGGGAGATTGCGAGCAAGCCGCTGTGTCCGTGCCAATTCGGGGAGTAGTTGCGGCTGGCAGGGCAACTGAAGAGACCGAGACATTAACGGGACGGGTTCTAGTGGATAAGGCGATGCTCGGCCCGGCGTTGCGCGCCCGTCTCTTCGCTGTTCGCGTATCAGGAGACTCCATGACAGGCCGAGGCATCAACGATGGCGACATTGCGGTCGCCGCCGCAGACACGCCGGCGCGTATCGGGGACGTCGTGGTGGCCCTGGTCGATCGGGAGAGCACCTTGAAGAGCCTGGCCAAGGGATCTCACGGGGTGTTCCTCAAGTCGGAGAATCCTCGCTATCCGGACTTGTTCCCGGTCACGCAACTGACTATACAGGGCGTTGTCCATACGATCATCAGGAAGGTGGGGTAGCGACGTGATCTGCACTGGACAGGAACGTTCGTGTGACCTCTCTTCAACGCACTTTCGAACATGAGTGACCGTATACAATGGTTGGTTAACCTCGCGCCCGGAGGCAACGGTGCTGCCGTGGATGGCCTTGTGCCTGTGAAGGGTTACCGCAATGTCGGTCAGCCGCCAGAAGAGGTGGCCATCATGGAAAAGGCCGAATACTACAAGGCCACCGCCGTATTCTTCGAGGCCGGTCGCGATGGCCGACCTGCCGTGGCACAGGCCTTCATCTTCGTTTCGGACGGCCCACCCGATGACCCAAGTTTCGCTCATCTACACCAGCGCCTTTGGAGTTGGGGCGGCGTGCCTCTGATGTATCGGGTGACTCCCGGATTGGTCCAGCTATTCCGGTGCGCGCACAAGGCTGATTTCGAATCGAATGGTGACGTGGTTTTCAACCCTTACAAGACGCTCAAGATCGCGACGAAGATTGCTAACGACCCGTGGTGGGATGCCGAACAGCTCCGCAATGGAACTCTCTGGGACGATCCGGAAGTCTGTAAGGCCCTTCTTTCAGGAAAAAAGGCCGCCCAGAAAACGCTGATCGATGAGGTAAAACTCCTCCATGGTGACCTCAACAAGGGAAACATACTCCCCAGAGATCTTCGGCGCAAACTGCTCATCCTCTCTCTGCTGATCGCCTATCTCGAGGCGCGAAAGGTTTTCGAGGACGATTACTTCGCCCGTTTCTTGATCGGAGCTACAAGGTTCTTCCAGGTGCTAACAGATGGACCTGCGCTGGTTGACTTGCTGGAGCACCTTGAGGATCGGTTCAACGGTCATGTCTTCGAGCTCAGTGAACAGGACAAAGCCACACTGCGCGACAGTCGGCAACTTGCCCGGTTCGCGCAACTGATTGAAGGAAAGCAGGAAGCCAGTGGCCAAATGACACTCTGGCAGCGCTACTCCTTCGCAGATCTTCCAATCGAACTCATCAGCCATATCTACCAGCTTTTCGTCAGTGACAAGGCAATGGCCGTTTACACGCCACCTTTTCTTGTGCGTCTCATGCTGGGCGAAGTTCTGAACTGGAAGCGATTGGACCGGCTGGAGCGAGAAAACGAGGTCATTCTGGATCCGGCGTGTGGATCCGGCGTCTTCCTTGTCGAGGCCTACAAACGCCTTGTGCTCCACTGGCGAAGCCGGAATGACTGGAAGAGCCCCAACGTTTCCGACCTTAAGAAGCTTCTGGCGCGTGTCCACGGCATCGACTTGGAAAAAGAAGCTGTAGAACTCGCCGCTTTCAGTTTGTGCCTCGCTCTCTGCGATGCGTTGGAGCCCGAGGAAATTCGCGCCAGTATCAAACTGTTCCCCGATCTGAGGGGAAGAAGCATTCATGCCGGTTGTTTCTTCGAGGCGCGCGAACGGGGCACCGTGAAGGCAAAGATCGGGGTGGTGGTCGGAAATCCGCCGTTTTCGTCTTCTCTGGGCACCCCGGCTGCCGAGCAAGCGTATGCGCGCTATCAGGAAAAGCACGGCCCACTTCCTGATAAGCAGCTTGCCTACCTCTTTCTCCATGAATCCATGGAGATGCTTGTCGAAGGCGGCGTGCTTTCGATGCTTCAGCAGTATAACTTTCTCTATAACCAGCAGTCGCTCGACTTCCGCCGCCAATTCATCAAGCGTTGGGATGTCCGGGAGATCTTGGATTTCATCTCTGTCGGTGGTCTCTTCCAAAGGAGTGGTGCGAATACCAAGGTTGTCGTTGTCGTGACTGAGGCAACCACGTCACCGCCCAATCGGCAGATCCTTCATGCCACCTTCCGGCGCACCGGACGTGCCGCCGCCGAACAGGGCTTTGACATTGACTACTACGACATGCACTGGATGCCCAGAAATGTGGTTTTTGAAAACGACGGGGTTTGGCGTAGCGACTTGTTGGGAGGGGGGCGAGTCTTAGGTCTTGTGGACCGACTGAAACACTTCAGAACACTAGGTCAATACGCGACCGCCCAAGGGTGGGACTACGGTGAAGGTTACATTGAGGGTGCTCGTGGGGTTTCGCGCCCAGCGATGCACATCATCGGCAAGCCGCTATTACCATCTGAAGCTGTTGGTGAAAAAGGCATCGACTCTTCAGCCATTACAGTTGCAGCAGATAAGCCGATCGAGCGGAGTCGTTCCGCGAAACGATTCACGCCCCCAATGCTCCTGGTTCGAGAGCAGTTCGACTTGCATCATGATATCTGGACAAAACACTATCTGACATACAAGAACCAGACAGTCGGATTCTGCGGGAAGAGCCCCGATGTTGCGGAACTTTCTGGAATAAACAATTACCTTACAAGAGAGAATCGTGCTCTTAGGGCGTTTGTCGCAGCAACCAGCGTCAAATTATTCACCCAGCACGCGACGACTTTGTCGGGTGTCGATGTCATGTGTTTGCCCTGTCCGGCTAGTTTGAACTTGGATATCAGTTCTAACGAACAGATCCTCGTTGATGACATCGTGGATTACTACCGCGACTATGTCCGTTTCGGCGAAGACTCCGACGCCATGAAGCAGAATGGCGTTACCGCCCTGCCTCAATTCAACGACGCCTTCACCCAGCAGATCAACGCCATCTACAAGAGGAATACGCTTCACGCCCTTGAACCGCAGGCATGGCCAGGCGTTATCTGCCAGCCGTATGCCTTTGGTAAGGGCAAGGTGGACTGGCGCGGCGCAGAAGAGTTGAAGGGCAAACTCGACACTTTACTACATGATGAGAAACGGGGCAGCGGCTTGACCGTCACTCGCATCGCCCGCATTTACGACGGCCCCTGCATCTACCTGCTCAAGCCCGACCGTTTGCGTTACTGGTTGCGGTCCGTGGCCCTGCGCGATGCCGACGAGACGCTCACCGATCTGTGGGAACAGGGCTTCTGACAGGGGTAACACGATGCTGGCCGATCTCCCTATCACCGCTCAGGCTGGCCGACTCGTACCAGAGGTTCAGTTGCCCGGGACTGCCCGTTATGTGCTTCTCGATTTCGTCGCGACTGAACTGCCTCGCTGGCGTGACCATCCCGACAGACAACCGGAAGCCTCAGAACAAGTCCTCACCGCACAACTGTGCAGTCACTTGAACGGTGCGGCGCGAACTTGCTTGAGTTGGGTCCAGTTCCGCACTGAGGTCCCGGACGAAACCCGACGTGGAAGAGCCATCGACCTAGCTCCGCAACCCTGTGGTGTGATCGTGAACATCGAAGGCCGACGACACACGCAGTTCAACATGCTCATACCCATTGAGTGTAAACGCTTGCCCACTCCAAAGGAAAAGGATCGGGACGAGAGAGAGTATGTTGTGACGTCAACCGGCACGACGGGCGGTATCCAGCGCTTTAAGTTCGGTCACCACGGAGCAGCCCACCGTGTCGGAGCCATGATCGCCTATGTCCAGGAGAAGACTTTTCCTTATTGGTTGGCGCAAGTGAATAGCTGGATTCGGGACCTTTCGGCCGCGACCGATTCAGCGTGGAGTTCGTCGGACAGACTCAAACGGGTGACGGATGATCCCGCCGCAGGACTCTGTACATTGATTTCCCGCCACAAACGGCAAGGCGATCTCTCGGAATGCGAGTTGCGGCACCTTTGGATCAAGATGAACTGAAGCCAGTTCAACCCGCAATGCATGCCTCTCAATCCTCTCTGGTCGACCTTCGCGCCGCATTCGACGGCGCGGAGCGCGTTGTGTTTCTCACGGGCGCGGGGATGTCGACCGAAAGCAGGATCCCGGATTTTCGGTCGCCGACCGGGCTCTATGCCGGCGGCGTGAACGAAGACGTGTTCGACATTGATGTATTCCGCTCGCGGCCGGAAGTGTTCTACGAGTTCGCGCATCGCTTTCTCGACACGGTGCGCCGGGCGCGTCCGAACGCCGGCCACCGCGCCATGGCGGCCCTCGCGCGGCGGCCGGGGAAGCGTGTCGACGTGATTACCCAGAACATCGACACGCTGCACCAAGATGCCGGCAGTCCTCTCGTGCATCCTGTGCACGGCACGCTGGCCACCAGCCACTGTGTGCGGTGCGACGTGCGGGTGCCGACGAGCGACCTGTGGCCCGCCATCGAGGCGGGCACCGTGCCTCGCCACCACTGCGGCGGTGTCTTCAAGCCTGACATCGTCTTTTTCGGCGAACCATTGCCCGAGGTCGCGTTCGACGCCGCCGAATACGCCGTGCGCAGGGCCGACCTGCTCGTGATCGCCGGCACCTCGCTGGCGGTCTATCCCGCGGCCGGGCTGCCCCAAGGCCGGCCGCGCGCCTGCCGGCTCGTCGTCATTAACCGTTCCCCCACGCCGCTCGATCAGGAGGCCGAATTGATCTTCCGCGATTCGATTGGCGATGTGTTGTCGGCGGCGGTGGCGGAGGTAGGGGTGTAGCGGATGAAGTCTCGAATGGAGCCGGCCGTCCCCGGCCGGTAGCCCATGGTCCGCGACTTGCGCTACCGGCGGG
>CAITUY010000039.1 GCA_903895695.1 uncultured bacterium
GGTGGTCGCCAGGGCCGGGGCGAAGTTCGGGTTGGCTGCGATGACGGCCTGGTATTTCAAAGCCGGTCCGTCCTTGCCCGCCGTCCAATTAGCCGTGACCGTATAGGACGATGGGTTGACGAACGTGGGAATGTCCAGCGGCGCCGCGAAGGTGGAAGTGGATGGCGGGTAGACGTACACGCTGCCTGGGGCGGTGACGACCTTGACCCTCGCGTAATAGGTGGTATTGGGCTTAAGGAAAGTCCCAAGACCGGCCTCCTCGCCGAACATGGCGCCCAGGTTATAGGTCACCGAAGAGAAGAAATAGCCGAAGTTCCCGCTCGGATCCGATGAGATGTCGGCCTGGTACTGCGGGCTGCCCCCGTTGCCGCCCGAGGTCCACTGCAAGATCAAGGTGTCCGTGCTGAGCGACACCGGCAAATAAGACGGGCTGGCCAACCCTGGAGGCCCGACAAGGGTCGTCGCCCAACTCGCAGGCGAAGACGCCGAATCGCCGTTGTTCCCGATAGCCAGGACTTCGACATAATAGGTGGTGTTATTCGCAATACCAGCATAGAACGTGGCGCTGTTGGTGAGCGTGGTGATGGTCGAGATCGCCGGGGCGAAGTTCGAATTGAGGGATATCACGGCCTTATAGACCGTGCCCGGGCCATCCAGCAGCGGACCCCACTGCGCGGTCACGCTGGTGGAAGTGACGCTGAGCGCAGGCTGGACGGGCGGGACGACGAGCGTGGAGGCCAGGGCGCTCGGCGAAAACGCCGAAATATCCGCGTTGCTCGAAGTCCGCACGCGGAAATAGCAGGTCGTGTCGGGCGCCAGGGCCGGCCCCGCGCCCCCGGTTCCGAACAGCGCGGACAGTTGGGCCTGCGGCCCCACGCTCAGATAGCTCGCGAAATTGTTCGTTGAGATTTGGGCCGTGTAGTTGCTCCCGGAAGGCGTATTGACGCCGGCGGTCCAATTGATGGTGATCGAACTTTGGCCCAGCGCCGCCGGCGGGATCGCCGAGATCGTGGGCGTGGGCAGCATGGCGGAAGTCGAGATCTGCTGCTCGAATATTGCAGGGGTCTTGACATCGCCCACCACGAACTCGCCCAAAGACGAGGCGGTAACGAGAGGCTGTTCGCCTCCGGAGTTGACACTATCAAGGTTGGGCTGCATGTTCATGTTCTGCAGCAGATCCGCCGGACCTTCGAGCAGGCTGCCGCTTGGATTTACAATCGACACGTTCACCGAATAAGTGTTGTTCTGCTGGTTTGGGTACTCGTAAGCCACAGCCACGTTCGACCCGTTGTCGGCGGCTACGGCCAGGGTGTTGACGCCGCTGTACTCACTCCAGCCGCCGTTATTGGCCGGGACCGTGTTTATGGTCCTGGTCCAAGACGGGGAACCGCCCGCAGGATTGACCAAAGCCGCCTTGACCAAGGTGGGATTGCTGCTGCTGCCGCCGGGCAGAGACCATGCCACGACAGGCGGGCCGGACGACGTGGCTGCCGCCCGGAAGCCGCCATAGTTATCATTGAAAAGGTAGTCCGATGAAACCGCCTCCGCGTTGGCGAAGCCCGGCGCGGCCGCGCCGTTGGCCGTGACGCGGAACGCATAGATGCCCGCTCCGGTTTGAGAAGTATTGCTGCCCGTGGAAACCCACACCAGATAAGCGCCCGAAGCGCCGTCCGGGAAGGCATAAGTATCGTAAGCGTCGTTGTTCAATAAGCCGATCTGGGCATACGCGCCGCCGCCGTTTAAAGCGGTCAGATTCCCATTGGCGTCTATGCGCCAAGCCTTAACCGCGGTCGGGGCGCCCGCAAAATAGATCGCGCCGGCCGCCAAGGCCCCGTTGGCCGGGGAGGCGGCGCCGTTTGCGGTGAAATTGCCGCTCATGGAAAAATTGACGCCCGTGTCCTTTCCGAAACTGCTCCAGAGACTGCCGCTGTTGGCAAGGTTCAAGGCCTGGATATACAGTTCCACCTGATTGCAGTTAGTGCCGCTGGTAGGATAAGGGCCTGCCTGAATGAAATATGCCATGGTTCCGGATACGACGAAATGGTCATCCGCTCCGCAGGAATTCGCGGCCCTAGTCTGCCTCGACCATAAGGTAGCGCCGTTTGAATTGATGTCCGCGGCCCAGGCTTGGATGGTGGAAGCGCTGGTGGCGGAACTCCAGGTCACCAGGAAACCGCCGGTGCCGTCCGCCACAGCACCGAGACTCTCGGCGCTGGCCTTGCCGCCATTGTTGCTGTCGTTCTCCGGCACCGAGGCCGCGATCTTGATGGGATTGGCCCAAACGCCTTGGCCCGTGGCGCGGCTTATGCGCTGGGCCAGTATGTTGTAAGCGTTGCCGCTGCCGTCATCCTGGGTCCAAATCGTGTAAGTGTCGTTGTTGGGGCCGGACGAAACGGAAACTCCGCCCACCGTGCAGTTCCCGTTTCCGCTGCCGCAGCCGAGGCCGCTGAACGTCGCCGCATCCGAGACGTGGGTCAGTTGGACGTTGGCGTTGCTCCAGTTGCCGAATGCGGGGTTCGCGACGGTCCCTGAGAAGGACGGCGTAGGCAGCGCCTGATTGTCGCCCGCGCTGGGCGAGACGAAGGGCGAGGGGTTGGCGGCCCCGCCGCTTTGGCCTCGCACACGGAAATAATAATTCGTGGAAGGGGACAGGTTATTGAAGCCTTCCGAGCAGGAGCCGCTGGGAGCGCCGTTCTGCCCGCAGATTTGGCTCGCGGGAAGGGTGCCCTGCGCAACGATGCGGGTGAATCCAGAATCCAGGGCTATCTTGATGTGATAGTTGGCAGCCGGCGTGCTGTTAGGATCGGTCCAGGTGAGATTGCCGCCGTAGCTCGCCTGGCCCGGCGCGATATTGTAGAGGCTTGCGGCAACGTCCGTCATGGCCTGCAAGGTCGTGTAGGTGGATATTTCCTGGGCATAGATCGCGCTCGACGTCCCGATTCCAAAGGAGATATTCGAGCCCGCGGGCACGGCGAGCACATCTTGAATGTAGCAACCGTCAGCGTATTGCTGGCATTGGCCCTGGCCGTTTTGATTGACGCAGACGCAGTTGTCCTGCATATTGAAATCAAAAGCGGGGGCGGGACCGCTCAGTATGCCGCCGGCATTGCTCGCTGTTACCGCGGAGACCGCCTGGTCTCCGTTATAAGTGGTGGCGTTGCTGTAGCTGTAGATGATGCCGAAGACCCCGGCGGGGCCGGAGGAAAGGGTGATGCCATCTGACCCTCCCAAATTCACGCTGCCGAAATTCGGAGAGAGGGTATCGAAGATCTTGGGGCCCCATCCCGATCCTGAGTCCAGCCTTCCGGTGCTCGCGTCAGCCAAAGCCGCCTTGATGAGTGCCCCGCCGGCGATGTTAGGGTGCGACTCCGGCCAAGCCGCGATAAGGCCGCTGGAAGCGACCAACACATCATAAGCCGGGTCGTAGCCTTCGCCGCCGCAGTTTATGCACGGCTCATAAAACACGTTATTCGAAAAAGTCGCGGTGTTGGCCTTGGTCCCGTTGGCAAGGATATGGATGGCATTCAAGGTTATCAAGGTCGGAGCATTCTGCGTCGCGTTCGTGGTGTCGGCCCAGACATAGTAGGCGCCTCCGGAGCCGTCCGGCCGCAGAGCATCGTGGCCGCCCTGCCAAACCCTGATGCCCGTAAAAGTCTGGTCCCAGGTCGAATTGCCGGTGGTCAAATCAATGCGTATTCCTTCGACCGTCGTGCCGCCAGCGCTGCCCTTGAGAACGATTACGCCGTCATGACTTTGCCCAAGGCCGGGGTTGGCCGGCGCGGCGACTTCAAACATTTCGTCGCTGTTCAGCAGTTTAGCCAACACAGCCGGAGAGAGCGCCTGCTGTGCGAGCGCACCGGTGGCCAATGTAAACTTCGCATAATACCCCCCGGCGCTGCTGCCCCAAAGCAGCACGGCCTGGCCGCCCACGATACTATACTGCTGATCAGTGTTGCAGCCGCCGTTGGGCGGCGAAGCCCAATTGGTGAACTGTGTAGGGCCCCAGGCGATGCCGCTGGAGTTCACGCGTTCCGCGAAGCAGTTGGTGGCGCCGGCCCCATCCTGATACGCGACCATGAACCCGCCGATGCCGTCAGAAAAGACCCCGGCGACACCATTATTCGACCCGAGAGTCACGGAGCTCAGGATCGTTTTCGTGCTGGCCCAGACGTAGGAGCCGTCCGCATTGTTCAGGAGCTGGGCCTGGAGGTTGTAGGTGCCGTTGCCGTTATCATGGCTCCACACCACATAGGTATTGCCGCTCGGCCCCGGGATGAAAGCCCTCTTACCGGTAGTCCCTCCCCACGAAGAGGGTGATTGATAAGCCGACCCCGTCACCGTGACGCCGCCTATGGAGTTATTCGCGCTCCATTGGAGTTGCGCCGCCGCCCGTCCGCTACATAAAGGAAGAAGAAGCATCCCAAGGAGGATGGCCGCGCTCCATGACGACCGGTCCTTCACGAAATCGGATTCATCTTCCCTTGCCATAAAAGCCTCCAGTAAGAGCGCCCCAAAAAACTGCCGCGGAATTTCGCACCCGCCTGCCGATTACCTATGCGACTTCTGAGTCTGCGGCTTCTGCGTCGGTGGCTTCTGCGCCTGCGGCTGGGCCGGCTGGCCGCTTTTGCCGCTCTGCGGCGCCTGATTATTCCGGTTCGCCGGCAGCCTGTTCCCATGGTGGGGACGGCGCCGATGCTGATTCGGCCAGCCGGCCTGAGCGCCGGACGCCAGCAGCGCCAGTCCCATCAGCGCGAACATCAATCCCTTCACGCGAATCGTCATTGGACTGCCTCCTCCCTAACGGGATCCTGCTATATTATCTTTAAATTGAATATCAAATGTATCACTTCTAATGTTCATTTTTAAAGAAACCAAGACATTAAACTCTATCACCGTTAGGTCAAGGCAAGGTCAAGCGCGTCCTAATAAGATCCGGCCGCGCTCGTTGACTCCTGATTCTATCGTCCTGCCGAAGAAACTCCAATACGGAATTCTACGTAGGCGGCAGATATTTGTCATGGCCGATTCGTTCGCGAATGTCGAAGCCCAAGCCGCGCAAGTACAGGCTCGCGCCGGAGTTCGAAAAGTTGTTCCGTTGAAGCGCTGGCCGGTGAACTTGTGCGCCCCCCTCTGAGTTTGGTACCATTTCACAATGCCCCAGAACACATATTTGCACAAACCCAAAGTGGCGGCCGGCGAACGGCGTTGGCATTACCTGGATGCCGACGGCCAAGTCCTCGGCCGCATGGCCACCAAGGCCGCGAC
>CAITUY010000040.1 GCA_903895695.1 uncultured bacterium
AGGGCCGCCGCGGGTTCCTCGTCCCCGTGGATAACGCCGACGAAGCCGCCGTGGTCAAGGGCCTCGACATCCACCCCGTCCGCAACCTGCGCGAGGCTGCCGATTTCCTGGCCGGCCGTACACCGCTCGAACCCTACCGCGTCGACATCGACCGCGTCTTCGCCACCCAAGGCGAACCTGAGGAGGACTTCGCCGACGTCAAGGGCCAGGAGCACGCCAAGCGGGCCATCGAAATCGCGGTTACGGGCGGGCACAATCTCTTGATGATCGGACCTCCAGGAACTGGGAAGACCATGTTGGCTCGGCGGCTGGCCTCGGTGTTGCCGCCGATGACGCTGGAGGAGGCGCTTGAAGCCACGCGCGTGCACAGCATTGCGGGAACGTTGCCGGCCCACCAGGCGCTGGTCGCGCGCCGCCCGTTCCGTGCCCCGCATCACACCATTTCCGACGCCGGCCTGCTCGGCGGCGGCGCGCACCCCATGCCGGGCGAGGTCAGCCTCGCCCACCGCGGCGTGCTCTTCCTCGACGAACTCCCGGAGTTCCACCGCAACGTCCTCGAGGTGCTCCGCCAACCGCTGGAGGATGGCAGTGTCACGATCTCCCGGGCTGCCGCGACCGTCACGTTTCCCTGCCAGTTCATGCTGGTGGCCGCCATGAACCCGTGCGCGTGCGGCTATTTCGGCGACCCGAAACGCGAGTGCCGCTGCACGCCGACCCGGATCCAAATCTACCGCAACCGGATCTCCGGACCGCTGCTCGACCGCATTGACCTGCATGTCGAGGTGCCGGCCATTCGCTACCAGGATCTGGCCGGTGCCGCGCCCGGCGAATCGTCGGCCGCCATCCGCCAGCGGGTCATTGCCGCCCGCCGCATCCAGTTGGAGCGCTTCCGGCCCCTGCGCCGCCTGCACAACAACGCGGGCATGAAAACGCGGGACATCCAGAAGTTCTGCGCCCTGGCCCCGGACGCCCAGGACGTGCTCAAGATGGCGATCACGGAACTGCACTTCAGCGCCCGCGCCTACGACCGCATCCTGAAGGTAGCCCGCACGATCGCCGACCTGGCCGCCGCGGAGCAGGTTCAGCCGGAACACGTCTCCGAAGCCATCCAGTACCGCTCGCTCGACCGCAATCTCTGGGTATAAGCAAGCGGCGACACCCCGACAGGAAAGACAGGATCTACCGGTTGCGCCCGATCGCGGCACGCGCAAAAAAGACATTTCACACCCCCCCGGGGGCATGCTATTTTAATGGCCGCCGCGGCCGCAAACCCGCGCGCCTAACCATGCCCGAAGAACGCACAATTCCTGGAGGACGGGCACAGCTCTTCCGGACCATCTTCGAGCAGTCGATCGTCGGCATCGCACTGGCCGACCTGGACGGAAAGCTGCTCGAGACGAACGACGCGTTTCAGCGCATGCTCGGGTACGCCGCGGCGGAACTGATCGGCAAACCGCTGGCCGAGATCACGCACCCCGACGACTGGCAGGTCGAAGCCTCATTGCTCCTGGGCAGCCGCGATCTCAATGCGCGCGACGCGCAGATCCGCCTCGTAAAACGCTATGTGCGCAAGGATGGCACGCTCGTCTGGGCGCGCCTCCACGCCTGCGTGATTCACGATGCCCAGGGCCGACCCATCTTCGCGCTAGGCATGGCCGAGGACATCACTGAACAGAAATTGGCCGAAGACCGGCTGGCCGACGAAACAGAGCGACTCAGCGTCACCCTCCGCAGCATCGGCGATGCCGTCATAGCCACCGATGTCGACGGGCGCATCCAGGTATTCAACAAGGTTGCCGAGACCCTCACCGCGTGGCCGCTGGATACCGCCCTGGGCCGCCGGATCGACGAAGTCATCTTTCTCCAGGACCGCCAGACGCACCAGCCGTGCGTCGAGCCGTTCAAGGACGTCCTGAGAGGCATGGCGCGCCTCGATCTCGCGGACCCGCTGATGCTGGTGGCGCGCGACGGCCGCGATCACATGATCGCCGGCACCGCCAACGCGATCTACGACCGCGCCAGCAAGCCGGCCGGCATGGTATTGGCCTTTCGCGACGTGACGGAAAAGGTACATGTCGAGGAAGAGCAACTCCGCAGGGAAAAACTCGAATCGCTTGGATTCCTGGCGGGCGGCATCGCCCACGATTTCAACAACCTGCTCACCAGCATCCTCGGCAACGTCACGCTGGCCCGGAGTGAGAAGAGCGAGAATGCCCTCCACGAACTTCTCGGTTCGGCCGAGCAGGCGACGCTGCAGGCCAAGGAATTGACCCTGCAACTGCTCACGTTCGCGGAGGGCGGTGTTCCCATCAAGCAGGTCGTGTCGCCGGCCGACCTGATTCGCGAGGCGGCTCGCCTCGCCCTGCACGGGTCCAAGTCGCGGCTGGAGTTCCACATCCCGCCCGGACTGTTCACGGTTGACATGGATCCCGGCCAGATCGGCCAGGTCATTCGCAACCTGACCATTAACGCCGATCAAGCCATGCCCGGGGGCGGGCGCGTAGTGATCGAGGCCGAGAATGCGACCCTCGCGGCCGCGACTATCGGCACGATCCCGCCGGGGCGGTACGTCAGGATCGCGGTCACCGATTCCGGCATCGGCATCCCGGATCGTTTCCTGGACAAGATCTTCGATCCCTACTTCACGACCAAGGCCGAGGGCAGCGGACTCGGACTGGCCACGAGCCTGTCGATCGTGCGCCACCATGGCGGGCACATCCGGGTGCAGTCCCGGGTCGGCATCGGCTCGATGTTCGAGGTGTTCCTGCCGGCCGCGGCGGATGCCGCCCCGCCAGCGCCGAAACAGGTTGACGCGCCGCCCGGCGCCGCCGCCCGCCCCGGTCGGGTTCTCATCATGGACGACGAAGAGGCCATTCGCCAGATCGGTTCCCGCATCCTGACCCGCCACGGCTTCACGGTAGAAACGGCGGCCGACGGCGCTGCCGCGCTCCGACTCTACGAGGAGTCCGTCCGCAAGGGCGCCCCCTACGACGTGGTGGTGCTGGATCTCACCATCAGGGGCGGCATGGGCGGGCGGGATACGATCCGGGCGCTGCTGGAACTCGACCCCCACGTCAAGGCCATCGTGTCGAGCGGCTACTCGAACGATCCGGTCATGTCGACATTCCGCCAGCACGGATTCCGGGGCGTCGTGGTCAAACCCTACCAGTTGGACAGCTTCGTCGACACCGTCCGCCGCGTGGCGGCTGAAACAGGCTAATTCTTCGTGTGGCGGTCCTGCAGCTTCTTGATCTCATCCCGCAGCCGCGCGGCTTCCTCGTACCGTTCCTGGCCGATGGCCTTCTCGAGTTCCTGCCGCAGGCGGGCCAGCTCGGACGTCGGCGATTGATCTTGGGCATCGGGCGGGCTTGGTTCGTTCTTGGAATCATCCAACACGATGCCCGCCTGTTCCAAGACCTTCTTCATCACGAACATCGGGGCGCCGCAGCGCACGGCCAGCGCAATGGCATCGCTGGGTCGCGCATCGACCTCGAACTCGGCGCCGTCGCGTTCCAACACCAGCACCGCGTAGAACGTGTTGTCTTCAATGTCATTCACCACGATCCGTTTGAGACGGCATTCCAGGCAATCCAACACGTTCTTGAGGAGGTCGTGGGTCAGCGGCCGCGGAATTTCAACCTTGTCCAGATGGATGGCAATGGACTGGGCTTCGGCCCCGCCGATGAAAATAGGAACCGTCCGGGGATCTTGCTCCGCCTTGAGCAGCACCACGAACCCCACGTTCGATAAGGACAAACCCCTGACCTTGACGGGTATCACGACAGTGCCCCTTGCTTTGACTACCGATAGCTTACCACCCACAAGCCCCTGACGACAACCCCCCTGCGCGCGGCCAAAAGACCGCTTCCGTCGTCCCGATCCCCCCGCTATAGTGCCACCCTTTGCGACGGGAACCCCGTGTCATTCGAAAATCTCAGCGGCATCGGATTCGGACTGGGCGCGGCCTGCTGCCAAAGCGTCTCGTATCTCTTTTCCCGGCGTTTCGTGGGCCGGGCCCAGGCGACGCCAGCCCTGCTCCTGGTTGCCTCGCATCTCCTGATGGGCGCGGCTTCGGGAATTGTGCTGCTCCTGTTGTGGCCCCGGCATATGCCGCCCATGACCGACTATGTCGTGCCCCTGGTCGGCGCCGGTCTGTTTTACCTGGTGGCTCAATTCGGGCTCTTCTCCGTGCTGCGCTCCGTGGAAGCCTCGCGCCTGGCGCCGTTGCTGGGCTGCAAGGTGCTGGTGCTGGCGATCCTGGCAGTGCTCTTCACCCGTCAGTCCCTGCACCCGCTCCAGTGGACGGCCGTCGGCCTGAGCGTAGTCGCCGCGTGGTCGATCAACGAGGCGGGCGGCCGCATCCCCGCCCGCACCCTGGCGCTGTTGAGCCTGACAATCCTCGGCTACTGCCTGTCAGACTTGAGCATCGGGGTGCTCATGAAACGGCTCAACGGGGTCGCGCCGTCGCCGGCCATGGTCGGGACCTCGCTCACCTACCTCCTGTGCGGTGTGGCCACGCTGCCCTTCGCCTTTCGCCGCGACCTCCGACGGGCCGCGGTGTGGGAACTGGCAGCCCCCTACGCTGCCGCCTGGTTCGTGGCCATGTGCCTGCTCTACGCGTGCTTCGGCCTGATCGGCGTCGTGTTCGGGAATATCGTCCAGTCCACGCGCGGGGTCATGTCGGTGGGCATCGGCTGGCTCACCGCCCGCGTCGGCCACACGCACCTCGAATCGCACGTGGCCCGCAACGTGTTCTGGCGGCGTGTGGCCGGCGCGCTGCTGATGATGGCCGCCGTGGCCTGCTATATGTATGGCCGTTGAGATAACTTCTTTGACAGGATTGACGGGATTCAACAGGATTCAGACCTGCCGCGCCGAAGGAGCTTCCATGCTGCTAAAACTGATCGCCTGCAATGTCTTTACGCGCGAGGCCTGCCTCGTCGTCGCCGAATCGCCCCACGTTGTTGACCTGGAGTTCACCGAGCTGGGCGAACACGTCCACAGCGATACGCTGCGCACGATGCTTCAGGCCCGGATCGACGCCACCGAGCAGGCCGGCAAGCGCTACGACGCCATCGTTCTCGGCTTCGGCATCTGCGGCAACGCCACGGTCGGCGTCCGGGCGCGCTCGATCCCGCTCGTGCTGCCGCGCGCCCATGACTGCTGCACCGTGCTGCTGGGTTCGCGGCAGATGTTTCAAGCACACTTCAAGGACAACCCCAGCACGCCGTTCAGTTCAGCCGGCTACATCGAACGCGGCAGCTACTACCTGCGCCAGGAAGACGGGCACGGCACCGTCTTCTATGGCGACGTCTACAAGGCCTACGTGGAACAGTACGGCGAGGAAAACGCGCGCTACATCATGGAGACCATGCACCCGAAGCAGGAAGGAGCCGAGGACCGGGCCGTGTTCATCGACGTCCCGGAGACCCGACACCTCGGCTACGAGGCGCGCTTCCGCGAGAAGGCGGCCGAGGACGGCAAGACCGTGACCACGCTGCCGGGCAACGTCGGTCTGCTCCGCAGGCTCGTGGCCGGCGCGTGGGACCCGGCCGAATTCCTGGTCGTCCAGCCCGGCCAGACGATCCAGGGCGTCTACGATTGGGACGAGATCGTCCGGGCCGGCACGCCGGGGTGACTGCCGGGCATCTACAAGTCCGTTTCCAGAAGCCGGCGAACCAAGTTGAGAAGCCTGCCAATCTGCGGATCTTTGGCGTTGGCAAACTGCGGGAAAGCATAATCGAGTGGTGAGCAGACCTGCCACGATCCGGCATCCCGCCACGGATACTCGGGATTAGGTTTGTCCAGTGCCCCACCCTCTGGCGCAAGTTCCTGGATCTGCCCGGCCAAGGGAAGCAACCCCCGGATGTGCGCTCGGCATATCGTGACATCTCCGAACCCCAGTCGCCGTCGAATCTCCGGGCGTTCAATGCAAACGCGCAGGAACTTCACCAGTGCGTCGTGCGTAGGGCGAGGGGGCTCGCCGTCCGGCGGACACAAATAGGCCTTCGCCAATTTCTCCGTCGCCATCTGAACATAATGCGCCTGATGGCAGAGCGGAGCATTTCCCTTCTGAAGGTCGCGGAAGGTCCGAAAGTCGCTCCGAGCCTGTCTGAGGAAAGCGTTTTTCCAGGTCATCGCACGCCTCAGAGTTTCTGCGCGTCGCCCCAAGTTCCCCATCCAGGCGGGAGTCGCAGGACATGCACATCCTCGCGGCGAACCAAGGCAATCGCCGAAGTGAAGTGCAGCCCATCGGCCGGCGAAGGCGCGAAATAGAATGGCTCCACTGTATCACTGTCCGTGGGCAGGGCATCGCGTACGACCTCGACCAGACGAATCTCGGCGTCATCCGGGAAGAGGTAAATATCCTGAATCTCGGGGTCCGCGTCACGATTCGCGTTCGCGAGCGTCTCCGCTTCCTTGCGTACAGCCTGCATCGATTCGAGCGTCTTCGCAGTCATCTCCTTCTCCTTGCTACAAATAACTATACCGTCTTAATTACCGTGCGGCAAGCACTACTTCACCCCACCATCCGCGACTCTATGCGATTGACGGCGCCGCAGGCTGGGCACCTTAACGTCTGCCGCACGGTGCGGCCTTTCGTTTCTGGATCACCAACGGGTGTCTGCTCCACGACCTTGCGACACGTACCGCAATAGGCGGAGGACAGGTTTTGTGCTAGGCTGATGAGGACACCAGCCCCACCATTCAAACTCTCGCAGGCCCGGACCTCTCCACCACCCACTGGTCCACCGGAATCCGGCCCGCTTTCACCTTCAGGAACGGCTTGCCGTCCTGCATGCCGACCGTTCCATACCCCGTGGCCGTGGCCAGGAATGCCCGGAAGTCGCCTTTCAGGGCCGGCCGCAGGTGAAGCGTCCGGTCAACGGCGTCGTAGCGGGCACCCGAGAAGGACTGCAACAGCCCATACGACGACAAGGCACGGGCGTACCAGTGGCCGCACTCGTACTCGTTGAACGGGTTGCGGACGCGCCCGTCGTAACGACTGCGCGCCATCTCGACGATCGCCAGCCCTTCCCGCACCCGGCCCAGTAGTACCAGGTGCGAGGCGACCTGGTACTCGATTCCGGTCCAGACCTCGTCACTATACGGGAACGGCAGCGAGAGCTTGTCGCCCTTGGGCCACGTGCACAACAGCAGCCCGCCCTCGTTTCCGAGCGCGTAGGTCGGCCGCTGCGGGTTGGCGTGCCCGGAGAGATCCTTCCGGAAGTTGTGGTGGAACACGGACTCCAAGTGCCGCCGCACAAGGCCGCGATCAAGAATTTCACCCAAGCCGCACATCTCGGCAATCCAGGCGCCCAGCACGCCATCGGCCAGGCACCCCGCGCCATACTGGTATTTCGGGCCTTCCTTCGTGAGGATGGCCTGCGCCTCGGGCGAGTAGTTCAGCATCATACCCTGCGTTTCGCCGACCTTGGCCCGGAGGCCCTCGGTCTGAACGCGCTGCACAAAGTATTCGCCGTTGAACAAGGTCTTTTCCGCGAACGTCCGCCCCGCCTCGAACAACCGTTCATAGCCGGCAACGTCCGCGCCCAGTTCCCTTCCCATGGCGATCGCCGCCTTCAGGGCTCCCAGGTAGAACGACGTACACATGCCGTCCGCGCCCCAGAATTCGATGTCGTAGGTGTTATGGTGCGGCTCGGTCAGCGTCCCCCGATGCTCGGGATCCCAGGTGGCGATGCAGTAGTCGAGGCTGCTCCGGACTTTGGGCCACAGGTCCCGCATCCAGGCGCCATCGCCCGAGATGCGCCATTCGCGATACACCTTCATGATGCCGCCGAGCTGGCCGTCGGCCGCGGCGTGAAACCCGTGGTCAGCCGGCCGGATCGGCAGAAAAGCCCGGAAGTTCTGGTGCCCACGCTCGTCCTGGCTCTCGTTGAACTCGGTCCGGCGCAGCGAACGCTCGAGACCAGGGAACAGATGCGGCAGGGCCTGCGCGTAATTCCAGACGTGTGTGCATGACCCATGACAGCACCCGGCTTCGTCGCAGCACCCCTCCCAGGCCCACAGGCGGCCGTCCTTCTGCCGGAGCACCGTCGGTGACTTGAGAATCGTCAGGTTCGCCGCCACGGCATCCACCACCACCGCCGGCAGCGTCGTGTCATGGAAACAATCGGCGAACTTCAGGGTCTCGCGGCGCAGGCGTTGGACGTTGTCTGCCCAGAACGCGGCCACCTCGTCGATACTGTCGAATCGGCCGGCGTACCACGGCTCGTGCGTGGGCAACCCTGCAGCCGCTCCGCCTCCGCCGCAACCGCAGGCGCCGGCGCCCGCCGCCGTCTCGGCGGCCTTTTCCTCGGGCGTGCGACCGAGCGTCAAAGCCGTGTGCGGCACATACCAGCTCAACAGAATCCGGATCGTCTTCCGGCGTCCGGGCGCCACCCGGAACGGCACGTACAGGCTGCCGCCCACGCTCGCCTCGCCCTCCGTCACGGCCGGTCGCGCAATAAGCTCCCCCTGCTCCACCTCGCGCCAGGCCATGGTCAGGGGGTCAAACCAGCCACCGCGGAACCACGCCGCGTTCACCGTCGTGCGCGGCTCCCGGCATGTGACGGCGAAGGCGCCCTGCTCCCACCGCTTCCCTTCCGAGCCCGGTTCGCACAGGGCGAAACCGGCCGGCAGGGCCCGCACCGAGGCCCCTTTCGACAGCCCCATGAAGTTGCGGGCGTTGAACGAATAGACCGCCTCGATCGCGGCGCGGCTGCGGTTCTCGAATGAGAACTCCAAGGCCGCCACGGGCAGGCTGGACGCATCGGCGTCGCCGGGCACAAAAGGGCTCCAGCCGGCCAGAGTCACGGCCAGGGGCAGGCGCGGATCGGACAGGCTGACAGTTCCGAACGGGAATCGGGCCTCGAACGTCGCCTTGGCGAACCGAGGCAGCCCGTACGTCTTCGACGGCCCGCCGTTGCCCGCGGAGCCGAACTCCTTGCCCCACGGGAACAGGACTTTCCAGGCCGGCACGGGTCCCTCGAGAACGCGGGCGGTATTGCCGCCCCGGCCCCGGATGCAGACGGCCGAGAACGCGCACGGTTCGTTGAAGACTTCCGGCTTGTGCCGGACCGACACGTGCGACAACGCGCCCGTGCCTTCCAGAGCGACCATGCCGGCCCCGATGCCGCCGAGTGGGAAGGCCACACGGTTCAGTTGCTCGCCGCGGTAGACGCGGGGTTCGTAATTCGAGGTCAACTTCTTCATTATTGCGGTTTCTCCCCAAGCTGGCCTTGCCCGTCGTCCCTGACACGTGCGGGTAGGGACGGCTCTCCGAGCCGTCCGCGGATGCCTCGGAGAGGCATCCCTACCCGGCTTGCTTCCTGCCTAGAGTGATTCACGGCGCGCCGCCGGCGCGCCTCACCCTCATGACGTCACCACTCCACAACGCCTCCTCGCCACCCGTCCGCGCCAGCCGCAGGCGGCCGAGTTCATCCAAGCCCCCGTAATGCCCGGTCACGGGGCCGGCCGCCGTCTGGACCTCGATGTCGTGCCCGGCCAGCCAGTCAGAGGTTGCCCAGCGTTCGCGCAGCAGCGCCAGTCCACCGGCTGCGGCGCGGTCGAGCCAGACTTGAAGTTGCCCCAGCAGCACCCGCAGAACGGCGTCTACGTCGAATGCATTCCCCGCTGACGCCTGCATGGAGATGGCCGGCCGGTCCAACGCCGCAGCCCGGAAGTCCTCCGCGGACCCATTGACGTTCAATCCGATGCCCAGCACCAGCACCGCTGGCGCCTCCGCCAGTTCCACCAGAATTCCAGCGATCTTGCGATCCGCCACCATCACGTCGTTGGGCCACTTGAGCGCGGCGGGGAGGCCGAATCGCGCCAGCGTATCCGCCACGGCGCAGGCCGCGAACTGGCCGATGTTGGGACCGAGAGGGATGAACGCCTCCTCCCGGAGCGCACAGGATATTGTGAGCGAACGCCTGGGCAGCGAGAGCCACGGCCGCGCGAACCGGCCGCGCCCCGTCGTCTGGGCCCGCGCCCAGACGACGTCCCCGTGCCGCACCTCGCCGGCATGTTCCAGCATCCAGGTATTCGTTGACGCTAATTCGTCGAACACCCGCACGTGGCCGGTCCATAAACCTTTGAGGTCGTCCGTCACCACTTGAACCCGAGCGCATCCACGAAAGCCTTGGCCAGGACCATGTGCCCGACCTGATTGGGGTGGATGCGGTCCCACGCCAGCGTACCGGGATACTGGCTGGCAAGCGCCTTGTCGATCGCCGCCTGCATATCGACCACGACGGTCTGGTACTCCTTGGCGAGCCGCTTCACGGCCGCGCCGTACTTGTCCATGGTCGCGCGCATCGGGTCGCGCCGATTGGGTTCGATATAGTAAGGCGTCACGAGCACCAGGCCTTTCACCCGGGGAAGCGTCGTTTCGACGAGGTCGCGCAGGGTCTCCTCGTATTCCTTGATCGGGACGTGGCACTCCGGCTGCAAGGGCAGATCGTACTGACGCCACACGTCGTTAATGCCGATCATGATCGAGACCCAGTCGGGTTTAAGATCGAACACGTCGGTCTGCCAGCGGGCCTTCAGGTCGCGCACCGTATTGCCGCTGCACCCCATGTTGACGACGCGGAGGCCGCGTTCGGGGTACATGGCGCCCAGCAGGGCGTTGACGAAGCAGACGTAGCCGCGACCGAGCGGGTCAAACAGCCCCTCGCCCACCGGCCGCGTGCGCCCGGCATCGGTAATGGAGTCCCCGATCATCACCAGTTTCGAACCCTTCTGCAGTTTCATGACGTGTGTACCCTCCCCAGAATGCGGCGTGTTCGCCGACAGGCGCATGGAATACCAAAGCGGTGACGCAACCACAAGAATTGCGGCGTCACGAATGCCCGGCAGGATTCCCGGGCTGAGTCTCAGTCAAATCCGACAAGTCGCTGGCGTTCTTCATCCCACACTTTCAGGCGGATGCTCGAAAGACTCTGCCAGAGCGTGAGGGGCGGCTTGGCTTGCAGGGCAGGAATAGCCCGGTAGCATTCCTGGAGCCGGTAGTTCGGAATGCGCGAGCCCAGGTGATGCACGTGGTGGTACCCGATGCTGCCGGAAAACCACTGCAGCACGGGCGACAGTTTGTAGAAGGAACTGCCTTCCATGGCGGCGCGCAGGGCGTCCCAGTCCCCTTTGCGCGCCCAATAGACTCCCTTGAATTGATGCTGCACATAGAACAACCAAATTCCCGCCACGCCGGCCATCCAGAGCACCGGCAGTTGGACGGCCAGATACGTCCGCCAGCCCATGGTCCGGGCGGCAATCATCACCACACCGATGATCAACAGATTGGTAAATAATACGCTGACGCGCTCCTTACGCGTCACCCTGCGAGCCGGCAGTCGAAAACGGAGCAGGAAACTGAAGAATGCGCCCAACCCGAGCAGCACCAGGGGAGTCCGATAGAGTCGGTAGAACACTCGTTTGCTCCACGATGAACTCGCATATTCTGTCCGCGTCATGGTCCAGATGTCCCCATATCCGCGCACGTCGAGGTTCGCGTAGGTGGCGTGGTGCCGCAGATGACTGAACCGCCAGTCCTCGAATGGCGTGAACACCAAGACTCCCAACACGTAGCCGAAGAAGGCATTGAGTTCCTTGCGCGGGAATAGCGAACCGTGCACGCAATCGTGGAAGAGGATGAATGTCCGGACCAGAAACGCGGCGGCCACGATCATCAGGCCCAGCGTCAGCACATAGGGGTAGCCGCGGTGAATCGATCGGATCAGCAAGAGCCACAAGCAACCATAAGGAACAAGGGTTGTGACCAGTTGCCACGCGGCCCTGAGATAGCTGGGCGTCCGGTAATCTGCCAAGGTTGCATGCCAGGCAGGCCACTGATACACCCCGCCCTGTTCCTGCCCGGACTTACCGGACGACACTGCTTCCGTCACTGCCATAGTTACGCCTCCGACAGGCTCCCCCCACACACACCGCGAGCTTCGGCCCCGCCCCAGACGTCCGCGTTGGTTTCGGGAGCCGTTCGATGGCCCTTTTCGCTCCATTGCTATCCCATCGTCCTCACAAAGTGGCACCGCGCGCCATCAGGAAAAGCCTTGAATCCGCGGGAGATAATCCTGAATTAAGGCGCGGCGGAGCGATGCGGCGGCTGGTCAGAGGAGGTTTATCAGATCGGCGATGCTCCTCACAATCTGGCCGTGCCCCTGATGAACATACACCCGGATTTGTACTCGAATCCCCAGCCATCCCATTGCTCCTGCGCGGGAAACGGAGCCCCGCAATGCGGGCACGCCATCGCCTGCTCGGACACCTCATGCTGGCATGTTCGACAGGGTTTCATACAGTCGCGCCCTTTCATGCCTGACGACGCAGGAAACGTACGCCTGTTGCCCGGCTACGGCAATAGCGCCGCAAGTGCATGATAACGCCTCAGTCATGGAGGGGCCGTTCGGTAGGGGCGGCTCTCCGAGCCGTCCGCGGCGGCAAAGACACTGGCCGCCTTCCAGGAGGCCCCCGCGTGACTGAGGGCCCCGCACCAGCGCCCTTGCCCTTGACGCGGGTGGCCGGAGTGTATAGTTTTGCGCCTGTTTCCTGCGCTGAGTGCGCCCGTGGAGGGGTGGCAGAGCCTGGTTGAATGCGCATGACTCGAAAGCAAAACAAGGTTTCTTGCAGCCCTCGGCACGCGTTCGCAACATGCTGCAATTAAGCGTGTTGCGACGAAATTGCGGTCGCACAGCCCCGCACTATTTTGCCCCATTTCTAACCCGACACCCGGCATAAACTTGGCATAAACTTGGGGGCAAAATGACCCCGAAGAGGGTTATAGCCGTCTCAAAAGGGCAATTCCCAACACCGCAGTCAAAAAGGCAATTGATACAATCTTTGTCCGATAGGAACAGTGGACTTTGTCAATAGCGTGGCACAGTCGCTTTGTCAGGCAACACGCAACGGCCCCACCCGCCAACAGGTAGAACGCTGGGAGTCCCGTGCCGCTGACCCGCGCGACCAGATAGGCAACGTGAGCTCCGACAACGAAACAAAGAGCAGCAACGACTAGTGGCAACAGTGGCAGCACATTCATTTGCCTGGGGACGACACCCCGTCAACTACGCCAACCATGGGCCTACTTCCTGCCTTCGGCCTGTGTTCGCCGATTCCGTCGGTTTGCGACCGCGTTCTCGCAACGGCGTTTGATGTATCGTAAGAATCCACCCCACACGATGAGTCCGGCAACCCCGCCGATGATCCAGCCGACCGTTCCGAATAGTCTTCCCAGCAACCACCCAAGACCGAATCCGGCAACGATGAACCCGAACGAATAGGATATTTCAACGACATTCATAGAGCGCTCGGTTGTCAAAAGCGGATTTGCCGTCCAGACGTCAGCGGGCGGTCAACCCCGAACAAGGGCACCTCGACTGCGCCAACCCCGACGTTTCCGGCAGCGGCATTTGAAGTGCCCCTATTCGCGGCCCCGCTCTTTCCGTGACCTCCGGTTCCTCGCCCCCGCAGCAACAAGTTTCAAAAGAATCCAATAGGCCGCAAACGCAGCAATACCTGCGCCTAGCGCGATGAACGAAAGCCGAGGGTCGGTCAGGCCACATTGAGCAAGCAGCGCCCGGGTGATAACCATGACGCAAACGGCAATTACCCACGGGAGTAGTTCGAATAGTGTCATTTCGCACCAGCCCAGTTGACAACACCACCAGCCGCCCCGCCCAGACCTGAACCCAGCGGAGTTGGCAAGCCTGTCGTGAAGAGCGTTCCCTCGCGAAGACCTAACGTGAGAGAGCCTTGGTTCATCGCGCCGACCCATCCTTCGTCGGCGACCATAGCAGCCCCACGATCGATCGTATTCGCCCATTGGGAGTAAAACGTATGGGTGCTTTTGGGCAGGCTAAGTTGGCCCACTTCGTAATAGCCGATCCGTGTCAAGAGAGGTGCATTTGCAACTTGGGGAAATGCCGAGGCTGCACTGAGGGCGGTGACGCGGATGGCTGTTGTTGCGACGCCCGCACCGAGAGAACCAACAACGCTGATTCCGGCATCTGTCAGGTTGGCAGCCGATGGAGACATACCCGCCATCTGCAGGTCGGCGGACGTGAGCGACTCTACATGGTCGCCGCTTACGGTCTGTCGCACTCCCGCCTGTACCTGGTCTAGGCCGTGTGCACCGATGGCAGCGCCAAACCCGACTGCAGGAACGCCAACCAGTGCCCCGATCCCTGTTGTTGAAATACCCGCTCCCGCAGTGGCCAGACTGTAACCAACGGCCGTCTCAAGCCCTCCTCCCACTACGCGGAGGACTCCTGACGCGCTGGTCCACGCGCTCAACCCAAATGGGTCCGTGAGTGAAACAGGGTTGCCATCGGCGAAAAGGTAGAAATTCAGCCCGCCCGCGAACCCCGCCGGGTCCGGGTTGAGAAACCGGCACAGGTAGGGGTTGTAGTACCGAGCGCGCATGTAGAGCAAGCCGTTCGCGTCGGTCTGAACGCCGTAACGGCCGTTGAACCAGAACGGGGTGTCGGTCGTTCCCGTGCGATACATGGTTGTGCCGTACGTCGAGTATTCGGCGCGGTCGGTCACGTTGCCGCTTCCGTCCGTGAGGGCCACGGTTGAACCTCGATAATCGTAGTGGTACGTCTTGGTGTTCCCGGCGGCGTCAGCCTCATAAAGCAACCCCAAGCCGTACACATAATAGTTGGTCACGCCGTCCTTGACCCGCAGCAAGACTTGCGACAGAGCCGCGTTGGGGTTGACAACGAATTTCGTGACACTCCCGCCGTTGGTCAGCGCCATGCGATTCCCTGCGGGGTCATACCCATAACTCGGGCCGCCTGCGCTCATCAGCCGGTTGCGGGAGTCGAAAGTGAAATTCGTGAACGTGCCGCCGGGCAGCGGCCCGTACGTCAAGTTCCCATCGGAATCGTTCGTCACAGCCTGCCCGTTGAACGTCGCGATACGGTTGTCGTCGTCAAACGTCATCGTCCGCGTGGGCGGGACGTTTGTATGCGGAAGTGGCGCGGCGAATTCCCAAGCGATGCGCCCGGCGCTGTCCCAGTTGAACTTGTTCACTGCAATCGGCACCCCGGCGGCGGTTCGCTCCAGCAGGTTGGTGAGTTGCCCGGCCGAATCGTAATTCATCTCCCGCACCGTGCCGTTGGGCCGGGTGATCTTCCTCACCCTGCTTCCAAGATCGTACTCGATGCTGGTCTGACGGCTGGCCCAGTCGGTGACGTTTGTAAGGCGATTGAGCGCGTCAAACGCATAAGTCACGACCTTGCCGTCTGGATAGACGAGATTCGTGAGGTTCCCGCCGTTATCGTACCGGTATTGAAGCAAGTTGCCGTCTGTATCCCGGTAGGTGGAAACCCGGTCGTAAGCGTCGAAGGTCCACGCGTTCGTCTTTCCGGCTTCCACGACATTCGTGCGGTTGTCATTAGCGTCGAACCGGTAGGCGATCGTGCCCACGTTGTCGACGCGGTTGGTCAGTCTGCCCTTAGCGTCGAACGTCAACGTTGCCGTATCGCCTGAGGGTTCTTTCACCGCGGACAGCAGGCCGCGGTTGTTCCATGTCTGCGCGGTTTGTCGGCCCAGCGGCGAAACGGTGTTCGTAAGGCGGTTGGCGGAGTCGAACTGGAACAGCCAAACTTTGCCGTTGCGGTTGGTGAGCATCGTCTGGTTCCCGCAGCCGTCGTAATTTCGCTTCACACTACGATTGGCCGCATCGGTGATCTGGAGCAACTCGTTGCGTGGGTTCCAGAATTGCCGCGTGACTTCGTTCGCGGCGTTGGTCGTGGCGACCTTCCGGTTGTCTTCGTCGTACCCGAACCGCGTGGAGCGCAGGAGCGGATCCGTGACTGCCACCAACCGGCCGGCAGCGTCGTTCGTGTAGAGCGTCGCCTGCTGCAGCGGGTTGACCGTTCTAGCGAGCCAGTCCCGCGAGTCGTAGGCGTTGGTCAGCACCGGAACGCCCTGCGGTGTGGAGGGCAGCGTCGTGGAAAGTAGTTTCCGGGTGGCACTCCAGGCGTTACTGATGACGTTTCCGCAGGCATCGACGGTGGCCTGCACGTTGCCGACCGCGTCGACCGTGACTTTGGTCGTGACGTTCCCCGGCGCAATCGAGTTCGTCAGTTCCCGGCGCGCATTGTATTGGAAGCCGGTCGCGAAGCCGCGTGCGTTAATGCGGTTGGTGAGATCGCCCCGCGCATTGTACTGGAAGGTCTCGCTGCCCAGGCCGCCTGGATACGTGACGGTGTTCATCAAACCGTACGAATCGTAGCCGTAGACCGTAGTGCCGCCCGCGTCGGTGCGGTTCGTAAGCGTGCCGTCGGTTGCGCTGTACCCGTACGTGACCACGTCGCCCACATTGTTGGTCGAGGAGGTCATCTGGAACTTGCCGTTGTAACCGAAGTCGCTGTGGTGCCCGCGTTGGTCCCACACATGGCAAAGGTTGTCCTGCGTATCGTAGTAGAAATCCCGCCAGTAACCCAGCGGGTCCTCGATATCGGTCAGATTGTGCCGCGCGTCGTAGTAGTAATCCGTAACCGCCCAGAGATGGGAGACGGTCCTAATCAGGTGGTCTTGCCCGTCGTAGTACGTATCAGTCCAGTGACTCAGCGCATCCACGGTATGGGTCAATCGGTGCTTGTCATCGTAATAGTACAGTTTGCGCGCGCCCGTCGGGTCTTGCTCGACGTTTAACCAGTCAGACCAGTAGAGCTGCCATGTCGTGTTCGTGTCGCCATGGGAATACTGCTGGATGACACGCCCGAAGCCGTCGAAGGCGTTCGACACCACGACGCGGCCGAGGGCGTCGACTGTAGCGAGGATCTGGTGATTCGTGTCGCAGGTGTACCCGCTGGTCTTGTTCTCCGGGTCGGTCACGCTGGTCAGGTCGATTGTGCCGCCAGCGGCCGTGTATCCGTAGGATACCGTGCGTGCCGGCGTCATGTTGTCGCTGATCGAAGCCAAACGCCAGGGCGTTCCGTTGTACGTGAAATTCAACTGGCGGCCCTTCCAGTCGGTGACGGTTGAGACGAGATTGCTGCCATTGTAGGTGACGGTAAGTCCCTGGTTGTACTGGTCGACGATGTTGGTCAGGAGGCCTGACCCGCTGAACTTGAACGTGTTGCCATGGCGCTCCTGGAGCCAATACGTGCCGTTGGTCTTCAGGAGTGTCATGGTCGAGCCAGCCGGTGGCGTGAAAGACCCGTCCGGTTGCTTCACGAACTGGATCGTATCTTTGCCGAGTGAAATTGATACGGCGTTATTGATCAGTTGGTCAACGCCCCACTTGGCGACCAGGGCGGTCACGGCCCAGTTCTTTGGGGCTGCGTTGGTACTGTAGAGTTCGAAGGCCGCGCGCGTGACGACGGCGAGCCCCGCCATCTGGGCCGGCGTTGTGTCGCCGAGGGCTGGCATCGGCGCGCTCACGTCGCTCGCCTTCATGTAGTAGTTGTGGACCCAGCCGGGCGCCATGCCGGCGAGGTTGTGGCGACGGCGGTTGGAGCTATACTGCCGCGCGAAGGTGATGCCACGCGGCTCGGATTGCCCCAGGGAAATGTCGGTCGCGGAGATAGCGAAGGAACCATCGGCCATGTTCACCGGGTCTGCACCAAAGGCGGACACGACGGTGGTCGGGACCGCGTTGAAGTACGTGGGTTGCGAGTAGCTGGTCTGGGCGACGTACGGCGGGTTCACCACGACGGTCGGGTCCGACACATAGCCGCCGTAGTACGCGCCGTTGATCAGCATGGCCATGCTGGATATATTCGTCGTTGCCATGCGGGCGACCATCCCGTAGCCGCACCAGCTTCCGGCGCCGTTCAGTTGGTTCGAGCCGTTCGCCGGGAGCATCAGAGCGTACCCCTTGTCGACGTAGTTGGATTTGATCCAGTTCTTGTCGTAGTTGGTCAGGCTGCCCTGAATGCTCGCCCAATTGTTGCTCGTCGCCAAATATGTGCGCTGGCCGTTGGCATTGGCGATCCTAAGCATCTTCACGGTCGATGCGGCCACCAGGTTGCTTGACTGCAGTTGCTCGATCAACCCATGCTCGGCCGCGCTCTGGAAATACATGGACACGTCGAAGAACTTGCCGTTCCGCGCCCGGTCGCTCGCGCTATTGCCGCTCGCTGCGGCATTGCCGGAGAGTTGCTCGTAGACGTCGACGTAGTATCCCTTCCCCTGTTCCTGGGCCATGCGCCCCAGACGATGATGATTCTGCAATAGGATGGCCTCCTGCGTGGCCAGCAGGCGCGGAATCCGTTCTGTTTGCAGCATCCAGTTCAGCCCCATAATGTTGAGCGTTTCCGTAGTGACCTCGCGCGACGTGTCGGCCAGGCCCTGCTGCCGGTACTGGTCAAGGCGGTCCTGCCGTTGGCGCAGCCATGCCTGATCCGGTTCGAACGCGTATGTGATGGCATAGCTGGCATTTGTCCGCTGATAGGTATTCGTGACGGTCTGGTCGTCCCAGTTCGTATTAATGAGGGTGTTGTTGCCCCAGTCCCAATAGCCATGAGGGTGATCCACGGCCAGGGCCACCTGGACAGAACTGCCGGTACTCGTTTGCTTTTGCAGCAAGAGGTCGTCATCCAGCCAAAGTTGGGCCAGACCGTTAGTGCTGAACGTGAGCGCGAGTCGCTGCCCCTGCAACTGCGGTATCCACAACAGACGGTTCGTGGTGGTATCCACAGTGACTTTCAAGGTGCTCATCATGTTCGTCGGGATGTAATCCCAGTCCACCGTGCTATAGCCGCCTAGCACTGTGAACGGCAAGACATTGGTTAGCGCGTCGTTGGCCGAAGAAACGATGTATTTGCCACCGATCACCTCTTCAACAGAGCAATTCGGGGAATTGTTTTGGATGAAGGTGAGAAGGTTCGTGGTGTACTCAACGAGCTTCTTCTGCAGGTTCGTCTCGTTCAGGTTCTGCACGTAATCGGCGGTGCCGGTGCCACCCACCGCCGTCCAGACCGCATTGCTGCTCCACTGCATGGCATTGGTGAGGGAAATCCCCGTGATCGGTTCACTGATTTTGAAGGCCGGGTCCAGAGAGTACACATATCCCTGCCAGGTCAGTCTCACCCACACACGATGAAAGATCAGATCGTCGGTTCCGTCGTAGAACGCGTCTGCTACCGGAAACCCCCGGAATGAATTCAGGGTCACGGAATAATCGAGGACTTCCGTTACATTGGTCTCGGACTTCGTCAACCCTAGCCAATGCTGGAAGTCGCGGTCGTCCGAGGGACGCTCATAGGGCATGTAAACAAGGCCGAACCGATAGGACACCGTCTGGCCGGCGGCACGCAGCAATGCGACCAGCAGCGCGCACTGATCGAAATCGTTGCCGCTTCGCTCCAAGAGTGTCAGTTCAGCGCCCTTCTTCGATCCGAAGTAGTGGACATAGCAGATGTGGTCGTGAACATAGTCGAAGATCTTCTTGGGGTCATTTTCGAGCCCGCGCGCCAACGCCGTGATTTCCGGCGTTGCGGCCTCCGCGATCTCGGGGTAGTTGACGAGCGCCATGGTTCCAACACCGCCCGCTGGTGCCGTGCTCTGTTCGGCTACCGACCGTTGGATGGTGCGATGGCTTACAGGCTTGGGGCTCGAGCAAAACGAACCCGGCTCCGTGAATTCCGGAACACCAGCCCAGCAGGGCGTTGAGATCAGCAGGGCCAGTGTAAGTAGTCGAATGTTCTTCATGGGTTCGCCCTTCTCACGGCAGTTGCTGCACGTTTCCTTCGTTGTCGAGTGTGATGTTCTCACTTCGCGATCCCGAGACAACCCGCAACCAACCGGAGCCGTCGTACTGGTAATTCAATCTGTCAGGTGTTTGGGCGCTTTCGTCGAGATTGGGGTTCATGTTGTTGCTGACTTCCCAGCCGTCGGATAGGCCGTCGCCATCCGTATCGGGGTTCGTCGGGCAGGCACCGTAGCGGTATTCGTTGAAGTTTGACAGGCCGTCGCCGTCCGGGTCGGCACCGAGATCGTAAAGGTCGTGGATGGTGTTGCTGGCCACGCCGCTACTGAAGACAAGTACGTCGTCGAGGGAGCCGGCAAAAAAGTTGGTGGGAGTGGCGTCGGGCGTGGCGGCCAAGCGGGCCGGAACTGTGCCTTGGTCAATGTCGCCCAACGACAGTGCTCCCGTGTAGTTGGTCACGGTACGCTGAATGCCGTTGACGTAGAGGCGCTGGGTCTGGGCTTCGTAGGTCCCGGCCACATGGAGCCAG
>CAITUY010000041.1 GCA_903895695.1 uncultured bacterium
ACTCGACGGGCAGGCCCAGGAATGGCGACGCCGCGCCCAGCATGGCCGTGTTGACCGCCCGCGGCGATCCGTTCTGGCGGGCCGCCTGCAGCGCGTCCAGCAGCACGTGGTGCCGCATCTTCCGGATCTCGGCGAGCAGATCGTCGACCGGCGGATACGCGGCCAGGTTGGGCACCGTGACCGTGTTGGCAATCACCCAGCCATCCGGCCCCAGCCAATCCAGATAACGCAAGGCCTCCATGGGCTCCATGGCCAGGATCATGCCCGCCCCACCCCGCGGGATCAGGTCGGACCAGATCGGCGTCTCGGAAAGCCGCAGGTGCGACTGCACGGCGCCGCCGCGCTGGGCCATGCCGTGGACCTCCGACTGCTTCAGGTGCAACCCGCCGGCAATCGCTGCGCGGCCGATGATCGTGGCAATGGACAAAATGCCCTGCCCGCCTACACCCGTAATCAGAATATCTAGCGCCATGGCCTCACCCCTTCTTCGTGATCTGGATGCACTCGCGGCGCGCGATGATGACGGACACGCCCTCGTAGGCGATCTCCTCACGCAGCACGGCCGCGTTCTCAGCATGGTTCTTCTTCAGCGGCACGATCACCCGGATGTGCTCGGGCTTCACGCCCAGGCCCGCGGCAATGGCCTCAACGCGGCCAGTGCCCATGGAGGACTGCCCGCCTGTCATGCCAGTGGTGCCGTTGTCGAGCACCAGGATGGTGACCGGCGCGTTCTCGAATACGCAATCGAGCAAGCCCGTCAGGCCGGAGTGCGTGAACGTCGAATCACCGATCACGGCCACGGCCGGCCGCACGCCGGCATCGGCCGCGCCCTTGGCCATGGTGATGGAGGCGCCCATGTCGACGCAACTGGAGATCGCCTCCAGCGGCGGCAGCGCGCCCAGGGTGTAGCAGCCGATGTCCGAAAACACCCGGCCGCCCGGGTGCGCCTGCATGACCTCTTTCAGGAACAGATAGGAGTCGATGTGCGGGCAACCCGGACACATGACCGGCGGCCGCGGCTTGACCACGCCGGGCACGGCGTGCGCCACGGGGGCCGGCCGGCCCACGGCCCGCGCCACGCTCTCGGGCGACAACTCGCCCGCCCGCGGCAGCGTGCCGTCGCGACGGCCCTTGATCGTAATGCCGGTCGGCAGCACGCCCCGCAGCGCGTCTTCCACGAACGGCGCCCCTTCCTCCAGCAACAGCATCGTCCAGGTACGCCCGGCGAGCGTGCGAATCATCGCCTCGGGGACGGGATACTGGACGAGTTTGAGAACCGGGTGCGGACAAGGCTGACCGCCATACGCCTCGTTCAGGTAGTTGAACGCAATGCCGCAGGCGATGATCCCAACCGAGTTATCAGGCCCGTCAATGAGTTGGTTGCGTCCGTCGGCCTCGGATCGGCCCAGCAGGACCGCCTGCTTGTCGAGCAGGCCCTCGTAGTTGCGGCGGGCATTGGCCGGCAGCAGGACAAATTGCCGGTTATCCGTCGGCAGCCGCATGACATTGGGTTCCCGCGGCGCCGCGGTCACGACGTTCGCGCGCGAATGCGCCAGGCGTGTCGACAGGCGGATCACCACGGGCAGGCCGACCGTCTCCGACAGGTCGAAGGCGTCGCGGGTTACCGTGTAGGCTTCCTGCTGGTTCGAGGGCTCGAACAGCGGGACGCCGGCGAACTTCGCATAGAATCGGCTGTCCTGCTCGTTCTGGCTCGAGTGCATGGAGGGGTCGTCGGCCACGACCACGACCATCCCGCCCACAACGCCCGTCACAGCCGCGTTGATGAACGGGTCGGCCGCCACGTTTAGGCCCACGTGTTTCATGCACACGAGCGACCGGCGGCCGGCGTAGGCTACGCCAAGGGCCTCTTCCATGGCCGTCTTCTCGTTCGAGCTCCACTCGCGGTGGACGGAGCGCGCCGCCGCCTCCGGGGCCTTTTGGATGTATTCCAGAATTTCCGTCGACGGCGTGCCGGGGTACGCGTAGGCGCCGGTGATCCCGGCATCCAACGCCCCCTGCGCAATCGCCTCATCTGCAAGAAACAGTTTCGCCTTCATCCAATATCCTACCTCAATCGGCCGGGGCGAATCCCCCGGCACAACATCATTTAGGTTTCACGGGCTCCACACATGGTTCCGGTAGGGATGCCTCTCCGAGGCATCCGCGGACGGCTCGGAGAGCCGTCCCTACCCTGGTCCGCCCCCCCGATTCAGGTGCGCTTCGGCACGAACGGCGACATGGCCCGCAGTTTGTTCACGACGCCCGGCACCTGCTTGAGCGTGTAGTCAATTTCCTCGGCGGTCGTATAGCGGCTCAGGCTGAACCGCACGGACCCGTGGACGGCCGTGAACGGGACGCCCATGGCCCGCAGCACGTGCGACGGCTCCAGCGAGCCGGAGGTGCAGGCCGACCCGGAGGACGCCGCGATACCCAGGTCGCTCAGGTGCATGAGGATGCCCTCGCCCTCGATATACTCGAAACTGATGTTCAACGTGTTCGGCAACCGGTTCTTGGTGTCGCCGTTCACCCGCGTATCCGGGCACGTGGCGAGCAGGCCCGCCTGCAGCCGGTCGCGCAGCGCGGCCACGGACGTCATCTCCGCGTCGCGGTGCTGCAAGGCCAGTTCGCAGGCCTTGCCCAGGCCCACAATATACGGCACGTTTTCCGTGCCGGCCCGGCGGTTATCCTCCTGGTGGCCGCCCAGCATGAACGGCTGAAAGCGCGTGCCCTTGCGCACATACAGGGCGCCGATGCCCTTGGGCGCATGCAGCTTGTGGCCCGACAGGGACAACAGGTCGATCGGCATCTGCTTCACGTCGATCGGCAGCTTGCCGACCGCCTGAACGGCATCCGTGTGGAAGACACCACCCGCCGCGTGGACCATCTCGCCGATCTCCTCGATCGGGAAGATCACGCCGGTCTCGTTATTCGCCCACATAATGCTCACCACGGCCGGTCCTTCGCGCAGGGCCTCGCCGAGCTGCACCAGCCCAAGCTGGCCGGCGGCATCCACGCCGATCTCAAATACGCGGTGCCCGTGCTCCGCGAGATAGCGGCACGTCACCAGCACCGCCGGATGCTCCACGCGGCTGGTAATGACGTTCATGGCGCCGCCCGCGGCGTCCACCGTGCCGCGGATGGCCGTGTTGTCACTCTCGGTGCCGCAGCTCGTGAAGATGATCTCGGAGGGATCCGCGCCGATCAAGGCCGCCACCTGGGCGCGCGCCTTCTCAAGGTCGTGGCGGACTTGGCCGCCGAACAGGTGCATGCTGGAGGGATTCCCCCACAATTCCCGAAAGAACGGCTCCATGACGGCGATGACTTCCGGCGCCACACACGAGGTCGCGTTATTGTCGAGATAGACCGTGTTCATGACTCGGCCTCCACCACCGTCAGTTCCGGCGCCACGAATTCGCGCAGCTTGGTTTCGACGACTTCCTTGATCGTGCTGCTGGCCCCGATGCAGCCCGCGCACATGCCGCGCAGCGCGACCTTGACCGAGTTGCCCTCGACGTCAATGAGCTCGATGTCGCCGCCGTCGTTCTTCAGCATGGGACGGATCTGCTTGTCGAGCGTCTGCTCGATCAGGCGGATCTTCTCAATGGTCGTCAGTTTGCGCGGCGCCGCGGCGCCCGCCTTGCGCTCCGACTCCTGTCGCGCACGCGCCACGCGCTCCACGATCGCGGCAATCTCGCCCTTGCACTTGCCGCAGCCGCCGCCGGCCTTCGTGTAGTTGGTCACCTGTTCGACGGAGGTCAGACGGTTCTCGCGCGTCACGCGCTCGATCTCCTCCTCGGTCACGCCGAAGCAGTTGCAAACGACCTTGCCCGCGAGGATGCGCTTGCGGCCCTCCCGGCCGCTCCGGTAATTCTCGATGGCCGCCTCAAGGGCCTCCCGCCCCATGACCGAGCAATGCATCTTCTGCTCGGGCAGACCGCCGAGATAGTCGGCGATGTCCTGGTTGGTCACCTGCCCGGCCTTGTCGAGCGGCATGCCCTTGACAATCTCCGTCAGGGCCGAAGACGAGGCGATCGCGCTGGCACAGCCGAACGTCTGGAACTTGACGTTCGCGATGCGTCCGTCCTTATCCAGCTTGAAGTACAGCTTCAACGCATCGCCGCAGGCCAGCGAGCCGACCTCGCCCACGCCGTCGGCGTCCTCGATGATCCCCACATTCCGGGGATTCCGGAAATGATCCAGCACTTTGCCCGTGTATTCCCACATAGTCGTTCCTCCTCGCCTGCGACATAGACTGTCATCGCCGTTTCCGTTCACTCAACAGGTTCCGCACGACGTCTGCGGGTTTGGACAACCGGACCGGCCCGAGTTCGTCCAAGTCCGTGACTGGACGCGCCGGTTTTCTCATGGGCACACGTCGCGCGACTCCAATCGGCGGAACAAGGCACGCCACCTGAGTTTTCGGTTTGACGTTACTCGCCGTTGTCATTCCCTGATGATGACCGTCCCATGGTTGCCCTGTCAAGCCGGCGTCGCAAGTCGCGGTGCTCGCCCCGTCGGACCTGCCAGCCCCACGAAATCGCTGTACACCGATGAGGTGGAAGCACGGCCTGGCCCGTCTGAGGGTAGAGTAGGCGAATGGTTCATCCCTCCCGCCTACTCTACCCTCAGCCCTGTGGTGCGCCCGGCTTCGCCTTGAGTTCAGTGACAGTGCCGATTGTTCCATTGAACAGAATGACCCTGTCAAAGAGGATGTCATATTCCGAGTCACAAAGCGACGGAACGGCCGTGTAGAACGACGCAAAGCCGCTCACATCGTATGCAATGACCAGCCAACAATGGGTGCATTGCGTATAGTATGACGAAACGCGTTTGTTTTTTGACATTATCCGGGATTGCAGCATGTCTGCATCCAGGGTCTTGGCGAAGCCAAATTCTGAGGGGGCGAAGAAGTGTCTGGTCAACACCCCGTATCGGCCTATAAGAACCGACCGTACACAAGGCGGAAAATGATATGAGTTGTCCCTGGAGGTCCCAGAACGAACCGTTGTCATCTGCTCTTCACTCGGCATGTGTTCTTGGACGCAATCAACGATATGGCGTGCAATTCCGGTACGCTCTGCCTTCTGCGCAAATCGCCGTGGATGGAAAAACACATGAACATGAACGTAGGGCAAGTGCCGGTTCTGACATTCAGAGACGCACCGTTCCATTACGTCCCACCATGCACTCTCCGTCTCGCTGATCGCCTCCTCGAATATGCCTGTGATCTCGATCCCAAGGACGTCCGATCCAGTCCCGAGCAGAAAATCGGGGTTCTCTGAGGTCACCACACTCTTGCCGGCCAACGCCGGAACGGCACTAATGAAGGCATCGAGTACCCTTCGCTCAAACACCTTTTTGGTTACTCTTATCATTTCTCCCGCACAACGGTCCGGTTGCGAGTGCGAGGCTGCAGGCCGAAACTACCCACCAGCCGGTTGCGCCGTCGTTTGTCTATGTTGACGGACGGTCTGGGCTAACTCCGCAACTGTGATTGGTATTTCAGACCGATGAAGCATGGCGTGACAGTTCGGACAGACAGGGACAAGGTCTCTGATGGGATCGAGTTGGTATTCCTCTCGAATGTCCGAGAGTGGCACCCGATGGTGGACATGAATGAAATTCTCCCCCAGAGGTCCATATAGGTCACTCATCGTAATGTCACATGCCCTACAGGCATATCCGTAGTGCGCCAAGCAGACTCGACGAGCCTCCGGGTTTCGCTCGAAACGGTCCGCGAGAAGACTTACGACCTTCCCCTCTGAAAACATTCGTGTCGAGTTCAGATCGTCCTGTGAAGGAGCAAGGGAAGAAATACTCGAGTCTGTCGGTTTCTGCGGTGGCTCGAGACTCGGCAATATGCTGCCTGTGGCCTCAGCCACAAGTCCGGCTCGGATACAATGTTGACAACGCTGAACCTCTGCACCGTTCTCGGTCGCCCAATTGAGAAGTTCCACTTCCGACCCGCAGACTTTGCGCTTGGACGTCAGCGAACCGAAGCCGTCTCTGGATGCGAAGTACGGCGGCCCGCTGCCGAGGTGCTGACATCGTGCCCCGTGGAGATTGGCGCGGGTTCGCGTCTCAAGCGTCAAGAACACCCCATTCTGGTTCCCGGTTCGCCACGCCTGGAACTCGTCATGCGCTAAGGCATCCGGCGTGTCAATGAACTCGATTATCATTCAATTCCTCTCTTGCCCAACGAATAACATTTTAGCCCTTGTGCGGGGAAAGTAGGACGCCGGTGATTGCGAATCAAGGCTGGATCGACCCGCATGAGGGATATCCGCCCGCGTCCGCCTTAGTGAGATAATTGTCGTGCCGTATATATAGGGGGCGCATCGCAACACGTGACCAATGATGGACTCGGACTCGCCATGCGCCCCACCGATCGCTTGCCCGATTTGTTTTCCGCCTGCGCAATAATGCAGTTGGTTTGCTGACGCCCCCTTTGCCGGCGCCAATCACGTTCCGACGCGACGGAACCCTTATCCGCCCGCGACGGGTTGAAAACCCATCATGGCAAAGTGCCTGTCGTATCCTGCGAAACGGTTGACCTTGTGTTTCCGCATGAGCGCAAAGCTGACGCAATCGGTGTAACTGAGGGGGTTGTCTCCATAACGGCGCAGAATTTCGCGCGCTTCCGTCCGCGTGGTTGGATCGTCCTCCAGCAGGCGCAGTGGTGAGGCATCCAGATGATCGAGAAAGGCCACCGCCAGATCATGCCTCTTCAGAGAACAATTGAGGTAGGTCACGGTTTCGCCAACGACACTTTCCGACGTAACGATTTCGTTGCCCTCGAAAGTGCCATTGAGGATCTTTATTGCGTTGCTATGTTGACTGTCTTTGGCGTCCAAGAGGGCGATCCAAAAACCAGTATCGACATAGATGGCGCTAATCACGGCTTATCAGTCTTGGTGAGATAATCGTCGTGCCGGTCGGCGCCATCCGCCCGTTCCGCCACACAACCAATCAACTCCTTAAAGCCATGCCATGAAGTGACGGTCGCCTGCGGCTTGGTCTCGGACGCGGATCCTGCGGGTTCGCATTCGACATCCTCGAACACGACAATGAGGTTATGCAACCCGCTCAACCGCGGCTTTCGCTCCCATTTCACCGTCCCGTTGTCGTAAACTGCTTTTACAGTCATCATGACAGCACCTCCCATTTGCCCCTGCTGAAGTACGCCTACGGCGCCGCCGGGATCGCCGCGATATCGGCCTTGATCTTGGCGTACTCCGGCGTGTTCTCGCCAAAGCCATTCAGCGCCTTCGTGTAGTCATCGCGGGCTTCCTGGTAGGCCTTGGCGGCGCCTTCCTTGTCGGCCGCGCCGGCCAGGATATCGCCGATGCGCTTCGCATTGAGGCCCAGGATCATCTCCTTGGTCACGCGGGTGCCTTTGACGGGATCGATCTGGTCGCCGTCCTCCTTGGCGATGTAGCCCATGAACTCGCGGAAACTGGCCACGGCTTCCTTCGGCTTTCCCTGCTGCAGGAGCAGGTGCCCGCGGACCTTGGCGGCGAGCGTCTTCGTCCATTTCTCATCCCGGCCCGGGATGCCCTTCTCGACGATCCCCAAGGCCGTTTCGAACCGTTCAAGGTAGAAACAGAAATCCAGCATGATACTGGACACGCGCGCCCGGTCGTCATCGTTCAGGTTCGCCACAAAGCCCTGGCACAGCTCGAGCAAAGGCCCAAACTGCGGCTTGCCGCCTTTCTCCATGATGAACCCGTAGTGCCGGTCAAGTTGGGCGGCCAGGAACGCGGGTTTCAGCCCGTCTTTGCGCAGGGCCACCAGCCGCTCAACCAAGCCATCGAGCGAACCGGCCGTATGAGCGTCCCCGAGCCACACGTCGGCCGCCGTGTCGCGCAGCGAGGGGCGGTCCTTGACGGAATCCAGGACGAAGCGGCAGAGCGCATCCGACGCGTCGATCTGTTGGTCGCGGTTCGCGCTGTCGACGAGGCGGAGCAGGATCGCGGACGCGGCATCCTCGGGTAACGTAGCGACCTGCTGCTTGAACAACGCTTCCGCGTCGGCGCGTTTGCCCTGAGCGATGAGCAGATCCACCCGCATTCGGGCCGCCAGGCCCACCCGGGCCGGCGAGGGCGTGCCGGTTGACACAAGGGCGACAAGACCATCGGCGGCCTCGAAATTCTTCGCCCGCACCAGGACCGCAAACTGCCGATCGATCAACCCCAGGCCGTCGGGCTCCGGCAAACGCGAGAGGTAGCCCGGCAGGACTTTGACGACCTCACCCAGCTTGCCGGCGGCCTCCAGGGCCTTGAAATGATAGTCGGCAATGGCCGTCAGATGGGCGCCCTTGAGCGCGGAAGACTGCAGGCCGGCACACCAGGTCGCCAGGTCGTCGAACTTTCCGCTGTTGAACAAGTGCTCCTCGATCATGCCGATGACCGGGGCCGCCTGGTCCGGATCGACGGCCACGATTTCACGGAACAGGCTCTCGGCGGCTTCGACGCGCCCTGTCGCGAGGTTGATGGACAGCATGGTGCCCAGCAGGCGTTGTCGAAAGGCCGTGCAGTTCTTGTCATCGTAGGCCGTACGAAGCACGGCCACGGCGGCAGCCGGCTGGCCCTTCGCGCACAAGGCGGTCGACTGCTCCAGGGCCTTCTGAACCACAACGTCGGGAGGCTGGTGACAAGAGGTAGCCACCACCACCGCCACGACCGCCGCCACGACCATCTCGAGCCTCAAGAACGTCCTCATTATCGTCCTCCCTGACACGTATTGTCCTGCCTGCGTCACGCGACGCCGCCACTTAGCCCGCACTATAGCAGGTCGGTTCGTCTCCCTCAACCCCGGCCTACTCAAACACCAGTGTTCCCCATTCCTCCTGGCGGTGGAAGCTGCAGACCGAATGCGGGGACGAGGACGACAGCACGGGCTTGGGGATGCCGCGCGTATAGTCGTAGCGGGAAAATGAGAACAACCAGTGCGACCCGGCCCGCGTCGGCCCCTGCTCCCCCACCTGAATCACGGGTATCCGTGTCATCGCCAGCCAGCGCTTGTCGGCGGCCAGGACGCGGGTCCTGCTCCGCATTACCGGTGAGACGATTTTCCACGACGCCTGGGTTCCCTGTCGACACCCCTCGGCAAAGGCTTTGGCCGACGGGAACCGAAGCTGGAATGTCTGGTTGGCCGGCGTCACGTGAAACTCGTAATACGGATCCTGGTTCACGGGCCGGAGAAAAATCTCGAAGACATCCCCGTGCATGAAGGACGGTTCGTTGTAGACGGTAATCGCGTTGAACGGATCGTCGTCGGCCAGATCCGCCAGGATGAGCAGGTCCGTGCCGTCCCACCCCACGCGAACGCTGGTCGGCCGCAGGCCGGCCTCCTGTCGCGGTAGCCACGCTTGCCTCAGACTGCACACGTCGGCGGAACCAAAGGCCCCCTCGATCTCGTCCCAACCGGCGTCTTCACCCAGCACGATGCGCCGGCACTGCAGGCACGGCGCCTTGATCGAAAAATTATCAGTCACCTTTGTTTGTCTCCTTTATTGCTTCCATCGGCACCGGAGTTCAGTCTTCCGCCCGCCGAACAACTGCTTCCCGACTGCGCCGCTTCAACGTCATGGCGGGCACGGCCGCCGCCAACCCGGCTACGCCCGCGACGGCGAACGCCCATTCATAACCCGAATGCTGGATCAACCCGCCGTACACCAGGGGCCCCAGCGACGCCGGCACAAACGCGACGATACCGGCCATGGCCACATAAGCGCTCTTGTCTCCGTCCGGAGAAAATTCGAGCAGTGCCGGCGCACTGATCGACCAATGCGTACCCAGGACGCCGGTCAGCAGCGTACACGCCGCCAGGATCGGCCACCAGCCGCCATACGGCAGCAGCACAACCACCACGGGGATCACAAGCGTGGCGCCCACCCACGGCCAGCGCGGTCCGTGATGATCCACGAGCCAGCCCAACGTAATGGCACTCGCGGCTCCGCCCACGGCTTGCAGGACGGTCAGCCGCGCAAAGACGCTGGCCGGGTACCCCAGGCCTCGTGCGCCATCCATGGCGTAGACCACGATGAACGGCACGAGGGCCGCCGAAAGCAACACGCCGGAGTAGCTGGCGATCAGGCGTCCGAAATCCGTCCGCCACCCGCAGGCCCGGGCCGCCGCGGTCACGCGGACCCGCAGCGGAAATTCCGCCGGGTGCAGAAAGACGTCGGCGTCCACCGTCACCGTCGCGAACACGGAGATCGAAGTCGCGAAGAAACATGCCGCGATCGCGAAGGCTGCCGTGAACACATGAACTCCGGCAAGTCGTTCAAGATAGTACAACGCCGAACTCCCGGCAATCCCGCCCAAGGCAAAGGCGCCCGAGGAAAAACCAAAGTAACGGCCCCGCCACTCCAGCGGGATGATCCGACTGATCATGTCCAGCCACACGGGCACCACAAGGCCCACGGCAACCTGGGAGATGCCGAGGAGCGCGATACACAGCCCGACCATCACGCGCGGATGTCCGGCCAGCAGCACATCCGCGGCGGCTATGGCGGCATAGGGAAGGATCACGGGGACGTGCATGGCGATCACGCCCAAACGCCGGTCGCGGAACCGGTCCAGCACCCCGCGCCCGAAGAACTGAAACAGCAACGGCACGGCCCCCATCGTCACGGCCATCAGCCCCACCACGACCGGCGTGGCGCCCCGCGCGGTCAGGAAAGCGGGCACGGTCGTGGTCGGCAGAACAAAAAACGTCCCCACGCCCCACACGAACTCCGTGAGCAGCAAGCGCACCAACCGGCGCCGGAACGCCGCATCTGACCTGAAAAAGCCCATGAGCCGCAAAGGTCTACGCGGCGGCGGGCCTCAAATCAATCTCTTTCGGTTCGAAAACACCGGCAAGCTTGACGCCGGGGGGCTGTCTGCGGTAAAACGGCTCCCGTCTTGATCCAAGGACCGGCCAGCAGCCCGCCTGGATCAGGTTGGGGAGGTGAATTCGTAACGTGGCCCAAGTAAAAGTCAGACGCGGTGAAACGGTTGATAAGGCGCTGCGACGGCTGAAGAAGATCATGGACAAGGAAGGGATCATGAAGGAGATCCGTGCCCATCGGTACTTCGAGAAGCCGAGCGAGGAACGCCGCCGCAAGGATGCCCGCGCCCGCGCGCGCGCCCGGTACGCCATTCCCTAGATCGGGTTTGAACGTTCGCTTCAAGCTCCCTGGAGGCGACTTCAGGGAGCTTGTTTTATTTCAACATGATTGTCAGTCTCTCCACCCGCTGGAACGCCGGCCGACACGAACGCGGCGAAACCATGCTGGACGAAATCCGTGCCTTGGGTTTCACGCACGTGGAACTGGGGTACGACCTTACGCCGAACCTCGTTCCAGGCGTACAAGCCGAGGTGAAAGCCGGCGCCATCGGGGTCACCAGCGTCCACGCCTACTGTCCGCCGCCGGCCGGCCTGCCGTTCGCCAGCCCGGAGCCGTTCACCTTGTCCAGCAATGACGCCACGATCCGCGCGTCGGCTGCCCACTATCTTCAAAACACCATCCGCTTCGCCGCCGAAGTCGGAGCCGGCGTCGTCGTTCTGCATGCCGGGAATGTCGAGTGCCGGCCCCTGACCCCGAAGCTCATCGAACTGTGCGGCGCGGGCCGGCAGTACGACGATGAATACGAGAAGGTGCGGATGAAAATGATCGTCGCCCGCGAGAAAGCCGCCCCGGCCCAACTGGCGCACCTCTACGCCGGCCTCGAGAAGGTGCTGCCGCTCTTGGAGGAAACCGGCCGCGTCCTTGCCCTGGAGCTTCTGCCGTCGTGGGAATCCATCCCCACCGAGACCGAACTCGAGAAGCTGCTCCAGCACTTCAACTCGCCGAGAATCCGGGCCTGGCACGACCTGGGCCACGGTCAGGTTCGCGAAAACCTGGGTCTGACCAACCACGTCCGGTGGGTCAAGCGCCTGCAGCCCTGGCTGGCCGGCATGCACATTCACGATGTCCGGCCGCCGGCCTCGGATCATCTCATGCCGCCGGATGGCGCGCTTGATTTCCAACTCTTTCGCGAAATCGGGCGCGGCGCCCTCATTCGCGTTCTCGAACCCGCGCCGCGCACGCCGCCCGAAACAGTTGCGGCCGGCTTGGCGTTCCTTAAGAACGCCTGGAATCTATCGGAGGAATCATGAAACGCGCCCTAATCACCGGCATTACCGGCCAGGACGGCTCGTACCTGGCCGAACTCCTGCTCGCGGAAGGTTACGAAGTCCACGGCATGGTGCGACGGTCAAGCACCGAGACGTTCGACCGCATCAACCCCATCAAGGACCGCCTTCATCTGCACCAGGCCGACCTCCTCGATCAGCTCTCGCAAATCGAGCTGTTGAAGGAAATCAAACCGGACGAGATCTACAACCTGGCCGCCATGTCGTTCGTGCCAACGTCGTGGACCCAGCCGGTCCTGACCGGGGAGTTCACGGCCATGGGCGTGACGCGCATGCTTGAGGCCGTCCGGCATATCTGCCCTGAAACTCGTTTCTACCAGGCCTCGAGCAGCGAGATGTTCGGCAAGGTGCGCGAGACCCCGCAGGGGGAAATGACGCCCTTCTATCCCCGCAGTCCGTATGGCGTGGCCAAGGTGTACGGCCATTTCATCACCGTCAATTACCGCGAAAGCTATGGGATATTCGCGGTCTCCGGCATCCTCTTCAACCACGAGAGTCCCCGCCGCGGCCTGGAATTCGTGACCCGCAAGATCACGGACGGCGTGGCGCGCATCAAGCTGGGGCTGGCGACGGAACTGCGTCTCGGCAACCTGGACGCCCGCCGTGACTGGGGCTTTGCCGGCGACTACGTGCGCGCCATGTGGCTGATGCTGCAGCAGTCGACGCCCGAGGATTATGTCGTCGGCAGCGGCACCGCCCACTCGGTCCGCGACTTCGTCGCCCTCGCCTTCGAGCACGCTGGTCTGGACTGGCAACGCCACGTGACGGTCGACCCGAAGTTCATCCGCCCGGCTGAGGTGGATCTGCTGCTGGCCGACAAGACGAAGGCCGAGACGCAGCTCGGGTGGAAGGCCCGTGTGGACTTCGCGGGACTCGTGCGCATGATGGTCGATGCCGATATCGAGCGCCTGAAGAAAGCCCGAGGCTGACCGTGCGCGTCCTGGTTACCGGCATCGCAGGCTTCGTGGGGCGGCACCTCGCCGCCGAGCTGGCAACGCACGGCCACGAGGTCTTCGGGTTCGATATTGGCGCCCCGCCGCCCGGGCTGGCCTTGAAGGCGTGCAGCGTCGGCAGCATTCAGGACCCAGCCGCGATCCACCAGGCCATCGAACAAAGCACGCCCGACGCCTGCGTCCATCTCGCCGGCTATGCGTTCGTGCCCGTGGGGCACTCCGTTCCCGAGCGCATGCTCGAGGTGAACCTCATGGGGACCATTCACGTCCTGGAAGCCTTCCGCTCCGTCCGCCCGGAGGCCCGCATTCTTGCCGTTTCAAGCGCCCACGTTTATGGTTCGCGGCCCCGGGGGGCGGCCATCGTGGAAGCGGACCCGCTCGACCCCGACTCATTCTATGCCGTGGCCAAGGCCGGCTCCGACGTGGCGGCCCGGCTGTACGCGACAGAATACGCGATGCGGGTCATCGTGGCGCGGCCCTACAACCACATCGGCCCCGGGCAGTCGCCCCAGTTCGCGGTGGCCTCGTTCGCCCGGCAAGTCAAAGCGATCGCGGCCGGCGCCGACCCCCTCATGCGGGTCGGCAACCTCGATTGCGAACGCGATTTCACGGATGTCCGGGACGTGGTGCGCGCCTACCGGCTGCTGCTGGAACGCGGCCGGCCGGCCGACGCCTACAACATCGCCTCGGGCCACACCGTCCGGGTCGGTCGCATCCTGCAGCGCTTGTGCGAACTGGCCGGGATCACCCCCCGCATTGAACGCGATCCCGCCCGCTATCGTACCGACACGCTCGCGCCGCGACTCGACGCCACGAAACTGCGGACCGAAACCGGCTGGGAGCCCCGCCTGCCGCTCGACCAGACGCTGCACGACATTCTCGCGGCATCATGAAACGCCTGCGCCAAACCCTGGGCGTGCTCGCCCGCATCGGCCTCGCCGTCCTGGTGCTTGGATGGCTATTCAGCAAGATGGATGTCAGCCGGCTGGCGGCCACACTGCGAGGTCTGGCCTCCGCATGGCCGATGGTTGTGGCGGCGTTCGTCGTCTCGTCGTCGCCCTTGTTCTTCTCCAGCGCCCGGTGGCGGGCCATCCTCACCGCACTCGGCATGAAACTACCGTGGAAACGCGTCGCTCGCATCTTCTTGGTCGGCGCATTCTTCAATACGTTCATGGTGGGCTCCACCGGGGGTGACCTCGTCAAAGCTTACTATGTCGCCCGCGAGACGCGGCATCAGAAGACTGAAGCGGTTACCAGCGTGTTTATCGACCGCGTTGTCGGGTTGATTGTGCTGGCCCTCATGCTCGTCGTCATCATTGTCGTGCGCTGGGACTTCTACGCCGCCCACTCCCAGACACGCGCCACGGCGTTGACCGCCCTCACCGTCTGCGGCATCGTCGTCGGCGGCGCTTTGGCGGCCCTGAGCGTGCACTGGTTCGAGGTATGGCCTGCGCTCCGTCGTTGGCAGACCAAGCCGCTCATCGGCAAGGCGTTGGCAACCGCCGAGCGCGCGTACAATGCCTTCTATGTGTGTCGCTCCCACCCGCGGCTGTTGCTTGTCCTCGCGGTTCACTCGTTGGGCGTGCAGCTCACGCTGGTCGCGTCAATCGCCCTGCTGGGTCACGCCCTGGGACTGACCCTCAGTTTCATGGACTACCTGTGCGTATCCCCGCTCGTCGGTCTGATCAGCTCGGTTCCGGCAACCCCGGGCGGGGTCGGCATCCGCGAATTCGCCAACGTCAACCTCTTCGCCGCCCTGGCCGTACCCAACGACAAAGCCCTGGTTCTGTCCCTGGTGTCGACTGCGTTCCTCATCCTCTGGAGCCTTCCGGGAGGAATCCTCTTCCTGCTTAGCGGCCCGCCCCCCCGCGAGGGCATGGAGGAAGGGGTGGGCGCCGCAGGGGAAACCGCGCACGACGCGCCGTGACGGACGGTAAGTGAGGCGGCCTCAGCCGCCCAGCAGTTCCTCCAGCAAATACTGCGTTTTTGGGGGAATCATCTTGCGCGGGTAGTATTGCTCGATGATGCGATAGGCTTGCTCAACGGTCGTGATGTGAAGGTGTCCGAGCAAAAATTTGCATCCAGCATGTCTAGGCCCTGCTCAAGAAGTTGCCCAGCACGAATATGTCTCGCGACCGAAACCAGGCCGGCGACTCAGCCAAGGCCGACGCCTTAAGATTCTCGATCCCTGAAACGAACCACGGGCTGGCCAGGGGCGGAACTCCGGCGCACCAAGCCGGCGCCGGCCTGCTGCTTTCGGCGCACAGCGCTTCCACCGTTGATGCGAGCAGAGCCCGGAGGCGGCCATCCAGTTCGGTAATGGGCGGCTCACCCACCAACTCGGCGTTGCGCGTGGACCTGAAGGCATCAACAAAATCGAAAAGATGCGTCTTCCACGAGTTGAACCCGTCGAGCACCATGCGAATCGAGGCCACCTGCAACGAGTCGACAGGAAGACGCAAGAAGTGCTCGACCGTCAGGTCCACCCCCTTACCGGGCAAGTTGAGCGCTTCCGCAACGCGGGCCATCGTCATGACCCACCAGTTAGACGTAGTTCCTCTCGACATGAGCGACGTTGAGCCAATCTCGAACAGTATAGGGAGCCTTCTTTTCTAAACAGAATGCGATCCACTTGAATAGTTCACTCATGTCAGGACTCTGAGACCTCAGGTCCCGAAGATGGTCCCAGTCCAAACCCTCACGCTCTCGGCCCAGTGCGATGCGGGTAAGTGACACTCGATTTGCAATGGGCTCAAAATCCTTCGATGAAAGGTCAAGCAACTTCTCTGCGGTAGGCAGCCCATCCAAAAACGTTGAATCGAGGCCGAATGAAACCACTGAAACATCGTAAGATGTCCCAAGCCGACGAAGTTCCTCTGCAACCAGTTCATCAGAAAGTTTGCAGGCGACCGTCAGTTGTGCGGAATGCGCCCACTTCGAGTTACTTACGCACTGGAAGAAGGCTTCCCTGAGCGTCCCGGCAGAGATCTCCACTTTGAGTTCCGCACTCGTAGTCTGAAGGGTTGTTCGCCAAGACTGCGTTTTACCTCAAGTAGATCCTTTGCGAGACGGAATCCTCTGTCGGTCACCTCGCCCACCTCCCAACGGACGAGAACGACATCAGGGAATTTCCATTTGTTGATTCCTATGGGCTGCTTGACACCCCGCGTGTGTTCGATCTGCATGGGAAACTCGTTGTTCAACTCGGTCCACCTCATAAAGAGCGAACGGAACTTCTCCTCGCGTTGCCCTGCACGGCCCGCGGAGTCGTCGGACGCTGCGGGCGGAGTTGCAGAATGGCACTCGTCCACGACTATGGTCGACTGAAAGGCAGGGCGAAGGTAGTACCCTTGCCCTTGATCAACCTTTGCAATTGGAGAAGTTGGATCGCGGGACATCACCGAAAAGTGTTGCCTGATCGAATTCTCCGCATAGTCACCCTCCAATTTCTGCCGGACTTTGTCGAGCAATTCAGACCCGTTGACTGCCTCATCGGCTGAACCGGGAAGTAGGTCACGCAGGATCGTGTCGAGTTGTTCTTTCAGTGTTGCCATCTTTGCCTCCAGCTTGCATCCGATACTCTCGCGGTGCCTAACGTTGCGCAGCCGGCAAGGGCTTTACAGCGTCGCATGCCTGCGTTAGTTGAGCCTTACATGGCCGACCAGTGTCAATGCCTCGCCTGCTTTTTCGCTCAAAGACCGAGTTGCTATTCGCCAGGGGCCTTGCATCGCAACAAGTAGCATTTGACTCATCCCTCTTCTCGCATCGCCATTCTATATCCGCCTCAATTGTTACTTACTACTATGGGAATCCGATGACGCCCTCTTCCCTGCTCGTCTTCCGTATGCCGGCGCTTTCTCCCGTACTACGCGTCCACCGAGCCACAGTTCGGACTCCGCCAGATCCAATTCGTCATTCCAGATGACGCCGTAACCGTGCTTGTCGGCGCGGGCATTCCGAAACAGCGCGTCATCGCTTCGCAGGGACTCGAACGCCGGAAGAGCCAGAATCCTCTTGCAGTCGTATAGCTTCGTCACACCGTTGCGAAACCGCACCAGCAACCGTTTGCCAGGCTTTGCCACCACTTCGGAAATCAGAGGATATGTTTCCTTGCCTTTCATCGTGCCTACTCCAGACCCGGCAATTGCACGTACTTCTGATGCTTCCACATCTCTCCCAATTCTTGCCGATACTTGCGTGCCCAGGCCAACACCAACCGCTTGGCGCGCGCAGGAAGATCGCCCTCGATCATCTTGAGTGTCGCCAGATCGAAGACGCCGACATACTCGCCGTAGATTGCATGGAAATGCGGCACGCCGTGTTCCCTGAAATACATCTTCACGATAATGCCATAGAAACGCGCTATGACAGGCATGTCACGTCCTCCTCATGCCAATCACTATGGACTTAAACGCTTTGGTTGACAATCACGGGTGGCGGCGGGGCGCTGGCCCGGACAGTCCAGTCACGCGCGAGGGCCAGGATCTGGGGTCGCATTCCAGGCCGCGCAACCAATAAAAACGGGGGCACCCGTGTGCCCCCGTCGCTTGTCTTGTTGAAACGTCGGCTACGCGTTCGCCGCCGGGGCCGGAGCGGCCGGCTGGGCCGGAGCGGCGGCCGCGGTGCACGCGGGAAGCCCGGCCAGCTTCGTCAGCAGGTCGAACTTCTCCAGCACCATCCGGTCAGCCTGCGCCATCAGCGAGTCGGCCGCCTTGGGGTTCACCTGCTTCAACACGCGGAAGCGGTTCTCCTTCATGGCCTGCTCGCTGAACTTCATCGTCGGCTGCTTGCTGTCGATGACCAGCGGGTTCTTCCCCTGCTTCGTCAGCTCGGGGTTGTACCGATAGAGCGGGAAGTGGCCGGACGCCACGACTTCCTTCTGGTTCTGGATGCCCTTCTCCATGTCGATGCCGTGCGCGATGCACGTCGAGTAGGCGATGATGATCGCCGGCCCGTTGTAGGCTTCGGCCTCGGTCAGCGCCTTGACCGCCTGGGCGGGGTTGGCGCCCATCGAGATCGTGGCGACATAGATGTTCCCGTAGGTCATCGAGATCATCGCCAGATCCTTCTTCATCGACGGCTTGCCGCCGGCCGCGAACTTCGCGACCGCGCCGAGCGGGGTCGACTTGGAGGCCTGCCCGCCGGTGTTCGAGTACACTTCCGTATCCAGCACCAGCACCTTGATGTTACGGCCGGACGCCAGCACGTGGTCGAGACCGCCATAGCCGATGTCATAGGCCCAACCATCGCCGCCCAGCACCCACACGGACTTCCGCACCAGGTAGTCGGCCAGCGACAGGAGCTGCTTGCAGAGGTCGCAGTCGGACTTCGCGAGCTTGCCTTTCAGCGTCGCCACGCGTTCGCGCTGCTCCTCGATCCCCGCCTGCGTCGACTGGTTCGCGGTTTTGATGGACTCCAGCAGGGCCTTGTCACCCGCCAAATCCTTGCATACGCCGTCGGCCAGCTTGGTCACCATCTCCAGCGCGTACTCGTTGAACTTGTCCACGGCCATCCGCATGCCGTACCCGAACTCGGCGTTATCCTCGAACAGCGAGTTGGCCCAGGCCGGCCCGCGGCCGTCCGCGCGCTTCGCATAAGGCGTCGTCGGCAGGTTGCCGCCATAGATCGACGAGCAGCCCGTGGCGTTCGCCACCATCAGCCGATCGCCGACAAGTTGCGTGAGCAACTTGACGTAGGGCGTCTCCCCGCAGCCCGCACAGGCGCCGGAGAACTCGAACAACGGGCGAACCAACTGGCTGCCCTTGACGGTCGAGGCATTGTATCTCTTCGGGTCGGTTTCCGGCAGCGAGAGGAAAAACGCAAAGTTCTCCGCCTCGTGCTCGCGCAGGGCCAGTTGCGGGCCCATGTTGATCGCGCGACGACCGGTCTCCTGCTTGGTGGCCGGATCCTTCTCGCGCGCGGGACAGGTGTACACGCACACGCCGCAGCCCGTGCAGTCCTCGGGCGCGACCTGCACGGTGAACTTGAGCCCGGCGAACTCCTTGCCCTTGGCATCGGTCGACTTCCATGTTGGCGTCGCTTTCGCCAGGTGACTGGGGTCGTAGGCCTTCACGCGGATGGCCGCGTGAGGACACACCAGCGAGCACTGCGCGCACTGAATGCACACGTCCGGACGCCAGTACGGAATGTTGACGGCGATATTGCGCTTCTCATACTGCGTGGTCGCGGTCGGCCACGTGCCGTCGTCGGGCATGCCGCTCACGGGCACCAAGTCGCCCTTCTGCTTCATGAGCTGCGCCGTCACGGTACGCACGAACTCGGGCGCATCGGCCGGCACCACGGCCGGCATCTTCCGCACGCCCGCCGGCTTGGCCGGGACCTTGACTTCCTGTAGGGCCGCCTTGGCCGCATCCACGGCCTCAAAGTTCTTCTTCACCACGTCCTCACCCTTGCGGCCGTAGCTCTTCTTAATGGCCTTCTTCAGACCTGCGATCGCCTCCTCCTGCGGCAGGACGCCGGAGATCGCAAAGAAGCAGGTCTGCATCAGCGTGTTGATGCGCGCCCCCAGGCCAAGATCGCCCGCCAGCTTGTTCGCATCGATCACGAAGAACTTGATCTTCTTGTCGATGATCGTCTGCTCCAACTGGTCAGGCAGGTGGTTCCACACGTCGTCCTTGCCGTAGGGACTCGCCAACAGGAACGTGGCGCCCGTCTTGGCCGTCGCCAGCATGTCGTACTTCACGACAAACGAGAAGTTATGACAGGCCACGAAATCGGCCTTGGTGCAGAGGTAAGGGCTTCGGATCAAGCCTGGGCCGAAGCGCAGATGCGACACGGTAATTGTGCCGGCCTTCTTCGAATCGTAAACGAAGTAACCCTGCGCCGAGTTCTCGGTGTCATCGCCAATGATCTTGATCGAGTTCTTGTTGGCACCGACCGTCCCGTCCGAGCCCAAGCCGTAGAACATGGCTTCA
>CAITUY010000042.1 GCA_903895695.1 uncultured bacterium
AAGTTCTTGGTCGCGGCAAGGTGTAAGCAGGCCGGAATGCACTGGAGGCACAAGAACGCCGCCTACATCGCCTCAATCCGGGCCGCCCTACGTTCCAATCGGGAAATGGCCGCCTGATGTTACAAAATCAAATCACACCCCGCCTCATACGAGCAGGCGGTGCGCGACGCCGAAACAGCCGTTGCCCGTTTGACCCGCGAACTCGACGAACGGACCGGGATGTTACGCCGCAGTTCGTCCGACCTTGAGTCAACGAAGGCCGCCTTGGAAGCCGATCGCCACGCCCATGAAGAAGCGGTAAGCGAACTCACCGGAAGATTAGAGCAAGCCCAGGCGGATGGCACGGACCTGCGCGACAGGATTGAGGCGCTTCGAAATGAGAAGGCAGATGCCGCCGAACTCGCCCACCGAGCGCTCCAATCGGTTCAAACCCAACTGGCGGATCGTACGGCCGAACTTACCCTGCTCACCAAGGCCGCCAGCGAGGAACGCAGTCGCGCCCGCGAGCAAACGTCAGCCCTTCAAAGCGAATTGGCCCAGGTTCGTGACGCCTTGGCGGAACTCCAGGCCCAGCATGAGGCGTTCCGACGCGACAGCGCTCAAGCCGCCGCCGCCCTCACGCGCGACATGGAGGAACGCCAGGCCCGTGTTCAGCAGGCACAGACGGCGCTCGCCGAAGCGCGGCGCGGTCTGGAGGACGAACGGCAGCGGCACGCGACCTACGTGACCGAGCGCGAGCAATGGGAGAAGGACCTGCGTCAGCGGGTGGAGCAGTTCGCCGAGGAGAACGATCACAAATCGGCGGGCCTCGAACAACGATTGAGCGCGCTGACCGCGGAGCTTACACAGGCTACCGAATCGACCCGGGACATGACCGTCCGCCTCCGGACCGTGGATGCCGACCGCCTGGCGCTCCAACAGACGGCTCAGACAGCCGAGGCCACATGGCGCGAGCGCGTGACGCGCCTCGAAAGGGACGCGGCCGCGCTTACCGCGACTTTGCGCCAGCGCGAGACGGACTTGGAGCTCTTCCGGACCCGCCTGGGCGACACGGAGCGCGAATCCGAACGGCAGGCGCTGGACCTCCAGGCCCAGTTGACCCAGGCGGAGGCCCGTGCCGTCAAGGCCACCGAGGAACTGAGGGCTGTCACGCGGCAACTGGGCGAAGCTCGCGACTCCCAGACGCGCCTCAAGGAGGAGAGCGATCGCAGCCTGTCCGATGCCCAAGCGCGAATCCAGCTCCTCGCCCAGAATGTTGAGGAACAGGATCGCCTCCTCACTGAAGCCCGGCGACGGCTCGATGGCGCCGAGGATCAGCAACGCGCCATCCGGCAGGAAGCCGCCCAGAATGAACAGGGCCTTCTGCGCCAGATCGAACGCCTGAAGACTGATGTCCGAAACGCGGGCACGCAGCTAACCGAGGCCCGGCGGCGCGTTGAAATGCAGGAGGAGCAACTCCGCAACTTGCGCCAGCAACGAACGGTAGCCGCGCGCGAGGTGCCCCGCGCCACCGTCATCGAGATCCCGCGCACTCCGGCCAAGACGGAAGAACCGGCGCCCACGCCCCCACCGCCTGCTCTGGCCGCCGAGGTCGTCGACGCGGAAGTCGTATCCAGCCCCTCCATGGCCAGGCCGGCCCCCGACGCGGCACCAGGCGCCGTCCGCCGCGCGGCACGACCGACACGGCCCCGCGCTGCGAGCGAAGCGCAGCACACGTTGACCAAGCTGGAAGAACAGTTGCAATCGGAATTGCAGGCGTGGGAACAACAACAAAAGAAAGACGCCGACAGCGGAACGTTGTCGAAAATGAAGAGCTGGCTGGGCCTAAAGGACCGGCCGACCGATACCGACAAAACCTAACCGCGCCCCGCACGGCGCGGACGAATGGGAGGCACTATGGACGCAACCGGACATGACGACAACAAGACTGCGCTGGCACCGGCCGGCGACTCGACGGTCCCCGCCCCGGCAGACCACGAGATGACGGAAATTGAGAAGCACCTGGGCGACTTGGCCGCATCGCCCCAATTCGTGCCGCTTATGGGGAGTTTCCGCGAACTGCTGGACGCCGAACGGCGCCGCAACCGCGTGCGAACCCTCCTGATCAGTGCGGGCATGCTCGCCCTGTTGGTCTTGTTCATCTGGGGCCCCCTGCACCTGATCCGGACTTACATCCGCCTGTCCGAGCAACGCCTGGCAGGCGAACGCGAGTCCCTGCAACGCGTCGAGCACTCGCTCAACGAAAGCATGACCGTGCTCGCGGACGCCTCCCGCGAACTGCGGAAGACGTTGGAAGCGTGCCGGCCGACGCCGGCGACGGGAGCCCAACCGGTTGTCGAGCCGGCAACGCCCCAGGTCACAGTGACCACGCCTGCAGCGGTCGCTCCGGTCGCGCCCCTGCTCATTGCGACGCCCTTGCCTCCGCATCCCGTCGGAGTCGCGACCACGCTCCCGCCTGCCGTTGTTGCCGCCGTGATGCCGCCCGCTGCTACGCCAACCGGCAAGGTGACCTCTGCTGCCGCGACCCCTGCGAAAGAACAGACGCCGCCCATCGCCAAACAGACCGTCGCGCCCGGCATCCCGCCTGACGTCTTCAGGGCAGTGACGTCGACGCCGGCCGTCCCGGTGACCGTGGCGGTGAATCCCCCCATGCCAGCCGCCACCAACCGCGCGGCGTCAGCCGCGGTGGCCGAAACCCGCTTGGACGATGCGCTCGCGAACGTGGAACGGACCATTCAGGCGATCAAGCAGAAGAACGCTCCGACCAACGCCGCGACAACGAAAAAACCATGAAGACACGCTGGCTCATCTTGCTGCTTCTGACTGCCGGTTGCGGCCGAGGGTCTGCGCCGGCCCCCGGGTCCAATGCGGCGCCCGCCGGGTCCGTGACGAACGAGCCCGGCCAGTCCGCGGTCGGCACCGTGGTGGACGGGCTCATCGGCAAGACCGCCGTGGACGCCGGCAAACGGGCGCGTATCCAACTGGAAAATGTGCGCACGCAGGAGAACCATGCGATCAGCGAAGCCATGCAGTAGACGTCGCCGCGTCGCCGCGTTCGCCGTCCTTATTGCCGCCGCGGCTGGCGCGCTGTTCGCGACCCCTGCGACGAACGAGCCCACCCCTAGGCCCGCGTCCCTGCGGGACGACCTGGAGGCCGTGTTGCGCCAGGCCGAGCGGGGCGATCCCGAGGGCCAGTACCGCATGGGCGTGGTCTACGACGAGGGCATTGGACTCCGACGCGATGCCTCGCAGGCGGCCCGCTGGTATCGTCTCGCAGCCGAACAAGGCAAGCTCGATGCACAGCTCGACCTGGCCGTGTTGTTGGCCGGCGACGGCATCGCGCGCGACCGGACCGAATCCGTCCGCTGGTACCGCCAGGCGGCCGGACGCGGCGCCCCCCAAGCCCAGTATGTCCTCGGTCTCATGCTCGCGACCGGCACGGGCGTGGCGACCAACCTGACCGAAGCCGTGAAGTGGCTTGAGAAGGCGGGGGGTCAAGGCGTCGTTGATGCCCAGTACCAACTGGGCCTGCTTTACGGCGACGGTCGCGGCGTTCCGTGCGACGAGGCCAGGGCGGCCGCCTGGCTGCGCTTGGCCGCGGACGCCGGCTACGCGCCAGCCGAGTATGAGTTGGCCGTCTTGTACGCCAACGGCGAAGGGGTCCCCGCCTCGTTTGACGACGCCTTAAGCTGGTACAGCAAAGCCGCCGAGGGCGGCATTGCCCAAGCGGCCTACAACCTGGCCTTCATGTACGGCCGGGGCCAAGGCGTACCGGTCGATATTATCAATGCCTACCTCTGGGCTGAAAGGGCCGTGGCCCTGGGCAGCGAACCGGCCCTTGTCCTTCGGGGGCGACTACTGGAACGGATGCGGCCGGAAGAGATCGTCGAAGCCCACCGTCGCGACCTGGAGGCGGCCCGGATACGACCGGCGCGGCACTCATCGCCCCCCTCGCCTGCGCGTTAGCCGCAGGCCGAGACCGGATGTCCCAGCCCACGCCTAGGCAAGCAGGCGAAGACGCAGCATGTTGAGCGCTGCCTTGGCGGCGCGGTCGCGAACCATATCCCGATCGCCAGGAAGCTGAAAGTGTTCGGTCGTAGTGCGTGCCGCGCTCGATCCGCCCGCGGCCAATGCGATCCAGACTGTGCCCACGGGCTTCTCGTCGGACCCGCCGTCCGGCCCGGCGATGCCGGACACGGCCAGCGCATAGTCGGCGTCAGACTTACGCATGGCATTGAGCGCCAGGAGGCGGACGGTTTCCTCGCTCACGGCGCCATGCGCCGCCAGCACGGATGCGGGAATGTCGAGTTCGTGCTGTTTGAGCGCGTCGGAATAGACAACCCACCCGCCCCGGTAGTAGGCGCTCGCTCCGGGTATGTCGGTCAACAGACGCGCCACGAGCCCGCCCGTACAACTCTCCGCGGTAGCCACCGTGCGTCCCGCCTGCTTTAGCAGGCGGCCCACCGCTTCCTGGAGCGTAGTCGGGCCATGGCCAAAGATCAGCGGGCCCAGGCGTTCGGCCGCCGTCTTTTCGACCCGGTTCAGGTGCAGGCGTGCCGGGCCCGGCGTCGGGAAGTCGCTCCGGATGCGCACCGACACGATGCCGCCCGAGACGGTCGTCCCGACCGTGGGATTGTTGTCGCGCCGCATGAGGTCACCCAGCTTCTCGGCCACGGTCGATTCGCCCGCCCCGAATGTGTGAAGCGTTTCCGTGAGAATCGTGCGACCCGACTTCGTGGCCAGCGTCGGGAACACGTGGCGGTCGAACATGGGGCTCATCTCGCGAGGGACGCCGGGGAAGACGAACACGGATGTTTTGCCGATCCGAATCTTGACGCCCGGCGCTGTGCCCCAATCGTTATCGAGAATCTCGCCGCCGCGCGGGACCATCGCCTGGATGCGATTGGAGGGCGGCATCTCGCGGCCCAACGACTTGAAAAACTTGCGGATGCGCTCCAGCGATGGCGGATGCAGGTCGAGGGGCTTGCCGAGCACATCGGCCAGCGCCTGACGCGAGAGATCGTCGGCCGTGGGCCCGAGTCCGCCGGTCACGATGACGAGATCGGCCGCGGCGGCCGCCTCGCGTACCGCGGCGACAATGGCCGCCTGATCGTCAGCCACGGTCTTATGATAGACCGTCATCACACCGCTGGCGGTCAGCCGCGCGCTAAGCCATGCCGAGTTCGTGTCCACCGTCTGACCGAGCACCAATTCGTCGCCCACCGAAAGAATCACTGCATTCATGAATGACCTCGTATAGCAGGCCTAGCAAGGAGGATTGGGCTTGTTCATGGCGTGGCGATCCGTCCGGACCCACTCCTGGGCGCCGTGGCGCGCCAGGCCCATCTTCAGGTACAGCCCCACTTTCCACAGCACGAAAAGCGGCGCAAACAGCAGTCGCCGGTACACGACGAATGGCGCGTGGATCAAAACCAGTGAGGCCAACACATAGCTCAGTTCGGCTGCCAATGCTGCGACCCAGAGCGCCGCCACCGCGCCCCACACGACGCCGGGCATAAGGCACCACAGGATGCCAACGACCGCCGCCGGCAGCGCTGTGGTCGCCACCAGAAGCGTCAGGGGCGGCACGAACAGATCCATGGCGCCGTCCAGGCGTGCGCCGTCGCCCAGGCGCAGCCCTTCCTTGAAGAGCGGCCAGGCCTGAGTTCGGATCAATGCGATGCGCCCGCCTTCCCATCGGACCCGCTGCGTGCCCGCCGATTTGCCGGATACCGCCATCTGCCCGAACACCTGCGCGCCGGGCACGAACTTCACGCGAATCCCCTGCCGCAGGTAGAACAACGCCAGCTCCACATCCTCGACGACGGAAAAGGCCGGATACGCGTACGCCTCGACCAACCGGCGCGCGAAGCACATGCCGTTACCCTTGAGTCCGCACGGCAAACCGAGCCGGTCGCGGCCCAATGGTCTCAGGAAATGAAAAGCGGCCAGCGATGCCGTCAGCAGGGAAGTGCGCCAGTTCTCCAGCGGATTCTGCACCCCGTAGTACCCCTGCAACGCCTCGCGACCCTGGACGATTTGCTCGTCCATGAACCACAGGAAGTCTTCGTTCACCGTCGAATCGGCATCCAGAATGACCACCGCATCATACGGCTCCCCCAACCCGGCCAGCCGCTCCCGCATGGCCCAGTTCAGGGCCTGCCCCTTGCCGCGGTGCACGGGATCCGTCCGCTCCAGGACGATGGCCCCGTGGGTGCGCGCCACCTGCGCCGTGGTGTCCTCGCAGTTGTCGGCGATCACGACAATCCTGAATTTCGCGGCCGGGTATGACTGGCTCCGCAGTTGATCCACCACGTCGCCCAGGAGCAGCTCTTCGTTGTGGGCAGGAATAAGGATCAGGAACCGGGACGTTGCCTCGCGCCGTCCGGCAAACCGGCCCGTAATCTGTCGCCGCCCCGGATGCCCGAACGCGGCCACGCTAAGCAACAGCAGGTATAGCGCCATCACCGCGGCCGGCAACGCCGCGAGCATCAGGAGCCAGTTCAGTACGCAAAGCCCCAGGTTCATGCCTTGACCTCGAAGGTGCGAATGACTTTGGCCGGGACGCCGGCCGCCAGGCAGTTGGCCGGGATATCGCGCGTCACCACGCTACCCGCGCCGATGACGGCATGATCGCCGATGGTGACGCCCTTGAGCACAATCACTCGCACGCCCAGCCACACGTCCCGGCCCAGAACGATCGGCCGGGATTCGCTCGGTCTATCGCGGTCCTCAACGCTGTGATAGTCGTTATCCATCAAACACGCGTAGGAGCCGAGTTGGCACCCGTCACCGATTTGCACCAGCTTGTGTGCGGAGATGCTGGCGCCATAGTTAATGAACACGCCGCTCCCGATCTCCAAGCGCGCACCGGGATAGGTAACGATCTCGGAGGTGACCGTGGTGCTGAAGAACCGGAATTTCTCGCCGATCATGACCTCGCCCAGGTTGGTAATCCGGGGCCGGCCATAGACACGCGGCAGGCGCCCCACCCGCGTGCAGCGGCGCAGATACCACCGCCCTAGCAGGACATGCCACGCGCTGTCGAGTTTATAGCCCAGGCTCATGCTTGGCTCCGCTTTTCCGCCGCCCGGCAGGCCGCGCCGATGCGGCTGACGAATTGCGCAAGCGTGCGTTCCCGCAGCGCCGATTCGCGGCCGGTCCGGGCGATTGCCGCCGCCTCGGCCGGATTACCGATTAACCGCTGCACGGCAGCACGCAGGGCCCCGGCATCGCCGCTGGGCACCGTGACCGCCGCCCCGGGATCGATCGAATCCAGGATGCCTTCCGAGGCGGATATGACCACGGGGCGGCCGCAGGCTTGCGCCTCGAAAAGCGATGTAACGCCCGCCGGCCAATCCACGTTCATCAACGGCACGACGACGACAGCCGCACTGCGGTATAAGTCGCGCAGTTCGATGCTCGACAGCCCCTTGCGTAACGTCACGTTGGAAGGAACCCGCCGCCCGGATGTCTGGTCCTCACGCTTGGACCACGGGCTCGAAGCGACGACGGTCACCGGAATGTCCGTGCCGTCCAGGGCCTGGAACAATGTCGTGTAGTCGCGCAGTTCGCGACCCACGCTGACTACGCCGCGACCCGGGCCGGCCGGCTTGCCGGGCGTGAAGAATGCCTCATCAACCTGGAATGCAATCCGGCAGACCTTGCTTGCGGGCACGCCAAGGCGCTCCTGGGCGAAGCGTTCCTGTTGGCGGCTGTAGCAGAGCATGACGCCAATCTGGTTGAACAGGCGGAACGCGCGCAACACCCGGCTCTTCTGGGGCGTCGTGATGCGATGGCCGATCAGGGCCAGGGTCACGCCGCGTCGGAGCTTCAGCATCAGCGCCAGTGGGATCGCGGTATTTTCGGCCGTGACAAAATAGAAGGAGCCCCGCTTCCAGAACGCCAGCCACGCCAGCGCCACGGCCTTGCCGGCGACCTTCGCCAGCAGGCGCGTTAGGGCCGACCCGCGCGGTACATCGGAAAACGACAGGATTTCGGCATCCAGGGCCCGGGCCAGTTCCACGAAATCCTGCCGCGGCGATTCGGTCTCGCCCTGCAACCGGTTCAGCACGGCGTCCACATCCGCTGTGACCAGGACAAACCGTTTCCCTTTTTCGACTTTCATCAAGAGGCGCAGTCTAGCGCCCCGAATTGCCGTGGTCACGCAGAAGTTCAGCCGCAACTCGCCACAGGCCTCCGACAAGACGATTGCCGATGCCCCCAAAAGGCAGTATGTTGCAGCGCACCTGTGATAGGAGACTATGAGTACGCATCCGTTGGCCGGGCAACCCGCCCCCGCAGAGTTACTGATTGATGTTGCCAAGCTCGAACGCGAATACCACGAGCGCCAGCCGGACCTTGCCGAGGCCAGTCAACTAGTCAGCTTCGGCACCAGCGGCCACCGCGGCACGCCGACCAACGGCACCTTCACGGAAGCGCACATCCTGGCCATTACGCAGGCCATCTGCGACTACAGGCGCCAGCACGCCATCAGCGGGCCGCTGTTCATCGCCAAGGATACGCACGCCCTTTCAGGTCCCGCGCAACGGTCCGCCATCGAGGTGCTCGCCGCCAACGCCGTGGAAACGTTCGTTCAGCGCAACGACGGCTTCACCCCCACCCCGGCACTGTCTTTCGCGATTCTCGACTACAACCGCGGGCGCAAGGACGGCCACGCTGACGGCATCGGCATCACGCCCTCGCACAATCCCCCGGCAGACGGCGGCTTCAAGTACAACCCACCCAACGGCGGCCCTGCCGACACCGACGTGACCGGTTGGATTCAGCGCCGCGCCAACCGCCTTCTCCAGGACGGAAACCACGATGTAAAGCGCACACCGTACGACGCAGCGCTTCACGCGACGACGACACACCAGCACGACTTCTGTACGCCCTACGTCAATGCACTTGGCTCCGTCATCGACATGGACCTCATTCGGAAATCTGGAGTGAAGATCGGCGTGGACCCGCTGGGCGGCGCCTCCGTTCATTACTGGGAACCGATCAAGGAACGCTACGGGCTGAATCTCACGGTCGTCAATCCGCGCGTCGACCCGACTTTCAGCTTCATGACGGTGGATCATGACGGGAAGATCCGCATGGACTGTTCCAGCCCCTATGCCATGGCCAGGCTGGTGCAACTCAAGGACCAGTTCGAGGTGGCGTTCGCCTGCGACCCTGATGCCGACCGCCACGGCATCGTCTCGCCCACCGTGGGCCTGATGAACCCGAACCATTACCTCGCCGTTGCCATCGATTACCTGCTGAAGCACCGCCCGCAGTGGCCCACCGCCGCCGCCATCGGCAAGACCATGGTCAGCAGCAGCCTGATTGACCGGGTCGTGGCAAGTCTGGGCCGTCAACTCTACGAAGTGCCGGTCGGCTTCAAGTACTTCGTCGATGGTCTCGCCGACGGCTCGCTCTGCTTCGGCGGCGAGGAAAGCGCTGGGGCATCGTTCCTGCGCCGCGACGGCTCCACATGGGTAACGGAGAAAGACGGGTTACTGCTCTGCCTGTTGTCGGCCGAAATCGTCTCGCGCATCGGCACACTCGCCGCCCACTATCAGGCTCTCACGGACAAGCTTGGCACGCCCTTCTATACACGCATTGACACGCCCTGTTCCCCGGAGCAAAAGGCGGGATTCAAGAAATTCTTGCCCGAATCCGTTGAGGCCAAAGAACTGGCAGGAGAGGCAATTACCGCGAAGCTCGTCAATGCCCCCGGCAACAATGCGCCCATCGGCGGGTTGAAAGTGGTCGCGAAGAATGGTTGGTTCGCGGCAAGGCCCAGCGGCACGGAGAACCTCTACAAGCTCTACGCCGAGAGTTTCCGCGATCCCGCCCACCTGGTGCTTCTGGTTTCACAGGCACAGGCCATCATTGCCCGCACTCTGGCCAGTGCGCTTCACGCCTGAAACGCTGAGCCTGCCTGTAGTGTCGCGCGTTAGTCCGGGATCGCCCTCTCCAGCCGCCGCAGGATGCCGTCGGGTTCGGCGATACCGAGTCCGGCGATCTCATCAGCGCGGGCCTGGGTATCCGCCAGGGCGTAGATTCTCAACTCGTCGGCATTCCCGGACGGGCGGATGTGCGCCACTTCGCCGTTACTGAAGTGAATACGGACTCCGTCGGTGTAGTCGATCCGGGTGGTGGTGGCAAACCCGAGTGCCGGCGTGAAGTAGTTCGTCAACGAGTCGCGCAAGCGCTCTGCCCATTCCATCTGCAAGTCGGGCGCGGGCAACTCGTGCCGTTCGGCATCCAGGAAGCCGATCTTTCCGTCGCCGAAGACCACCTGCCGGATGGTATCTGCGGAGGGCGAGAAGCGCCTGACAATCTGGCGCCCCTTGGCACTTGGGAAGTTGCGCAGCAGTGCGGAACGGCCGAAACGCTTGGGCAGCGTACCGAACAGTCCGACCAGCGAAAGCCGCGCCTTGCGCATGGCGAACAGCACGCACAAGATTGGCAGCAGCGCATCGCGCGTCGGCAAGGCCTTCAGGACGTGGCCCGCGTTCTCGATGTCGGAGCCCACAAAGAAGCCGCCGTTGGCTTCCCACCCGCAGACGGCCCGTTTGCCCTTCTTCCGGGCCGCTTCCATGCCGGCGATCACGTAAGGCGACCCGATCCGCGTCTTCGGTTCGACCACATCCTTCAGACGCCCCCGGTCCACGGCGTCGTTGCAGTTGACCGGCACGACGACGGCGTCTGCCCCCAGGTACTCGGCTACCAGCATGCCGACCAGATCCCCGGCAAAAAATCGGACCCGGCCGTTTTCGACGCCCAGGATCAAAGGCCGATCGCTGTCGCCGTCCGTGGAAACCACGGCGTCAATATCCCCCGCCTGCGCGGCCAGGGCCTGGATGGCCGCCAGGCGTTCGGCGTCGATGTTTTCGGTATCGATGGGCACGAAGGTGTCGCTGCGCCCGGCCGTGATGACCGTGGCGCCGAACGATTGCAGCACCTCCACCAGCAGATCGCGTCCCACCGCCGAATGCTGGTACACGAGCAGCCGCAGGCCCTTCAGGGCCTGCCCGGCAAAGAAACCGGTGTAACGCCGGCAGTAATGCTCGCGGCCGGCGCTGGACACAGGGGAGAGTTCCTGGTGACCTGCCTTGAACAGCCCCCGCTCGTTGAAGAGCGACTCCGCCAGCGGCTGATCGTAGATCCGTTTGCGGACCTGCTCCACGCGCGCGCCGATCGGAAGCTCGTCCTTCTTGAGCAATTCGCTCTTGGTGGTGTAGGTCTTGTAGCCGTTCCGGTCAAAGGGGATGTGGCTGCCGGTCACCATCATGCAACCCCGGCCGCGTTCAAGCGCGTAGGATGCCAGGGCCGGCGTGGGAATCGGGCCGAGGTTGACCGCCTTCTGGCCCGCATCGCGGATGGCGCGCTCGACAGCCTGCGCCAACTCGCCCCGCCCCTGCCATTCGGGCACAAACTGCGTCGAACTGGGACGCAGGTCATGGGCGAAAAAGAACTCGTCTCCCTTGCGGATTCCGCCCTCCTCCACTGGAAGCGACTGCAGGTGCTCGAGTTCCGCCAATGCGGTGAGGTAGAGCTCGAGTTGGGTCAGATGGACGACTTCACCGCGCCGTCCGCTGGTTCCGAAGCGCAAGACCTGGGGCTCATAGTCGAGACCGGCCCTGAGAGATTCTCCCGCGTGTGATTGCCCGGATTGCATTTCGGTAACGTATCTTGTCGAAGTTGCGAACGCAAGAAGTTGGCGGGAACGCGGCAAGCGCCGTGTCACATCACGCTGCTGTACGCTTCGAGCAGGCGATCGGCCTGCTTCACGCTGTCGAACTCGGCTTCGGCGCGGACGCGGCCGGCGCGGGCCAGTCGCTCGCACTCTCCCGGGTTGTCGAGCAGGCGGCGCATCGCGCCGGCCAGCGCCAGGAAATCGGACGGCGGCACGAGCAGCGCGGCATCGCCCACGACCTCGGGGATGGAACCATGCAGCGTTGTAATGACGGGCGTGCCCGAAGCTTGGGCCTCGGCCAACACGTAACCGAACTGCTCCAGCCAACCGGGGCGCGCCGTGGAGCCCAGCAGGAAGACATCGGCGACGTTGTATGCCGTGGGCATCCGGTCGTACGGGAAGCGGGTAAACGTCACGCGGTCGGCAAGGCCGATCCGCTCCGCCAGCGCGCGCAATCGCGGCTCCTCCGGACCGGATCCGGCAAAGATGAGTTTCAGGGGCCGATTCGTGACATCCAGCGTGAGGCGCTTGAACGCGTGCAGGATATCGTAGACGCCCTTTTCCCATCGAAGGGCCGCGACCGACACGAAGACAAAATCATCTCCCGTGAGCCCCAGTCGCTTAAGCTCCTCGGCCGGCTTGGCGCGCGGCTGGAAGCGTTCCAGGTTGATGCCCGGGGCTTGAATACGGATCTTCCGGGCATCGGCACCCTCGAGTTCCAGGCACCGGGCCGCGCGCGGCGTGATGGCCAGCAGCAAGTCCGCGGCCCGCAACACCTCGTACTTCATGCGGCGCTTGGCGGCAAAGCGTTCGGCGGCGTAGGGCCGATTCTCCCAGGCGGTGATCACCAGGCGAGTACCGTAGCGCTGCTTGGCCCGCATCGCCTGCCACGAGAACGCGTTGAACGTCTCCATGGTGTGCGCGATGTCGCAACCCGACAACGCCTTCTCCAACCCGAAGTGATAATAGTCCATGCCGTTGGTGGCCTGGAGCAGGAGGTCAAAATAGAAGCCCAGTTTCGGGCTGATCACCGTGACCGGATCATCGATGCAGCGCAGGTGCTTGATTGGCACGCGCAGGGTCTTGGTGGGGAAACGATTGATGCGGATGTGGTACGCCTCAAAGTCCACCCGATCCAGCAAGTGCTCGATCGTCTGGATCTCGAACTGCGACAGATATGCTCCGCGAATCAGGCCGACTTTCATGCCATCGTCTCTTCCCTTGTGTCGCCGCATCGTACACGGCGGCCGCAAGTTTTCCAAGGGTAATGCCCGGTTTGAGTTCTTGGTTCGTGGTTCTTCGTTCTTGGTTCTTTGCCTTTAGAGCCTATCCGAAAACCTTCCTGCCACAGGGAGCGGAGCTGCTTCCGGCTCCGGCCCTTCGATGGCACTCAGGGCAGGCCGGCGCGGGAAGCCGCGCCGCTCCGCAAGAGGCAAACAGGTATTCAGATAGGCTCTCGTCGGGCTCGCCAACCGCGAACAAAGAACCAGAAACCAAGAACAATGAAACACGAACCGCCCTCGTCACCGCGGAGCCCGAATAGCCGCCTCCGGCGGCCGCACCTCGGCCCCGGCGGGGACGTCGCGCGTGACGATGCTGCCGGGATGGATCACGGCGCCTTCCCCGATCGTTACGCCCTTGAGAATCATCGCGCGGCAACCGATCCGGACGTTATCGCCGATGGTCACGACCCGGTTCACCAGGGGGCGTCCGCCGACGCTGTGCAGATCGGTATCCATCACGAGCGCGTCCCACCCGAGATAGACGTTCTTCCCGATCGTCACCCGCGCCCACGCGACGATCTCGACTCCCGCGTCCAGCACCGTGCCGTCCCCGATGGCCAGTTCGCCCCCCTTGTGGGCCCACAGGCGGGTGCCGGCGGCGAGAAAGACGCGACCCAGCAGCATCCTGCCGGCCTCATTGATGACGAGAGGCGGCGGCGATCCGGAGCCGAACGTCACCTTCGATAGGTCCACGACGCCGCGCGCGCGCTTGAACCGGAACCGCGACGGCCGGCACTGGGCATCGGGAAGAAGCGGGAAAAGCGTCTCTGTACTCATGTGGCCACCTGTGCCGCCTTGCCGGCGATGATTGATCCCGCGGGGAATTCCCCTTGCACCACACTGCCGGCAGCCACGACGCAGCCCCGCCCCAGGACCGTGCCGCCCAGGATCACGGCGCGGCTACCGACCCACACCTCATCTTCCAACACCACCGGCACGAAGGGCGAGGCGGCGTCAAACCCGGTGGCATCCGTGATGATCGTCTGCCAGGACACCATGCAGTTCCGGCCCAGCCGCACGGCCTGGCCGGAGAATACCCGGGCCTGCCGGTTAAGAAACGTGCCGTCGCCCACGGCAATCCGACCGTCGCCGCGACAGTGCAGCCGGACGCCCGGATAGAGTCCCACGTGCCCCAACTCAATCCGGCCGTGCCCGGCACGGATGTCCGGCCGCGGCCAGCCGCGCACCCACGCCACCGGGCCGGACCCGGTTCGCCGCCCCGGCAACAATACCCCCAACAGATAGGCGACAGGCGAGTAGTTCCGCTCTCCCGAGCGGAGGACGCGCAAGAAGGACAGGACGCGTTGTTTCATTTTCGCTGAACGACCTCATCCAATGCCGCATTCAGCTTATCGCCGATCACCGACCAATCGAAATGACGGCGAACGAATTCCAGTCCGGCGCGGGCCAGCGAGTCTGCCAGCGCCGGTTCGGCCAGCACCCTCAAGACAGCCGCCCCAAACTCGATGGGGCCATCGGCCAGCAGCAGTTCGCGGCCATGCTCCACGGGAATCCCCTCAGCGCCCAGGCGCGTCGAAACCACCGGGACACCCGCCGCGAACGCTTCGACGATCTTGAACCGCGTGCCGCCGCCCATTCTCAGGGGCACCGCAAACACCGATGACTGCCACATGAACGGCCTCACGTCGTCAACATAGCCCGTCACCGCCACATTGGCCGACTGGTAGGCGACGATCGAAGGCGGCGGCCGCCCGCCGACCACCGTGAAATGGAAATTCGGCCGCACGGATCGGATCAACCCCATGACGTCCCGCAAGAAGAAGAGCACTCCGTCCTCATTTGGAAAATAATGCGTGGCGCCGACGAATACGGCGGTATCGGGCTTGCGCGGACCGTCGGGACGCGTGAAATGCCCGCAATCCACACCATTGGTAATAGTCGCCGTGCGGATTCCCGCCTCGTGCCGCCGCAGCACCTCGCCGTCCCGTTCCGATGTCACCAGCGTCAGGGCCGCGCGGCGGGCCGCGGCGAGTTCCTCGCGGCGGAACTTGGCCGCCTCGATCCGGTTGAACGCCTTGCGGAACATGCCGCTCTCGCGGGCCGCCATCCGGTCAAGCAGGTCGAACTCCACGTTGTGTTCATCCAGCACGACGGGAACGCCCGCCGGAAACCGGAACCCTGTCATTTGGGAGAACTCCACGAGAATCAGGTCAATGCCCTGCTCACCGACCAACCGGTCGAGAGCCGCCTGCATCGCGCGGTTGTAATGGAAGCGCAGCTGGAACGACTGCGCCGTGAACAGCGAATGCAGTTGCTGGCGGCGTTTGTCGCCGACGATGCGCGGAACCACGTTGATTGTCTTGCAGAAGGGCTCGAGTCCGCGGGGATCGCCCGCCCCCGCCTCCTCACGGTAAGTGAGAAGATGCACGGCATGGCGCCGGCTGAGTTGGCGGATGAGATGATAGATTCGGACCGAGCCGCCGAAGTTGGGCGGATACGGCACGTACGGAGTCATGACGAGAATATTCATAGTGCCTTCCGAACTAAGTCACTGCGAGATGTGGACTTAACCATGAAGGGCACAAAGGCGACAAGCATCATGCGTCCCCGCTTTGCTTCGTGTTCTTCGTGACCTTCGTGGTGGAACCCGAGGGAGCGGCACCCGCCAACTCCAGGTAAACCTGTTCGATGGCGCGTATCTGGCTGGCGGCACTGAAACGCCGCACCACGTTGGCCCGGGCCGCCGCGCCGACGCGTGCGCGCAGCGCCGGATCACGAACCAGATCCAGCAGGATCGCGGCCAGGGCCGCATCGTCGCGGACGGGAAAGAGGTAGCCATCCTCGCCGTGCGTAATGATCTCCGGGATGCCGCCGGCGCGCGTACCGACGACCGGCTTCCCGCAGGCGGCGGCCTCAACCACGACCATCCCGAAGGCCTCGCGCAAGGCGGCGTCAACGACGACGTCCAACCCGTTGCATACAGCCGGCATATCGGTTCGCCGCCCGATGAACGCGGTGCGCTTCTCAATGCCCAGTTCCCGCGTCAAATCCTTCAGCTTCCCCAGGTAACCGGCATTGTTGCTGGAGATAGAATCGTCGCCCACGATCACGAAGAACGCGTATGCGTCCTGCGCCGCTACCCGGGCTGCGGCCCGCAGAAACGTCTCCTGGTCCTTTTCCGGCGACACGCGGCAGGTGGTGCCGATCAGCACCTTCTCGGGCGATGCCGCCAGCTCCTGTCGCAGCGACGAGGGCTTGCCGGGCGCGTATTCGTCCGTGTCCACGGAGTTGTGGATGACCCGGATGCGATCCATGGCCGGGCCCAGGGCGCGGACGAAATCCTGCTTCATATCGCCCGAATTGGCGATGATCGCCGCCGCATGGGACACCGCCCACCGATTACCCGGGTGGTCCACAAAGCGATCGCGGATATGATAGATGAACGGTATCCCGGTCAGCCGGTGCAACAGCGACACAAGCATCACGGAGCGCTTCTTGTCCGAGCTGTGGATGACCTGAATGCCGGCCTGCCGGCAACGCCAGGCCAACCGCATGGCGGTCCATCCGAGCGGCACGACACTGGCAGCGTCCGCCGCTTTCGCACACCAACCCACGCAGGAGTCCTTGGCTTTGGTACCCGCCTCGATCGTCCAGATCGTCATCCCCGGAATGGCGCGGAACCGAGGCAGTAGCGCACCGTGACCGAGACAGGCCAGATGCACGTCGAACCGGGTCCGGTCCAGGGCGCGCAGGATCGTCTTGTGACTCCGGATCACGCCGCCCATCGCATCGTTCGTGTCGAGCAACAGGGTCTTGATACGGGGAGCGCCGCCCACGGCCGTCGGCACGGGAGCGGGTTCGCTGCGTTTGCGCGCCGTGGACCGGTAGACGGCCTCCATCGCGCGCGCCTGGGCTTCAATGCTGAAGCGACGCAGGACCGTGGCCCGCCCCGCGGCACCTAGGCGCGCCCTCAGGGCCGGGTCGCGCACCAGGTCCGTCAACAGATCCGCCAGGGCAGCCTCGTCGCGCACCGGGAACAGGAAGCCATCCTCGCCATGCGTGATGATCTCCGGAATGCCGCCGGCGCGCGTGCCGACGACCGGCTTCTCACACGCGGCCGCCTCTACCACGACCATACCGAAAGCCTCGCGCCAGGCCGTGTTCACCACGACATCCAGCCCGCCATAAATGTTGACCATGTCACCGCGGCATCCCAAAAAGTGCGCGTGCGACTCCAAACCCAGTTCGCGCACCAGGCGGTGCAGCATGGGAACGTAATCGGCATTATCGCTAAAGATGGAATCGTCGCCCGCCAGGACGAAGTGGGCACGATCGTCGCGGGCGACAACCCGCGCCGCCGCGCGAATGAACGTCTCCTGGCCCTTGTCGGGCGCCAGCCGGCTGACCACGCCGATCAGGACCTGGGCGGGAGTGATCTTAAGCTCAGCACGCAGGCTCGATGGCAGCCCGGGCGCGAACTCGTTCGTGTCCAGACCGTTGTAGACGACTTCAATGCGCTCCAGGTCGGGCCCCCGCTCGCGAATGAAGTCGCGCTTCATGTCTTCGGAGTTGGCCACGACAGCCGCCGCCAGCCGCAGGGCGCGCCGATTGGCCGGGAAATCAACGTAGTTGTTGTGAATATGGTAGATGAACGGAATGCCGGTCAGCCGATGCAACAGCGTGGTGAGGATCACGGCCCGTTTCTTGTCGGAAGTATGGATGACCTGGATGCCGGCGCGCCGGCACTGCCGGGCAAGGCCCAGGACGCTCCGGACGAATGGCACCAGGCTGGCCACGTCCGCCAGCTTGGCGCGCCAGCCGGACCCCAGCGCGCGCGGTTTTGTGCCGACTTCCATGGTCCACAGGGTGATATCCGGGATGGCCTGAAACTGCGGCAACACTTTCCCGTGATCGAGGCAGGCGAGGTACAGATCGAACTGACGGCGGTCGAGCGTACGCAGCAGGTTAACATGCACGCGCACCACGCCGCCCATGGCGTCGTTTGTATCCAACAACAGGACTTTGATTCGCTCGCTCATTCGAACCACGGCTGGAACGAGAGGTCGTAACGCAAATCCCTGGCACGCTCTCCGATGACCTTGGCCGGCACGCCGCCGACCACGGCGTAGGCCGGCACGTCCTTGGTCACTACGGCGCCGGCGGCCACCACCGCGCCTTTCCCGATTGTCACGCCCGGCAGGATGGTCGCGCGGCTGCCCACCCAGGCGTGGTCCTCAATCACGATCGGCTTGTCCTCGACCCCGAAGTCCGGGGCATCCTTGAGATGATTGGAGGTGATCAGCATCACCTCGGGCGAGAGGCTGACGTTGTTGCCGATCCGCAGGCCGCCGCGACCATCCAGGGTACAACGGCGGTTGATAATCGTGTGGTCGCCAACAATCATCGGCTGCGGATTGCGCCCGAAGGGCCGGTAGAAATACCAGAAGCACCCCATCAGGACCGAGGCGTCACGACCGAGGCGCACACCGACCACGTGCCGGTACCAGGCGTGCCGGATGGCATAGAAGGGAATGTGACAGATGATGTGGTTCGTCCAATAGGCCAGCAACTTGGCGATCATGCAGCCCCCTTCCGTGCGGATTTGAGTGCGTGCAGCATATGGTGCAGGTCCTCGCGGGGGACCACGCCGATCAGCAACGCCACCGGCAGGTAGAACGCCCCGCCCGCGACGATCAGCAGGACCAGGTTCGAGCTGCCCCACGCGCGCAGCAGCACCACCATGGTTATGCCGACTGCCAGGGCCTTGAGCCCGCACACGACGTTACGCCGGCTGAACACGCCCTTGGGCATCAGCCAAAGCGCGCCGAACATCATGAGCACCTCGGTCAGCAGTGTGGCCGCCGACGCGCCGATACCGCCGTTACCCCATAGCCGCTGTGTGAAGGGAATGGCCCACAGGTTGAGCAGCGGATTGAAGACCGCGGCAGCCACCGCCATGCCGGCCCAGGGCTTTTCCTTGCCGCGCGCGATCAACGCCGTGCCCAGGACCACGTCAATGCAGACCAGCAGGATGGAGGCGCCCAGCACCTCCAGATTGGGGCCGGCCTGCATGAAGGGCCCCGGTCCATAGAGCAGACGCACGAAGGGTCGGGCGACGGCGATGGTACCCGCCGCCACCGGTACCGCGGCGAACAACAACAGGTTCATGAGCCGCTCTGAGGCGCGGCCGAAGGCCGCTTCATCCCCGGCGTCCGAGCCGAGCCGCATCATGGCCGGGAAGATCGACGTCATCAGGATATTGGGGATGAACAGGAGCGTGCCGTAGAGCCGAGTTGCCGCGCCGTACCAGCCGACGACGGCGTCGCTGGTCATGAGCGACAGCATCAGCACATCGATCCGCACATAGATCTCCCCGAAAATCACCCACACCAGGAACGGGAGCCCGCCGAGAAAGACGCGCCGGATCAACACGCGGTCCCACACCGGGACGAAACGCTCGATGCGCTGCAGCCAGCCGAGCGCAATCAGAAACGCGGCCACGGAGGCCGCCGTATGTGCCCAGCACGCGGCCCTCAGGCCGTAGCCGTGTGCCAGGAAAAACCAGCACCCGAACGTGACGACGGCCTTCTCGGCAATGAGCGCCACGTTCGAGCCGACCATGGTCTCCAACCCCTGGAACACGCCGCCGAGTGTCTGCGTGATGGCGCCCAGACACGTCCCGAGGCCGATAATGAGCACCGCCTCACGGGTGGCGGCGTCATAGGGCAGAACGAAAATCAACGCCGACTGAAACGCAAAGACCGCCACGGCGAGCACCAGTTTAAGGGCGAAGACATTCCCGAGCAGTGCGCGCAAGGAGGTGCGGCGCCGCTGGTTCTCGGCGTCCGGCAGGTCCGGCGCAGGGTGCAGGACGGCCACCTCGCGCACCAGGAAGGTGTTCAGCCCCAGGTTGATGAACTGGCTGAAAATCATGCCGTAACTGAGGGCAAAAAACAGCTTGCCGAAGCTGGCGTCGCCGAGTTTTCGCGGCAGAATAACGAGCAGAAACCAGGAGAGCGTCCAGGTGACGAGTTGGCTCGCCGCCTGAATGGCGGTGTTCTTGAGCGCGCGCCGGGTTTTACTCATGGATGGCGTTCCCAATAGCAGAAAGGGGGCCGTGGCTCAACTGTTCACTGTTTACCGGCCTGCGAGGCGATCTCCGCCGCCTCGATGCGGCGAACGCTGGTGCCCAGGGCCATCGCCATGCCGAGGTAGATCATGTTGCGGTAGAAGGTGATCTGCAGATCGTAGTAGGCGACGATGACCTGCCCGACGATGAACAGGATGACCATCAAGGCGAGGGCCTTGAAATAGGGATCGCGCATGGCGCGGTAGTCGATCATGGCTTGCACGATCGCCGTGCCGAAGAACAGCCAGAAGATGGCGAAGCCGACAAACCCGGTCTTGATCCACACCCAATAAAGCGCGCAGTGGGGGATGTAACGCCAGAGCGGGAACTCCTCGCCGATGTCGGCGTAGGGCACGACGATCAGGTACTTGTTGCCGAAACCGATGCCGAACGGATAGGCCCGGACGGTCGCCTTGAGATTGAGCAGTTCCAACTTCCGCCACTCGGTGGACTCGTTATCGACCGTGCCCTCCTGTTTGACGAACATGGACTTGATCTTCTGCGCCGGCATGGCCAGCCCGCCGCTCTTGTTCCAAAAGGCGGCGGTATAAACGGCGAAAAGCATGGCAACCGGGATCACGACGCGCAACGCCTGGAGCAGGCGTTCGCGCGGCAGCATGGCCACGACAATGCCCAGGCTGAGGCCGAGCACGCCGTAGGTGATGCGGCGTTGATTGAAAACGAACGTGAGCATGTTGGTGGGCAACGTGGCCAGCATGAACTTGAACTCCCGGCCGCGGTAGCCGAGGAAATAGCAGGCCGCGAGGAGCACGACGACCGTGACGATGAACAGCGAGTCCTCGTGGCCCAGGATCGCGCGCAGGCTCCCCAGATCGCCGTGGCGGGTGATGAAATAGCGCCAGCAACCCTGGAACCCCTTGATGGCCACGCCGACAATGATGATCCACACGCAGATCCGTACCTGCCGCCGCGTGCGGATGATCTGGGCCGCGATGAAGTAGACGAGGCACAGGTAGTAGAGCGCGCGGATTTCCCACAGCGCCGCCTTCCAGTCCCCGCCGCGCGCCAGGCCGAAGCCCGTGAAGAACACCATCATCAGCAGAAACACGACGGCAATGCCGACGTTCGGAATCCGGTAGAGATGCCACTCGCGGCTGACCATGGCACGGAGGAACCAGGCGCCGACGACGACCGCGAGCAGCAACTCGACCGGGTTGAAGACCAGCGGGCCAATACCCGTGCTGCTGTTCAGGTTGAGGTAGAACGGCACCTTCGTGGTGACCGCGTCCACAAATCCAAAAACACGAAACTGGTCGAGCACCATGGTGGCGCCCAGCAGGATGTACAAGCCCAGATCCAGGTGACTCACGAGCAGCCACATCGCGAGGACGCCCACGCACAGCGCGGGGATGACGAGGCCGTTGGCGTTGGTCAGCCACAGCAGGCCGGCGCCGAACGCCGACACCCCAACGGCGGCGATGACGGAGGTGGAGGGCGGGCGCATGCGGCAGCCTAAAACGTCAGGCGCGTGAAGAGCAGGACGCCCACGATGGCCAGCATCATGGCCACGATGGTCCAGCGGCCGATCTCGCGCACCACGGCGCCGGTGGTGAAGAAGATCGCCAGCATGAGCAGGATCATCTTCATGCGATCACACCCAGCGATAGAGCCACTCGGGAATCCAGTACTCGGTGTAGTTCACAACCACCCCGACGAGCTTCTCCCGCGGCAGTCTCCGGGCGGCGGCTTCGATCACTTTCGCCTTGGTGGCGTACAACTGGCTCACTAGCAGCACCCCGTCGGTCTGCGGCGCGATCAGCAGGCCGTCCGAATGCGACGTAAGGTCGGGGACCTCGATCAACACGACGGCGAAACGGTCGCGCGCCTGGTCGAGCAGGCGGCTGAAGGCGGCGGAGTTGAACAGCACCTCGCCATACTCGATCGTCTTGCCGGCTGGCAGCAGCGAAAGGTTCGGATTCGCGGTCGCCACGATCGCGCCGTCCAGCGCCACGCGACCGTCGAGCACATCCCCCAGCCCCGGCACGCCGCCGGCCTGGAACAAGGCCGACAAACCCGGGCTCTGCAGGCTGGCATCCACCAACAGCACCGGTTGCCGCAGATCGCTGGCCAGCACCACCCCGAGGTTAGCTGTCAGCAGCGTCTTGCCCTCCCGAGGCTTCGCGCTGGCGACCATCAGAACCAGCGGCGCGGGGGGCTCATAGGCGGCGCGGACGGCGATGCCGATATGACGGACGCGCTCCATGAAGTCATCCAGGGCCTCCTCCTGCGGATCATCCGACGCGCCCGCCCGCTGCACCCGTGCGGCGCTCACGAGGAAGCCGGGCGACACGGTCCAAGGTAGATCGAAACGGCGGGCGCGGAAGGCCACTCCCAGCCCCGCCTTGAGCCGCGCGGTCGCCTTCCGGGTCCAAGTCCAGCGCGGCCGGCTGGTCGCCGCCACCAACCGATCCAAGGGCTTCTGCAGCCAGGCCGGCAGGATCAGCGGTGCCTTCCCCCGGTACAGCTTGGGCAGGGCGCCAATCAGCGGCACTCCCAGCCGCCGGCTCAGGTCGCCCGGCCGGCACAGCCTCGGATCCCCGAACTCCAGCACAAAGACAATCAGGAACCCGAGGCAGAACCCGCCGCCCACGCCGGCCGCGAGAAAATTCTTGCGGATCGGCTTGTACCGCGACAGCGCGACGAGGGGCGGATCGATGATGGTAAAACGGTTGGTCTGCTGCTCGAACTCGACTTCGCGGGAAACGCGAGCCTGCTCCAGCTTCATGCGCAGGTTGTCATAGATCTCCCGCGTCAGCTTGACCTCGCCCTCCATCCGCGCCTGGTCCCGTTCCAGTTGCGGGACGGCCAGGAGTTTCTGCCGTGTCTCGCCCGCCATGCGGTTGAATTCCTCGACCTTCTGTTCCAGGACCTTGATCTTGATGCGCGCGTCTTCCCGGCGGGCCGTAACCTCCTGGAAGACCGGCGAGCGTACTTCCTGGGTCTCGGACGCCTGGTTCTTCTCCTTCTCGTGTTCCAGCAGGTCCTTGATGTATTCCATCTCGCGCTGGAGCTTGAGCACTTCGGGGTGCGATTTGTCCCGCGTGGCCAGCAGGTTACCCATCCGCAACGACAACTCCTGGTACTGGCGCTGATACGGCGTGTTCTGGACGAAAAGGGCCTGCGAGACCACCATCGGCTTCTCGCCGGCCAGCCGTTCGGTCAGCAGCTTTTCGTTCAGGTGCTCCTGCTTGAGTTCCAGATCGGCGTCCAGCGCCTTGGCGGTGTAGTCGTGCAACTGGCCTCCGAGGCCCAGGAGTTGCTGCAACGTCTCGGCGTTCGCCTGGCGGAAATCCTGAAGCGCCCCCTCCATGCGCTCAAGTTCCTCGCGATAATGATCGAGTTCCTTCTGGATGAAGTCCACCGCGGCCATCGCCTCGCGCCGGCTGCCGTGCAGGCTCTTCTCAATGAACAAACGGCTGATGGCATCCACCAGGTCCCGGGCCATCACCGGATCCGCCGCCGAACAGCCGATCTGAAACGAGTCCGCCGCCAGGCCGATCAGATGAATGTTCGCGCGAATCTGGTTGACCAGTGCCTCAAGTTCCGCGTCGTTCCTGAGCTTCTTGTCCAATCCCAGCTTGCGAATGGTGTCCTCGATCAGCGGCCGGCTGTAGATAATCTTCTGGAACGAGCCCAGCCGGTTGTAATCGGTCATCGCCACGGCCGTTTCATACCGGACCAGCGGGTTGAGAATGTCCTCCTTGCCCAGCAGGATCGTGGTCGAAGACATATAGCTGGGTTTGACGATGAGGCTGGCCAGCAGGCTCAGAATCGGCGTCAGGATCAGCACGACCAGAAAAAGTCGCTTCCGGCGGAACACGGTTTCCAGGAGGTAACGCAGACTGAAATCGCCTGCGACGCGCGTCTCCGGCGTCGTGGGCTGGGTCCGTCTGGGCACCTTGCTGCTCATCCGCGGGATCAATTCTTCTTGTTGAGGGTCTGCAGGGTCGCGCCGAGCAACACCGTGTTGATCGACGGCGTCAACTGGCCGAGGTAGTAGTTGAACGTCGCCACGCCCTTGCGCGGCACGTAAACGATGTCGCCGGACTCAATCGCCGGGTTGTCCGTGACTTTGCCGCCCAGCATGCCCTGCATGTTCACGGTCAGGACCGTGGCCTTCCCGGACTTGTCGCGTCGGACCACGCGCACCTTGCTCAATTGCGCATCATGCGTTTCGCCGCCCGCGAGCGCTACTGCCCGGACCACGTCCACGTCCTGGCCCCGGGCGAACACGCCGGGCCGAGCCACTTCACCGAGCACGTAGAAGGTGTGTTCCTCGTCGGCCTTGACGTAGACGGCATCCTCCGGCAACAGGGGGATGTTCAACGTACGATCGCCTTTGCGCAGCAGGTCATAGAGATTGATCTCGATCACCGTGCCGCGCCCGCGCACCACCGTGCAACCGCGCATATCCGCCTTGTCCGTCAGTCCTTCCGCCCGCGCCAGGGCACTGAGCAGCAACGGCCGGCCCGGGAAGTTGTACTGACCCGGCTTGCGCACCTCGCCGAGCACGAAAATGCGGTTGTTGTTGTACTCCTGAACGATGATGTTGACCGTCGGGTTCAGGTAGGCGGGCTTCAGCAAGGCCTCGATCTTCGCCTCCGCCTGCTCCCGGGTCAAGCCGTCCAGGCTCACCACCCCCACGCCCGGCACCGTGATCTTGCCGTCGGGGCCGATGACGTAATTGCGGTTCAGTTCCGCCACGTCCATGGCATAAAGTTGCACCACGTCGCCGGCGCCCAGCAGGTAGTCGCCGGCACCGATCTCCAGCGTCTTGAGCTGTTCAGCCGTCAGCCCCATGGAGGGCTGGTTTGTCGCCTCCGAGGGCGCCCCGCCGGCCTCGGGAGCGGCCCGCGGCGGGACGGTCACGCAGGCGGACAGGCCGAGAAGCAGTAAGATAGAGGCCGCTTTGTTCATGACTTTTGCGGAAATCTCAGGTGATAGATGCTGCGAGGCGCCAGGGCCCGTCGCACGCCATCTCTTTGCACCGGAACCGGTTCCTTCGTCGCTTCAATGCCGTCCCCCTGTTCGCCGACACGGTATTCATTCCCCGGAAGCAGGTCAATGCCTTTGAACTCGACCCTGAGGGTTTGCGTCAACGCCGACTTGTTGACGACGATGAGGGTGACGACCTTCCGCTCCTCGTCGCGAGCGGCATACACAGACAGGCGCTCATGGCCCTCGGCCGGGGTCGTCCAAGCGACATCGAGGCGCGCGTTGCCGAAGGCGGCCTCGTGGCCGTCCGCGTTCCGATACAAAGCGTAGGCTGCCGCCGTCGGCGACCCTTCCTGCGGATAGGTCCAGTAGCAGGCCAGATCGAGCCCTTCGCGGCCGAAGATGCCCAGGATGTCGGCCAGCGCCAGCGCGCCGCTGATATCCTCCTCACCGCCCCAGTTGTACTCAGTGATGCCGGTCTTCAAGCCCGGATAGTACCGCCCCACCCAGCGCTGCAACCGCGGGATCAACGTGATTCGGTCGTTGATCCACGAAGGATCCCGGTAGGCCGGATCGAAAAGCGAGCGTGTTGTCTCGACCCGCAGGGCCGTCGCCTTCACATCGACGGACGCGGAGTGCACGCCTTCGGCTTGCGGATAGAAGTGAACCGTCACGACGTCCAGCAGCCGTTCGCCCGTACGATCCTCGTGCGCCTTCAGTTGTTTGAGGAACCAGGGCAGGAAGTCCTCTCCGCCGTGACTGGCCCGATCGCGGTTGCTCCCGGTCTCGCGGTCCAGGGCGGACTGGGCATAGGCCGGCCAGCCCCATAGATCCGGGCCGGTAATGGGAGCGCCCGGCGCGGCCTGACGGACCGCGTGTGCCATGGCGACGAATTTCTCCAGATACTCGTCGTAGGACACCGGGTTGGGATGCACGTCGCGATGCGTGACGTTCCACAGCATGGGCTCGTTGCCCAGCGCGAACAGCACCCGGTGCTCTTCGAATAGCTTCGGGAACTCCTGCTCCATTTGGCGGATCCACTCGGCCACAAAGGACGGGTCGGCCACCACGGAGGTATCGGAACGATCATTCCCAGTCACGGGCTTCCCATCCGGCCGTAATCCGTTGCCGGCATCCGGACGGCCCGGGTCGGTCTTCTCCTGCGGCCCGTATTTGCGCACGGAAAACGATGTCGAATGCGTGTCTTTAGCCACAAATCCCACCAGCGGCAGCGTCACCAGTGCCCGTCCACCGGACTGTTCGGCCCGCCGCAGGAAGCCCTGCCAGGCGTTATGCTCGACGGCCACGTTTTCGAAGAACCAGTCGTTACCGGTGTTCCACGCGTCGCCCAGCTTCCAGTTGTACCGGCAGGCCGTATTGCCCCCCCAGCGGTTCAGCGGTACGCAGGCATTGGTTAGCAATCGCAGCGGCGCCGCGGCCATGCCGTATATGTCAGGCGAAATCTGCTGGGGCTTCGCCGGGAGACTGATCCGGCACGTCGGCATCGGTGCAAGCAAGTCCGCGGCGTCCACGCGCCCGGCCGAGGCCGCCATGAGCCCGGCGATGCTGGCGGCGCCAAGTGCTCCGGCTATCCGCCATCGCTGTCGCGTCATGTGGCTTCCAGGGCTCGCAGCATACGGGCGGGCACGCCCGCGGCGAGCACGTTGGGCGGGATATCGCGCGTCACGACGGCCCCGGCGCCGACCACGGCCCCTTCCCCGATACTCACGCCCGGCAGCACCGTGACCCGCGCGCCCAGCCACGCGCCGCAGCCGACGCGAACCGGCTTGCACTCCGACTGGCCCGCACGGAACGTGGGCCGGCCGATCGCATGGGTGACCGTGAGAAACAGGCATTCCATCCCGACCGAAACGCCATCCTCCAGCACAATGTCACCGCCCAGGTTGAAGGCCACGCCTTCATTGAGGTAACAGTTCTGTCCAATGCTGAGGCACTTGGCTGGAGAGCCGTTTCCCGTGAGATGCAACGACCCGGAAAGAACCGTGCCGCGGCCGATCCGCAAGCCACCGAGCCGGTACAGACGCGGGCGCAACCGCAACCCGGTTCCCGACGGGATCAGCGCCCCCAGAAGCCGAACCAGCCTCCACCGCGGGTGCAGACCTTCGATTTCGCTTACGAACAGGGATTTCACAGAACCATTCATGGCGGAAATACCCTTGCACAACGCCAGGGCTGAATCAAGCCTTGCAGCGGGCAGAATTGGAACTTCTCAGGCGTCAGGACGTGGCCTATAGTGGCCGAAACCGCGTGACTTGGGGGACATTCATGGGCGAAGGGCAGACACCGCAACCATCGACCGTCGTTGTACTGGGAATCCCCTTCCACAACGTCAGCTTCGAAGAAACGGTGGCTTGGGCGCGCGACCGGATTCGATCGCGGAAGCCCGGTTACATTGCCACGGCGAACATCGACTTCGTCATGCAGGCCCGGCGCGACCCGGAACTGCAACGCATTCTTCTCGAAGCCGACCTGGTAGTGGCCGATGGCATTCCCATTGTGTGGCTCTCGGGCTGGCTCGGCCCGCGCCTCAAGGCCCGCGTGACAGGCAGCGACCTGGTCCCCCTGTTTGCCGAGATGGCCCGCGACAATGGGTTCTCGCTCTTCAACCTCGGCGGAGCGCCGGGCGTGGCAGAGAAGGCGGCTGAAGTCCTGGTGCAACGCTTCCCCGGCCTGCGGATCGCCGGCTGCTACTCGCCGCCCAAGGCGGACGTACTGAACATGAACCACGCCGAAATCCTGGCGAGGCTTGAGGCAGCCCAGCCCGACCTGCTGCTCGTGGCCTTCGGCGCGCCCAAGCAGGAGAAATGGGTCAACTTCAATCTCGGGCGCTTGAAGGTTCCGGTCTCCATCGGCATCGGCGGCTCGCTAGATTTTCTGGCGGGCGCCCAGACACGGGCGCCGAAGCTCGTGCAGCGGCTGGCCCTGGAGTGGCTCTGGCGCATGCTGAGCGACCCCCCCCGCCTTTTCCGCCGCTACGTGGGGAACATCGGGTTCCTGTTTTCGGCCGTCATGAAACTGCTGGCCGCCCGACTCGGCGCGGATCGGGCTGAAGAGCCGCTGGCCGGCTCGGCGGCCGCCGCGGAACTGGGCCGGCTCGCACTCGTCGAGGCCTACGTGCGCATCCGCGACGCCGTCGAAGCGGAGGCGTTTCAGGCCCGCCTCGCCGCCCTGCCGGACAGCCGTCCCATTGTATTGGACCTGGCCGGGGTGCCCTGGTTGTCGAGCCTCGAGCTGGGCGTGCTCCTGCGCCTCACCACGTTCTGCCGCGGTCGCAACCAGGGCCTGCTCCTGACCGGCATCGGCACGCGTGTACGGCGCCTGCTGGCCCTGTACCGCCTGACGGAGTACCTGGAGCTTACGGACGCGGCCGGGGCGATTGCCGCAGCAACCAAGGCCTGTGACGCGTCCGCCCGCGAAGGCCGGATCGACCGCGCCGAACAGGGCCGGCTGACGGCGAGCTTGCCGACCGAGCTGATGGCGGCCAACCTGGACGGGTTCAAGCGACTCTGGGAGGCAAACCCCGACCTGCCGTCGGCTCGCGAATGGATTCTTGACGCGTCGCTGACGCGCTTTGTGGACAGTGCGGCGCTGGGTTTCTTCGTTGGCCTGAAGAAACGCGCGACCGATGCGGGCATTGCGCTCCGTTTTACGGGTGTCCAGGCGCGCGTCCGCCAGACGTGCCGTATCGCCAGGGTGGAGTCCGTGTTGCTGGAGCCAGAAATCCCGCCCGCGGACGCTACGACGTCGCGCCCGCCAGCACCTCGCTAAGCGTGGCGAGCAGTTCCTCACGACGGATCGGTTTGAGCAAGGCCTTGGCCGCGCCCAGGTGCATCGCCGCTTTCAATATCCCCACGTTACTGTGAGTACCGCCGCCCGACATGGCCACAATTTTCGCATTCACGTCGAGGAGCCGGAGATCGCGAATCGTTTCGAGCCCGTCCTTGACGGGCATGAACAGATCCAACAGAACAACGTCGGCCGGCTGAGCCGCGTACTGCTTCAGCCCCTGGACGCCATCCTCCGCCTCGCAAACCTCGTAGCCCGCCGGCTCCAACTGCCGCCGTATGACCACCCGGATATCCGCCCTGTCTTCGATGATCAGTACTTTAGGCATGGTTTGCATCCTCTCCGAGCAATGACAGCGCCCGCCCCACGAACGTTCCCCAAAGAATCCTCAGGTCCTCGTGCCAGCTACGGCGGAAGGCATAGTAGCGGGCCTCCACGGCGGCCACAGCCGGTTCGCTCTCGCCGTTCCGGGGCGTGGCATAACTGAAGACGGCGGCGAAATACGCGGGTAAGCTCTCGCGCAGCGCGTTATCCTCCGGGGCCCGCAGCGGCTCGTGACCGCACAGCCAGAGACGTCCTGCGGCGGCACTGGCCAGGCGCGGCAGCAGGTCCAACCCCAGGGCGCGAAACAGTCGCACTGACGGACACATACGCCCGCCCGCCGACGGCCGAAACGTACTCAGCATCCTCACCTTCCGGCCCGTTCCATGGAAGGCGCGCCGCTCGAAACGCGCCAGCCTCCGCGTTCGCAGCCAGCCATACAACAGGATGAAGGGCACGATCTGCACGGCAAGCAGGAGCAGCGCCAGCAACCAGCCCGCCACGCCGCTCCACACATCGCGAAGACGGAACGGCCGCTTCACGTTGGCCAGCAGCAACGAGTCCTCCAAGTCCACGACCATGCCATCCTGCGGATCGATAAGCCGGCGCCCGGCCGCAATCTTGTCCCGCAGTTCGACGCCCCGCCCCACGTACGTACCGTCCAGAACCACACAACGCTTGAGATCGGCCTGACGATCGATGACCGTGTGATTTCCGATCACGGCCGCCGGCCCCACCGATGCAAGCACGCCGATGCGGCACTCGTTGCCGATGACGACCGGCGGCGTCACGCGGGCCGAAGGAGGAATGATGACGTTGTAGCCCACCCAGGACCCGTCCGTGGCGCCGTAACCCGGGGTCACGTACCGGCCCGCCTCGCCCTGGGCCAGTTGCATATTCAAGTCGAAGAACGCCCTGACCGAGTCGACGGTCGCCATGTCGATGCCAAGGTCCCGGAAGGACCGCGGCTCGGCCGTCGGGCGTGTGCCGGCCAAATACGCGTCCAGGAAAACCGGGTCCTGGCTCAACAGGCAGGCCGCCCCGCCGGGCAACCCGCACCCATAAGTCCGATCGGCCGCCGGCGCGTCGGGCTTCCGTTCGAAACGCCGCCGTGGGAACATGGGGCCAGTCAAGAAGAGCAATCCGTCCCGCCACTCCGCGGGATTGCGCTGCAGAAAAGTCGCGGGCAGTCGATCGTCCCGCAAGAAGCTGTAGGTAATGCGCAGCCCCCACCGGCGGCCGTCCTCGGCATAGGCTTCCACCCGGTCCGAGCCGTCGCCCAGCACCAGCCGCACCTCCGCCACGCCGAGATCCAGGCACCATTCCATCCAGTAGTCGAGCAGCGGCCGGTTGGCCACCGGCGCCAATGGCCAGGGAATGCCGCCCAGCGAGCGAGTCCAGCCCGGATTCTCCCCCGTGTAGATGACCGCTTTCATCCGCAGGCTTTGACGGCTTCCTCCACGGTGTCGAGGATGTCGAAGACCTTGTACGCCCGCGTGATCTCGAACACCATGCGGGCCTTCTTCTGCAAACGCGCGATCTTCAGGTCGCCGCCGCGTTCCGAGACGCGCTTCAGCAGGGCGATCAGCGTGCCCAGTCCAGCGCTGTCGAGGAATTCGACGCCGCCCAGATCCACCACCACGTTGCGCAGTTCCGGCGCGCCCTGCCACCAGCTCCCGAACTGGTCGCGAAAGGAGTCCACCCCGGCGGCCGTCAGCGGCCCGTTCACCGTCACAACCCCCACGCCCTGCATCACCCCGAACGTCGTTTCCATGTTTCTCCTTGTCCTCCGGCCCCGGCTCAGTAGGCCCCGCGCCCCAACAACACGGCCGGCACCGTCTTCAGAATGATCACAATATCCTTCCAGATGCTCTGACTGTGGATGTACTCCAGATCCAGCCGCACCTGCTGGGCAAACGGAATCTCGGAGCGTCCCTGAATCTGCCACAGGCAGGTCAGCCCGGACTTCACGTGCAGCCGCTTGCGGTCGGCCAGCGTGTACTGCGCGACCTCCCGCGGCACGGGCGGCCGCGGCCCCACCACGGCCAGGTCGCCGACGAGTACATTCAGCACCTGCGGCGCCTCGTCAATACTGTACCGGCGGATGAAGCGGCCGACGCGCGTCACGCGCGGGTCGTTCTTCATCTTGAAGATTACGCCACCGGTAGACTCGTTCTGCGCCAGCAGGGCGTCCTTGCGCTTTTCGGCATCGCGATACATGGAACGGAATTTATAGAAACGGAAGAGGCGGCCATTGAGGCCGACGCGATCCTGGGCGAAGAACACGGGCCAGCCGTCCTCCAGCACGATCGCCAGCGCGACGCCCAGAAACAGCGGCGAAAAGAGGATCAAGGCGGTGAGCGACACCGCGACATCCATGAAGCGCTTGAGGACAAAAAGACTGGTCAGACCCGCTTCCCAGATCCGCAACCGGATCCTCTGCCTGACCTGCAATACGCGCATGCCGGTACGCGAAGCCGGCAGGTTCAGCGAATCGAAGAGTTCCCGTCGTGCTTGGTAGATGGCTTCGTTCATCAGGGTCTCCCCGACCGTTCAGCCAGCACCCTACCAAAGTCCCGATCCACGGCAAAGAACGCAATGTTCTCGCTTTCGCGCCGGTAGAACTCGGCGTGGACGGAAACCGACTGGATGATACCCAGGCCACGCCCGTGTTCGCGGTCCTCAGGCTGGCGGCGGGTCGCGGCCAGTTGGCTCGCGAAATCCCAGGCGCGGCCCTGATCACGGAATAGCACCCGGCACACGGAACCGGTCAGCCGCACCTGGAACCCGATGGCGGCCCCGGCGGGCGGCCGGCCGTGAGTGACGATGTTGGTGCCGTGCTCCATGACTGCCAGTTGCACGGCCCCGGCCGACTCCTCGGACCAACCTCGCGCCTGCAGCAGGCGGTCCGCCTGCGCCGCGACATCGGCCATGGCCGCCAACTCGGGCGCCAGGGAAGTTTCCAGCAACACCGAAGCGGGATCGATCCGTTGCACGGCCAGCGCGCTGCAGTCGTCCTCGCCCAGCTCGAAACCCTCCTGGCGTAGCACTGCCAGCACGCTGGCCGCCGGGTCGATCGTGCGCGGGTCCCCGACGATGCGGCGCACCAGTTCGCCCAGCCGTGCCACCCCGCAGGGCTCGCCGCTTGTGCGGTGCCGGGCTTCCAGGAGGCCGTCCGTGACCAGGAACAGGGTCGACCCCTGTTCCGCCTCTGCCCCAGTCTGCTGTCCGGCCTCGTACGGCGGCGTTTCAAGAAACGAAAACCCGATCGGCACGTCGCCGCCGCCGCTCAACCGCCCGGACACGTCCGTGCCGTCGGCTCGCACCAGGAGCGGCTCGGGATGTCCACAGTTCATACAGATCCACTGCCAGCGAGTCGTGTCCAGGATCGCCAGGAACAGGGTGGCGTATAGCTCCGGGTTCTCGACGTGGTACCGGAACCGGGAGTGTATCTCGCGGCACACGGCGGCGGGCCCCAGCGCGGCGAAACCACGGGCGGCCTCCGTAATGACGGCTTTGAGGAGAGATGAAACGATGGCCGGCGCCACGCCATGGCCGGCCACATCCCCCGCGTAAACGCACAGCCGGCCATCCGGCAGCGGCAGGGCATCGAACACGTCGCCGCCAATAGTCAGGCTGGGCTGATAGGTCATGGTGACCTCGTAGCCGTTGCCGAACAGGGGGTACGTGGAGAAGAGCTTGCGCTGCAGCGAACCGGCCACCTCCAGTTCACGCGACATCTTTTGCTGCCACAACCGCAATTCGTCCGTGCTGCGTTTCAAGGCCAGGGCGTTGCGCACGCGGGCCAGCAGTTCCCGGGCATAGTACGGCTTACGGATGTAGTCGAAGGCGCCCAGGACCAGCCCGCGCTCCACCTCTTCGATCTCCTTGCGGGCCGTCACGAGGATCACGCTGATGTCCCGCGTGCGAGGATCCTGCTTGAGGCGCTCCAACACTTCGTGACCGGTAAGCCCGGGCATCATGACATCCACCAGGGCCAGATCCGGAAGATGCTGCTGCGCGAGTTGCAGGGCGCTGGTGCCATCCGCCGCCTCGAGCACCTCGCAGCCGCGCTGGGTCAGTAGCTTGCGAAGCACGGCCCGATTGGGCAGATCGTCGTCGGCAATCAGCACCCGGCCGTGAAGGGCCTCCAAGGTCCGGAGCGGTTCAGCGACGGGCGCGGGGGGACGGTCAGCCATGAGGATGTCCTCCGGCCGGGTTCAAGGTGTCGACCCAGCGGCTCAGTTGCTCCGCAAATGCCGCACAGCGAGTCCACTCCTCGGTGCGCGCCGCGTGGCTGAGTTCCCGGCCGACAACCGAGATCTCGGGAAATCCGAGGGTACCACCCATGCCTTCCAGCGAATGCCCCTTGTCCCGGATGGCTTGCGCATCGCGCCGCGCGCACGCCGCGGTCAGTGTGTCCGCGGTCGTCCGCATCTTCTCTGCGAACAGTCCGAGAATCTCGGAATCGATCACGTCCGTATCCACCTGATACTCGGCCGCCTGGATGACGATGTCGGGCACGAGCGAGAGGAACAACTCTCGCGCCGCCGCCGCGGCCACCCGCGTGGCGCTGCCTCCGCCGACGTGTTCAGGCTGGGTCACGGTCAGGAGCCTTTCCGCCGACGCTTGGGTACGTCGGCCGGCGCCATTCGAATCGGCACGGGTTGCAGGCCCCAGATCTCGCCTGCGTACTCCCGGATCGTACGATCGCTGGAAAAATGGCCCGTCCGGGCCACGTTGAGAACCGCCTTGCGCGCCCACTCCCCGGGCCGGCCAAACAGGTCCGCCGCCCGGGCCTGCGTCTCGACGTAATCCCGGTAATCCGCCAAATGAAAATAGCGATCACCCCACTCCGTCAGCGCGCGATACACGTCCTCGAACAGGCCGGGGCTCGACCTGCAAAACGTATTGGCCTGCAGCATCCCGACGACGGCCCACAGTTCGGGGTCCCGGGCCAGCCAGGCCCACGGATCGTAGCCGCCGGCACGCAGGGCTTCCAGTTCCTCGGCCTTGTGGCCGAAGATGAAAATGTTGTCGGCCCCCACCGCCTCGGCAATCTCAATGGTGGCGCCATCCCAGGTGCCGATGGTCAACGCGCCGTTCAAGGCCAGCTTCATGTTTCCCGTCCCCGACGCTTCGGTGCCGGCCGCGGAAATCTGCTCGGAAAGGTCGGCCGCCGGCACGATCTGCTCGGCCAGGGAGACGCAGTAGTCGGGCAGAAACACGACCTTCAGGCGGTCGCCGACCTGGGGGTCGTTGTTGATGGTCGCGGCCAGCTCGTTGATCAGCTTGATGATGCGCTTGGCCATGTGATAACCCGGGGCCGCCTTGGCGCCGAAGAGACAGACGCGCGGCGTCGAGCTGAACCCGGGTTGTTCCTTAATGCGTCGGTACAGCGTCATGATGTGCAGCGCATTCAACAACTGCCGCTTGTACTCGTGCAGCCGCTTGATCTGCACATCGAACAGCGCCGCCGGATCCACCTGCACGCCGGTCCGCTCGCGGATCACTTGCGCCAACGCCTGCTTCTGACTGCGCTTGACGGCGAGAAAGGCTTCGCAGAATGCCGGGTCGTCTGCCTGGGGCTCCAATTCCTGCAGGTGCTCGGGTTCGCGCAACCAGCGGTCGCCGATGGCCCCGGTCACCAGCGCCGCGAGGCCGGGATTGCATTGCAGCAGCCAGCGCCGCTGGGTCACGCCGTTGGTCTTGTTGTTGAATCGTTCCGGCCACAAAGAGGCGAAGTCCGGCACCAGCCGGGTCTTCACCAGCTCGGTATGAAGGCGCGCAACGCCGTTGACGGAATGGCTGCCCACGATGCCCAGGTGCGCCATGCGGACCTGCTTGACATCACCTTCCTCGATCACCGACATGCGGCGCAGCCGGTCCGTGTCGCCTGGATAGACTTCGGCGACCTGGGTGAGAAAGCGGCGGTTGATCTCGTAAATGATCTGCAAATGTCGCGGCAGCACCCGTTCCATGAGCGGCACCGGCCATTTCTCCAGTGCCTCGGGCAGCAGCGTGTGGTTGGTGTACCCCAGCGTACGCACCGTCTGCTCCCAGGCTGGCTCCCACGGCATGTCGTGCTCGTCCACGAACAGGCGCATCAGTTCCGCCACGGCCAGCACCGGGTGCGTATCGTTCATCTGGATGGCGTTGCGTTCGGCAAAACGCTCCGTCGTGCGGTGATTCTTGAGATGACGGCGCAGGAGGTCACGCAGCGAGCAGGCCACCAGGAAATATTCCTGCAGCAGCCGCAACTCGCGGCCCGCGCTCGTGTTGTCCGAGGGATACAGGACTTTGCTGATGTTCTCGGCCCAGTTCTTCTCCTCCACGGCCCGCACGTAATCGCCCTGGTTGAACACATCCAGGCGGAAGCCCTGGGTCGCGCGCGAACTCCAGAGTCGAAGAAAGTTGACCGTGTTCACGCCGTAGCCGAGCACCGGCAGATCGTAAGGAATGCCCTCGAACATCTGCCAATCGAGCCAGACCGGGCGCGCGGGGCCGCCATGGGCGCCGGCCACGTTCTCGATCCGGCCGTACGCCAGCACCGGGACGGCATACTCGGGACGCACCATTTCCCACGGGCAGCCGTACTTCAGCCAGTCATCCGGCGACTCCTGCTGCCAGCCATTGGCGAACTCCTGGCGGAACATACCGTGCTCGTAGCGGATCCCGTAGCCGTAGCCGGGGTACTCCTGTGTCGCCAGGGAATCGAGGAAGCAGGCGGCCAGCCGCCCCAGGCCGCCGTTGCCCAGGCCGGCGTCGGGCTCGAGCGCCGCCAGCCGCGCCGGGGCGAGGTCGAGCAGCTGCAGCGCCTCGACGACGGCCGGCCCCAAATTCAGGGCCAGGGCGTTCGAGGTCAGCAACCGGCCGATGAGGAATTCCAGCGACAGGTAATACATCCGCTTTACATCCCGCGCCAGATACTCGTTCTGGGTGGCAATCATGCGGTCCACGACCAGGTCATTGAGGGCCTTGGAAAGCCCGACCAGTTTGTCGTAATCCGTGGCGACCGCCCAGTCCTTGCAGCGTGAGTAGCGCACGTGGTGGCGAATGCTTTCGGCTAATTGTTCGGCCGTCATCGGCGGACGTGTGGTCATGTCTTTGGCTCCTTCATCCCGGATAAATACATTCAACTACGAAACACGCGAAAGGCGCGAAAGAAATCCCGCTTGCCTAATGATGCATAGCTTTCGCGAATTTCGCGTGTTTCGTAGTGGCTTCAAACAGTCTTGCTTTCGATTCCGCCGCCCCAGCGTGCCAGAACCCTTTTGAGATCGTCCAGGCGGATGGGCTTGGCCACGTAATCATCCATCCCGGCCGACAGGCACTTTTCGCGGTCCCCTTCCAAGGCATGCGCTGTCATGGCGACAATGGGAAGCCGGCCACCCGCCGCCGTCTCGCTCGCGCGGATGCGCCGCGTGGCTTCATAGCCGTCCATGTCGGGCATCTGGCAATCCATGAAGACCATGGCATACGACATCCGCTTTACGGCTTCCAGAGCTTCGAGGCCGTTGGCGGCCGCGTCGACGCACCCATAGCCCAGCTTGGCGAGCTGTCGCAGCGCCACCTTCTGGTTCACGGGGTTGTCTTCCACGAGAAGCAGACGCGCCGGGTTGGACGCCAAGACGGCCTGATCGCCGTCCGCCCGGGGCACTTCGTGGGCCGGCGCGGCTTTCGACGGGGGCTCGAGCGCTGTCGCCAACGCATCCCACAGCAGGGACTGTTTCACGGGCTTGTTCAGGACCTGGACGCCCCGGATCCCGCGAATACGCTCGGTTTCCGCCGACGGTCCCCAGGACGTCATCACGATCAGGCGCAAGGATTCCAGGGCGGGGTCGGCCCTGATGGCTTGGGCGAGCTGGGCGCCGTCCATGTCGGGCATCATCATGTCCAGCAGGAGCAAATCGTAGGGATGGCCGTCGGCAGCGGCCTGGCGCAACGCATCCAGCGCGGCCTGCCCGCGGCCGAACTGATCCGGTTTCAGCCCCCACGACTCCAGTTGGCGATCGAGAATCAAGAGGTTTGTCTCGTTGTCGTCCAGCAGCAACACGCGCAAACCCTGCAGGGCGACAGGTCGCACCGGGCTCCGGGGTTGCGGTTCCTCCGTGGTCTGCACCGGAATCACAAACCAGAAGACTGAGCCCCGTTCCGGCTGGCTTTCCACGCCCATGCTCCCGCCCATCAGCGACACGAGACGCCTGCAGATGGCCAGGCCCAGTCCGGTGCCGCCGTAGCGCCGGGCCGCCGAATTGTCGACCTGCGTGAACGGCTGAAAGAGTCGGGCCTGGTCTTCCGGCGCGATGCCGATACCCGTGTCCCGCACCTCGAAGCGCAGCCAGGCGGTGGCGTCCTCCCGGCGATCGAGCGCCACCTTCACGACCACCTCTCCACTCTCGGTAAACTTGATGGCGTTGGTGATCAGGTTGATCAGGATCTGGCGGATACGGCCGGCATCGCCGCGCAGCCCGGCCGGGACCTCGGGCGCGATGCTCGACATCGTCTCCAGCCGTTTGGCCGCCGCCCGTTGCGCCAGCAGGTCGAGAGCGCTTTCCACGGTGCCGACCAGATCGAACGCCTCCGACTCGATCGTCATCTTCCCCGCCTCGATCTTGGAAAAGTCCAGGATGTCGTTGATCAGCGTCAATAGGGCTTCGCCGCTGCCGCTGATCGTCTCGACGTAGTCGCGCTGTTCGTCCGTCAGTTGAGTCTGCAGCAGCAATCCGGTCAGGCCGATAACGGCGTTCATGGGCGTTCGGATCTCGTGGCTCATGTTGGCCAGAAAGTCGCTCTTGGCCTGATTGGCGGCCTCGGCCGCCACGGCCAGGCGGTTGGCGCGCTCGATGGCCTGCTGCAGCTCGGCATGGGATTCTTCCAGGCTGGCGCTGGATTTCTCGAGATCTTCCAGCATGCGGCGGTTGAGATGCAGACCCGCAAACAGAGCCAGCACGAGCAAGGTCAGGACGAAGGAAAGGCCCAGTCCCGCGAGCCGGTGACGCGCGATAGCGCCTTGGATTAGCCGGTGATCCACGTCCATGCCCAGGACCGCCTCGACGCGCCCCCCCGCTGGATCCTTGAGCGGCGCAAAGCCGCTCATCCAGACACCCCACCGGTCCTTCAGCGGATCCTCGGCAAATGACGCGCCCGAATCGAGCAAGGCACCCAGCCGCGGGACGGCCTCGTCGTACACCTGCCCCGGCGGCGACCGATCAGGCGAGTCGGCCGGCTCAGAGTCGGCAAGAAAGACGACCTTGCCCGCGCGACGCACCATGACGTAGACGAAACGCACGTCGAGACTCGTCAGGCGGATCCGCTGGAGGCGCTCGCACAGGCGACGATAGCTCGGGCTGCTTTCATCCGCCGCCGCCCCTTTCAACTCGGTCAGCCAGGTCTGGTCGATCGCGGCCGCGGCCGTTTCCACGCGCGACAGTAGCATCTGGCTCTGTGTGCGGTGGCCATAGGCGCCAACGAGGTTCGTCAATTTCAGGCAGGCTAACAAGGTGAGCCCGACGGCCAACAGCCCCCACAACATGAGGTTGCCGCTGCGCGCGCCTGACGGACGCAGGGCGGCGGTCGCGTGATCGTCGTTCAGGACGACGACGAGCATGACCAGGAAACCGGCGGCCAAGAGCGGCTGGAACAGCGCCGAAATGGTATCCAGGACGATGCGCGGCGGCCAGGTGGCAGTCGGCACGGCGCTCGCGATGGTAGGCACAGACCATGCCACACTGCAAAGGGCCAGCAATGACGCCGCCGCGTACAAACGCCATCGCCCGACGGCCGGCGATTGGCCGGCAACCCAATACAGGCGGACCGCGCCCCACAGGCCCGCCACCAACTGCAGCGCGCCCAGCGAGATGCGGTCGGCGCCGGGGTACTTCTGGAGCACCCCCACAACGACGGCCGCGCCCTGGGGAATCAGGACGCCGGCGACGAACCGGCCGCGCGGATGGGCTTCGCCATGGCAGGCAAACTGGAGCAGCCCGAGAAAGGCGAGGAGTTGGGCGATCACCGCCATCGTCAGAAGGTGGGGCTCGTCGGCCAACACCGACGCCGTAAGCTCCAAGCCGCGGCTGACGCCCAGGAGCCCTCCGAATACCACCAGCCACCACCACCCCAAGCCGAAGCGACGGCGACCGAGGGTTGCACACGCCACGCTCAACGTGATGAGAATCATCCCGTTGGCGAAAAGCAGCCAGTCAGCCTGAGCAGCCAGAAAGGTTGTCATCACGCCTGCTTCTATCACGCGCCGCCGCGCCGATCAAGCCGCAGGGCTGATGACGGGGGCCCCGGGTGTCAAGGCGTCAAGGGAGTCGTGACGACTCGCACGCGATAATCGCGGGTTGCGACGCCGCCCGGAACGGTGTCAGACACCTGTGCCGCCGTATTGGTGGCCGTCACCGGCGCGCCAACAGCGTCCCAGACCGATTGCGTCATCCCGCCCGCGCATTCGACCTGATAGGTCACTCCGGGCTGAGCCGTCCAGGTCACGGCCATGCCCCCTGCTCCATCCGGTTGGAGCGCGATCGCGCGCAGGACGGAAGCCGGGGCATTCGGGTCGGTGCCGGACAGGTACTCGACCAGATCCGACATGCCATCGCCATCGCTGTCCGCCGTGCCGTCGTGAATCGTGCTTCCGAAGTAGTAACGTTCCCACTGGTCCGGCATCCCATCGTGATCAGCATCGGTAGTTAGGACGACGTCACAGGACGCCACGTTATTGCCCTTGTCGCTTTCCAGAATGAGGTTGTCAGGATCCACAACCGCGTCCAGCCGCGTCGGCATGTTTGTGAAGATCGTCCCATCCCATGTGGTTTGAGTGATTTCGGCGTCCATGCCCGGCAAGATGCCGCCGATGGTGGTCCGCGCGAATTCAACGCCATCGGCCCGGAAGACTATCGCGATATTCGTCGCCAGGATGGCCCCGTTATTGCGAACTCGTGTTGTGATGTCGACTTGTCCATTACCGCGCTCATCCACCCACACTTGCTTAGTCTGGAGATCGGGCAGGAGAAATGAAAGTGTGGCGGCATTGTTGGCCAGGTCGCTTTCGGTCACCCCGCTGCCAGCGTCCGCAACGGCCGTCAACTGGAAGACGCTGATATCAGAGGGAATACTCCAATCCAGCGCGGCCGTGGCCGTATCTCCGGCCTGCAGAAGGGGCTTATCCACAGAGCCCGTGCCGATCAACGTTCCTCCGTTGGCCGGGTCTCCCAGATAGAACGACACTTGCGCGCCGGCCACGGGCAGGTCGCCGGCATTGCCAACCTGACAGGCCAGGGTCACAGCTTGCCCGGGCACCGGGTTGGAGGGCGACAATGCCAACGCATTGGTCGCCAGAGCAAGGTCGGTCCGTAGCGTGTAGGTCGTGTGATATAGGTCCGTAAGGTCCTGCGCGACATCCTTCTTGATGTAGGCCATATGCAGCGTGCCGCCGGTGTCGAACGCACTGACCGCAGCTTTCTCTACGAGGGAGTCGTGCGTCAGGCGCAGAGGCAAGCTCCAGGCATCATGCGCCGGATCGTAAACCCGGTAAAACAAGTCCGGGCCCTGAGTATCCGCATCCTGCCAGCTCAATAGCAACCGCCCCTGCGGATCGCTGACGAGTTGGAAATCCGAGAAGGTGAACGACCCGCCGCCGGGCGCGACAATTCCCGCCGTGCCGCTGAGCCCGCTGCTCAACCGCATGAGGTTCGTGCCCTGCAACCAAAGCAGGTCCGGCATGCCCGCCGCGCGGTAGACCACCCGCGGACACACATCAGCCACACCGTTGCTGGTCAGTTGCACAGCCGCGCTCCAGTTGGTGCCGTCGTAATGCTGCGTAAAAAGTTCCACGTCGTCCGGGGTCGCCAGATCGCCATCCCCATCCTGCGCATACACCAGGGTCGCCTCCGTGCCATCGTAGGCCAGGCTTATGTCCCAGACATTGGTCAGCGCATTCGACAGCGTGCCGACCGGGCCAAAGGCGCCGGTCGCCGCATCCCACTTTGCATAATGGAGCCAGGTGGGCGAGTTCGTCGTCCCGATGATTTCACTGCCGGGGTTGCTTTGCCAGGCCAGCAGAATGTTGCCGTTCAAGCCCCGACACAGCATCGGCGCCTGGTCCAGACAGTCGTTGTCGGTCAGGGCCTGGGGTGCCGTCCAGGTGCCTGTGACGGGGTCAAAAGCGGCACACACAATCTCGAGGCGCGGCAGCATATCCTCAAGGTTGGTGCTGGTGAAGGCGTCGTCCTTCACGCGTTCCCAGGCGCAGATCACGCGGTTGCTGGCATCAAAGGCGATCGACGGCGAGTACTCCGCCTTGGTATTGGCCTCCACATACACAGGAGGGGAGTAGTTAGTGCCGTCAAACCAGACCAAACCAATATCCGTATCCTGGAGCGATGCGTTGGTCGGATTGGAATAGACAAAGGCGATGGCGGCTTTGCCGTCCTGCACGGCCAAACTGGGTTGCGCGTACGGGTAGACGTTCTGGATCAAGCGATTCTCGGCCGCCGCGGCTGACAGGGCCATACTTCTCGCGCCCGAGCGTTGCGCCGCGAATCGGCTGTATGTGCCCCTGGCGAGAAAATCGCGGGATATAGGCGCAAAACCATGCACCTCGGCAGCACTCGCGCTCATGTTCCCCTGCGACTCCGCAGATAGCAGCGACAGACCCGTTGCCGAGCCAGCGGCAGTCGGGTAGGCAAACGTAACCTTGCTCTCAAACTCCCGCTTAAAGCTCTTCACTGCCACGCCGACCTTGACCGACAACTCGCTTTCGGCCTTATCCAGATGCAGATCGAAGCCAGATTTGCTCGCCCAGATGATTTTCGCGCTTCCTGAACCAGTCAATTCCGACTCGATTCCGTGGATGATGTTGGCGGACAGCGTAATACCGACACCCACCTGGATCTCCGGCTGAAAGCTGCTAACCCAGGGAAAGTCATTGGTGCTGTCAACCACGAAGGTCGACCCGCCGCCGACCGTCGTAAAGGTCTTCACACGCGCAGCGCCGGTCCACAGAACGATCACGCGCCCCACCACCGGCAACTGCGCCGCCGCGGCGATCGCCGGCACCAGGTCGACAATGCCCAGTTCTCGTTCCACCCGACCCTCAATCGTCAGATTGACTTCCTTGGCCGACCAGACCAGACCAGATCCCGGCTTGTAGGCGATCTTGCCCGTTCCCTTGAACTTGCCGAGAACCGACTTGTCGGCCGCAACGATACCGCTCTGCCCACCCAGGAAGACACTGCCCGTATTGTCGGTCTTGTACTCCGCCCCCATGGACAGCTGGGTTTGCAGCAGCGCATAATCACCACCAATAATGGGGATCGTTTTCCAGGTATTCCAGATCCAATCGGGCATCATGCTCTTCAGCGAAACCGACCAGGGCGGTTCAGGGAACGCACCCGACACCGAGTACGCGGCATCAAACTCAAGCCCGGGAATAAGCGTGAACGTTGGGGCCAAAAACCGCAGCCAAGCGGGCCTGGGCGCGACGGTCGGCCTGATCGGCCAGGGCGACGATAGCCCTCCCTGGCTGTTCTGAGCGACGATCGTCAAAAGGTTAAACCCCGGATCGACGCTGGGGATGAAGTCCTTACCCATGTCGACAGCAAAATCCCCGCCGCTGGCGAGTGCAGTCACCGACGAAATCTGGCCGTTCCGATTCACCACAAGGCTCCCCGGCTGAGAACCGTTCCAATCCACCGCCACCGTGTAGACATTCCGAAGTGGGACGCCATCCACAAAGAAATGCCCGTAAGGCGATCTCACGCTCGTAATGACGGGCACATTCGACGTTATGGCCGCCAGGGACTGAAGGGAAAAATTCACGGTGGCGAACAGACTGGAGTACAAATCGGCCTGCTTCACGGCATGTGAATAACCATCCAGAGTCACCGCCACGTCCACGGGTGCCGAGAAATCAGAGGAAGCAATCTCGGCCCGGTAGTACCCATTTCCGTCCGCGGTAACAACCACGCCGTCCGCGGTTACGGTGGCGCCGGGCAGCGGGTATCCGGTGCCCTTCTCGCTGACCGAGCCGCACACCAGTCGGGTACCCCCCGTGGGTTTGGGATAGGCGGCCGGCTCCGGATAGTTAAGGTCAGGGCCGAGGTCCTGATGCGACCACGATACCCGCCCATCGCGAAGGTACCTCACCGAGTAGGTCCACAGCCCATACACGCATCCGTTGTCCTCGGGACCGGCCGAATAGCAAATCTGGGCGCCATCCCACTCGTTCGAGACGTCGACCCACGCCTGCACGACACCCTGAACCCGACCATTCACATAGGGCACGATGCTTAGGGGTTGCCCCTGGGCATCCCAACTTGTCGCCACTCCGTTCAGCCGGCCTTGGTCGTCATAAAAGGCAATGCTGCCCAACTGCCCGCTCGGATACCAAGTCATGGCCGCGCCCTTCAGATTGCCGCTCTTGTACGTCACCTTCGACCTCATCGCGCCGCTCGCGTACCATTGCTGATCCAGGCCGTCTCGAAGACCATCCACGTAGTTAATCTCTTCCGACAGGGCGCCCGAGTCATAGTAGGTGCGCCAGGCGCCATCGGGAAGGCCGTTCTTGTAGGTTTCGCACGAACTCATGATCCCGTTCGTGTAGTAAGTGACCGCCGTGAGCAAGATATTGCCGTCGGCCCACTCAGTGTGATTCTTGGAGAGCAACGGCCCGGACAAGTAATAGCCGTAATCCGTTTCCCAGATCAGCAGGTTCATCGCGTATTGCTTTTCGTTTTCCAGATGACCCGAACCGTCCCACATCGACCACAACCCGTTGGTGACTCCCGCCAGATAGCTCTGTTGGCTGACGAGGGTTCCGTCACTGGTCCAATACGACCACTGGCCGTCGTACAGGTCATTGGTGAAGTTACCTTGGGACGACTTGGTGCCGTTTGGCCACCAGCTCAGCCACAGCCCCTGCCGGTGGTTGTTGCCAAACTGCCCCCCTACCTGTCGGGTTCCATCCTCGTAGAAAGCCGAATAAGGTCCCTGCTGAATGAAGTTGTCATTCGTGTCGATATAGTACCAGAGGTCGTAGTGGATGACCCCGTTGCCGTAGTACCCGACGTATTCCTGAAGAGTCTGCGACTTCGCTGTGTCGCCGCCGCGGCCGAGCCACAAGACGGCAGCCAGCATCAGGACGCTGGGGTCGAGCGCGAGACGCAGACGTGAACGGTTCATGGACGGCCACTCCTTCTATCCGCGTGCAGGCTTACTCCATCACGCATCATGCCGAAGTGTGCCTCTTCTAGCATCGGGCCCCTGACAATTCAAGTTCGAAGCAGGCAGCGTGCACCGCACGGCCAGACACGCCACCAGAAGCCGCTTGCGCCCAGACAAAGGGCGGCATAACCTACGCCCCCAATACATCGCAATCGACGAGAAAGAGATAACTCCATATGTCAAAGAAAATGGTTCGGTGGGGCTTATTGGCGGCGGGTGGGATTGCCGGGGCTTTTGCCCACGGGCTCAAGCAGACAAGCTCGGGCAAGGCCATGGCGGTGGCCAGTCGATCGCTCGACAAGGCGCGGGAGTTCGCGAAAAAGAACGGCATTCCCAAAGCCTACGGCAGTTATGAGGCGCTTCTGGCCGACCCCGGGATCGATGCCGTGTATGTCTCCACGCCCCACCCGATGCACGCCGAATGGGTCATCAAGGCGGCAGAGGCCGGGAAACACATCCTGTGCGAAAAGCCGCTGGCGATGAACCAGTTCGACGTGCAGACCATGATTGAAGCGGCCCGCCGCAACGACGTGTTCCTGATGGAAGCCTTCATGTTCCGCTGCAATCCGCAAACGAAGCGGATCGTGGACCTGATCCGCGAAGGCGCCATTGGCCAGGTGCGCATGATCCGGACGACGTTCAGCTTTCAGTGCGGATACGGCAATCTCGGCGGCCGGCTGATGAACCCGGCCCTGGGCGGCGGCGGCATCCTGGACGTGGGATGCTACGCGGTTTCGTTCGCCCGCCTGGTGGCGGGTGCCGCCCTGGGACGGGACATCGCCGAGCCGCTGTCCGTCCAGGGCGCGGCGCACTTGGGCCAGACCGGCGTGGACGAGTGGGCTTCCGCCTTGCTGAAGTTCGAAGGCGATATCATTGCCCAGTGCTCGACCGGCGTGCAACTCAACCAGGACGGCAACGTCATCTACGGCAGCGAAGGCGCGATCACCATCCCCTCGCCCTGGTTCTGCCAGGGTCGCGAGGCCGGGCAGACGCGTTTCACGCTCGCGCGGCAGGGCAAAGACGCGCAGGAAATCGTCGTGGACGTTCCCAAGGGCATCTACACCCTGGAGGCGGACGTTGTGGCGGCCAATATTCCCAAGCGCCAGGCGCCCTCGCCGGCGATGAGCTGGGCGGACTCCCTCGGCCAGGCCGCCACGCTCGATGCCTGGCGCGCCGCCATCGGCCTAACATACCCCTGCGAGACCGCTGAGGCCTACGCTCTGCCCGTGGACCGGCGCCCGCTCGCGGTGCGCAAACCCAACCGCATGCGGTACGATGAAGTGCCCGGCGTCGGTAAGAAGATCTCGCGCCTGGTCATGGGCACCATGGTGCAGCGCAATCCGGCCCACGCCACGGCGCTCTTCGACGAATTCTTTGCCCGCGGGGGCAACTGCTTCGACACGGCCTACATCTACGGCGGCGGCAGCACCGAGCGCCTGCTGGGACAGTGGATCAAAGCCCGCAACCTGCGCGAGGCCGTGGTCATCGCCGCGAAGGGCGCCCACCCGCCGCACTGCACGCCCGAGGCAATCCGCCGCCAGCTTTCCGAGACCCTGGAGCGGCTCCAGACAGACTACGTGGATCTGTATTTCATGCACCGCGACAACCTGGATATCCCGGTCGGGGAGTTCGTGGACGTGCTGAACGAATTTAAGGCCGAGGGTAAGCTGCGGGCATTCGGCGGATCGAACTGGACCTTGCAGCGCTTCGACGAGGCGAACACGTACGCCCGGAAGCATCGTAAGACGCCTTTCGCGGCGCTGAGCAACAACTTCAGCCTGGCCCGGATGGTTAACCCGCTCTGGCAGGGCTGCATTGCGGTATCGGACCCCGCCAGCATCAAGTGGCACGTCAAGAAACAGGTGCCGAACTTCGCCTGGTCAAGCCAGGCGCGCGGCTTCTTCGTCCCGGAGCTCTCCGCGCCGGACAAGCGCGGCGACAGTCTCCTCGTGAACTCGTGGTACAGCGACGATAACTTCGAACGCCAGCAGCGTTGTTTTGCGCTTGCGAAAAAGCGGAGCGTCCACCCGATAACCATCGCGCTCGCCTATGTGCTGGCGCAGCCCTTCCCGATGTGGGCACTGATCGGCCCGGCCACCGTTGCCGAAGGCCTGGCGTCTTACGCGGCCCTCGATGTCAAGCTGACGCCGCGTGAAGTCGCGTGGTTGAACCTGGAACGGGAGTAACCCTTATGGCTTCGGCGACAGTGGCATCGGTTCCTTCCTCTGCGGGGGGCCGTGTGGTCATGCTCCCGCGCGGCGCCGTGCGCCGCGCGGTGCGCCTGTCGTTCGTGCAGGCCATGCTGGGCGCGGTCTACGGGGCCTCCACGGGGGGCATGTTCCTGATCGGCTACGCGTTGCAGCTCGGGGCCACGAACGTCCAGATCGGGCTGATGAGCACCATCCCCATGCTCTGCATCGGGGTGCAGTTGGGCACGGCGGCGCTGATCGAGCGCGGTGTGAACCGCCGCCGCCTGACCGTCGTCGCATCGCTGCTGAACGTCGCGTTCTGGCTCCCGGTCATCCTCATCCCCTTTGTGGCGCCCGCCGCGCCCACTTCCGTCAAGGTCGGCTTCCTGATCGCGGCGCTCACGGCCATCACGTTCTTCGCCTACGTGGCCGGCAACGCCCGTGGAAGCTGGGTGGGCGACCTGATCCCCGCGCGGTTTCGCGGCACGTTCTTCGGCCGGGCCGCCATGTACGCCGGCATTGTCGCCAGCCTGTTCGCGATCGGCGAAGGCGCCTTTCTCGACGTCGTCAAGCGCCACGGCATGGCCGCCTACAGCCTGCTCTTCGGGTTCGGCATCGTCTTCGGCGTGGCGGGCGCCCTGCTCTTCCTGCCGCAGGCCGACATCCCCGCCCCGCGCCACAAGGACGGCTCGAATCTGCCGCGACTGGTACGCGAAACGCTCACGAACCGCGCTCTGCTCATGGTCATTCTCTTCGCCGTGCTTTGGTCGCTGCAGGCCATTGCCGGCCCGTTCTACGTCACGTACATGCTACGCGACCTCGGCATGCCGTTCCTCGGCATCGGCATCATCAACGCCTTCCTGATGCTCGCCTTCCTCTTGTCCTCCCCGCTGTGGGGCCGCGCGGTGGACCGCTGGGGCTGTCGCCCCGTGCTCACGGCGTGCGCGACGGCGCTGGGGGCGTTGCAGTTCGTGTGGCTGTGGCTCGATACCGCCCACGCCGTCTACCTGGTAGTGCCCGTCGCCAACCTCGTGGCGGGCGTGAGCGTCGGCGGCGTCAGCGTCGCGCTCAACACGCTGCTCTACAAAGTAACGCCGACGCGGGGCCGCTCCGTCCAATTGGCGATCTATTCGATCGTGGTCGTGCTGGCAGCCGCGCCGCTGCCCTCCCTGGGCGGGCACTTGCCGGCCTGGTTCGGCGGGCTCCACCTGCCCGCCGACCTGCGGCTCACGTTCTACGCGGCCGGGTTCTTCATGCTGCTTTCAGCGCTTGTCGCGCGCCGCATCCACGAGCCGGGGGCGCGCCCCGCGCGTGACATGCTGCGGGATCTCGGCGCGCAGGGGCTCGCGCCCATCCTGCGCTGGTGGGACTGATTTCGGCTCCGGGACTAGCAGTCTGTCGGGCTTAAACGCTACGAGAGGCCGCAACCGTCGCTACCGGCGGAGGACCGCCGGCTCCAGTTCGCTTTTGGGGCGCTTTGGAGCCGGCCGTCTCGGCCGGTAGCAGGCGTGGTGCCCTTCGGGTCGTAAGTCCGACAGGCTGCTAGGCGCACGAGCGATCCAGGATCCGGCCGTCCTTGATCTCCAGGATCCGCGTGGCGAGCGAACCGATCAGCCGATGATCGTGTGAAACGAAGATAACGGTGGTCGCGGTCTCCGACAGCGCGAAGTTGAGCGCCTCAATGGACTCCAGGTCCAGGTGGTTCGTGGGCTCGTCCAAAATAGCCACATTCCCGCCCTCCAGCATCATCTTGGCCAGGATAAGCCGGGCTTTCTCCCCACCGCTCAGAACCTGGACGGGCTTGAAGACATCGTCCTTGCTGAACAGCATGCGGCCCATGAATGACCGAAGCTCGGTTTCGGAAATATCCTTGTCGTCGGCGAACTGCCGGAGCCAGGTCAGCGCCTGGCTCTGCGGGTCCAGCGCTTCCGCGGGATCCTGGGGAAAGACGCTGAACTGGATGGTGTCACCGAGGACCACGGTGCCCGTGTCCGGGGGCAGAAGCCCGCATAGGATCTTCAGGAGGGTCGTCTTCCCGACGCCATTCTTCCCGATGATCGCGATCTTCTCCTTCGGCTCGATCTTGCAGGAGAAATCCGAGAAGAGCGGGCGGTCGTAACTCTTGGAGACGCGATCGAGCTGAATGACCTTGTCGCCGAGCCGCTTCTTGGGAGTAAACCGGATATAGGGCGATACGCGCGAACTGGGCTTCACCTCTTCCAGTTCCAGTTTGCCCAGCAGCTTCTGCCGGGAGGTCGCCTGCCTGGCTTTGGACGCGTTGGCGCTGAAGCGACTGATGAAGGTCTTCAGGTCGTGAATCTGCTTCTCCAGCTTCTTGTTCGACTTCTCCCGCCGTTCGCGGGCCTCCAGGCTCGCAATGGTGAAGTCATCATAGTTGCCGGTGAACATGCGGATTTCATGGTAGTCCAGATCGGCGATATGCGTGCAGACCTGGTTCAGGAAGAAACGGTCATGCGATATGACAATGACGGTGCCTTCGTACCGCTTCAACAACTCGACCAACCACTCGATGGATTCGAGATCCAGATGGTTGGTGGGTTCGTCCAGCAGGAGAACGTCGGGATGGGCGAACAACACCTGGGCCAGCAACACCCTGAGTTTGAAGCCGCCCTGCAAGGTCCGCAATTCCTTGGCAAAAACGTCTTCGGTGAACCCGAGGCCCGCCAGCAACTTGGCGGCATCGGCTTCCATGGTGTAGCCGCCCGCCGCGCCGAATTCCTCCTCGACCAGGCCGCTGCGATCATGTTCGGCCTCGGTAAGATCCGTCTTGGAATAGAGGGCCTCCCGCTCGTTATGGAGATCCCAGAGCCTCTTGTTCCCCATGTAAACGGTATCGAGGATCGCAACGTCGTCGAATTCGGCATGATCCTGGCGCAGGTAGCCCAGCGTGCAGTCCCGTCCGACGATCACTTCGCCCTGGCTGGCCGGGACGAGGCCGGCCAGGATCTTGACGAAAGTCGACTTTCCTGACCCGTTGGCGCCGATCAAGCCATAGCAGTTCCCAGGGGTGAACTGGACAGAGACGTCCTCGAACAACACATCCTGCCCAAATCGTTTAGTAAGCCTAGAAGTAGAAATCACGCAGTTGTTCCAATCCGGGGGTCAGGCCCATACCAGAGGGCGTCAATCTTCGCGCACGGCTCGCATCATGGCCCGGACATTGGCCAGCGGCACGTCCGGGTTGATCGTGTTTGCCGTGAACAGCACCAGGTCGGCGTTGCCCCGCGACACCTCGATGGCATGCCGGACCTTCGCGACGATTTCATCAGGCGTGCAAACCGGCAGTTCGGTGGTCACGGAAAGCGGGCCGAAAATGAGCAGCGGTTTTCCGTCGCGGGTTCGGCGTTCGACCATGTTGTCGATGGTCAGGCCGCATTCCGGTTGAAAACCCTGGAAGCCCTGGACCCCGCAATCGATCAACATGTCCAGCAGCGGGCGAACGTCGCCGTCGCAATGCCACACGGGCCTGCACCCCGCCTCAAGCAACGGTTCCAGTCCGTACTTCAGTTGGGGCGCGTAATACTGTTCCAGAAACTTGGGCGACACCATGGGTCCCCGCTGGGTGCAGATATCCTCGCCGAGCAGCACGGCATGGGGAAAGAGGCCTTCCTTGACCGCGCGGGCCACCATCCGGCCGTGGCACCGGCCGTGTGCGCCGCCCATCTCCATCAGCTTGCGGGCGGCCTCGGGGTACATCCCGACGATCGTAAAGTAGTTCTCGTAGCCGAAATCGAAATACCAACTGGCCTTTGCCCCGGCATTCCATATGGCCGGCATCCACACCAGGTCGCCGCAGGACGTCTGCATGCCGACGAGCTCCGACCTGAACTTCGCATACTCGGCCTCGAAATCGAAATCGCGTTCGATCGCCGCGGCATCGGGCATCTGCTCGATCCGGGCCACGGCATCCTCCACCGATTCACCACGGTCGGCGTGGGCGTACGAATGCTCGTCGACGATCCGGTAGTCGCCATCCGCCTTGGGCAGGGCCAGGCTAATGAGACCATCCACGCCCAGCGCGTGGTACGCCCGCAAGGCGACGGCCTTGGGTGCGGCCCGATAGTCATCGAGGGTCGCGCCTGCCAGTTCGATCAGATGCGGGGCGCAGCAGATCCACCCGCCCAGCACCGGGGTCCGATCCGCCGCTTTTCCTGAGAATACGGTCTCAAGCCGTTGACGAGTATTCATCATCGGACCTATTTCAGGGCGTGCGCGCCTTGGTATTGGACGCCCGCCGCCGGCAAACCGTTCTCGTCGGTCACTCGGAAATAGAGCCGCCAGGATTCGTGGCCGTGGCTCAGTTTGACCAAGACCGGGTTCTCGCCCTTCTTCAACTTCACCGGCGCCCAATCCTGGTCGCGATAGGCCAGCCGCCAGCCACGGCTGAAGATCAGGCGTTCGTCGTTGACCCATACCCCGAGACGCTCGTCGCTGCCGGTGCGCAGGTAGACCGTCCGGTCGGCGTCCGATATGAGGGAGGCCGCGAGATAGGCTATGACGCCGCGCGAAGGGTCGAAGTGCTCGCCCAGGGACAACTGCTGTTCCGACAAGGCCGGCTGCCCTTCAGCCAGAATCGGCCGCCACTTCACCGTCGTGGCCACGAAGCCGTTCGTTCCCTGCGCGACCCCTTGGTAGGTGGCTTTCAAGTCCAGTCCTTTTTCCGGGCCGAAATCCTTCAACTGGAAGTTCGAACCCGCAAAGTCGCTGTTGTCAAAGGGACCGACGGCATACCAGTCCTGGAAGAAGGCCGGCATCGCTTCGGTATCCGTCTTGGTCCAGAGCGCATCGGCGGCCACGAGACGTTCGGCAACTGCCGGGCCCCGGACTCCGTCCCGCAGCGGGACGAACCAACCCTTGCGGCCGCTCAGTTCGACGCGCCCCGGCTTTCCAACCGGCTTATCGTTCAGGACCACGCTGGGCGCGTCACTGAAGCCCTCCAGCACCAGGGCCTGGGCCATATCGGTCCGCTGTTCCTGGCCCGGCTTGAGACAATAGTCGATCCACAGCTTGTTTTCCTGGGGACGCGCCCTGACGCGCAGGAGCCCCACGCGCCCATCGGCCCGAACCTTGGCCCCGCCCGGCAGCGTCAACCGCCAGAAAATAAGATCGGGCAAAGGATTGTACCCCGTGTAGGTCCCGCTCTTGGTTTCCGCCAGTAGGTACGTGCGATGGTTCTTCTCCGACTCTACCACGGCGCCGGCTTTCTCGATCCGCCCGCCCATGCCCTGAACGCTCCACGGTGAGTCGCGCTGAATGCTCAGCGGATAGCCGTAGTCCTCGTGCCCGTTGACGCGGATGTACTTGGGACCGGCGTCTCCGCCTGTAAAGGTCTTGCCTTCATCCCACACGCGGAAGCCCATTTCGAGGGTGTCCTTGCCGCTGTGATAGGCCATGTCGTAGCAACGCTTGTCGGTGTTCCAGGCGCAGTCCAGTTTCGCCTCCGCCACGTGTTTACGGAAGTTGTCAAAAGACCCGTATTCGGTTTCGTCGCCGACCTCGATGGCGAATCCCCCCGTGGCCCGGCGGTCCTTGTCCGTATACCAATCGTCAAGGTTCATCCCCTTCGAACTGCGATAAATAAAGGCATAGACGTAGATGACCGGCCATTCATAGGCCACCTCGATTTGCTGGTCGCGGTCCATGGGATCGAGCACGACCGGCCGGATCGCGGCATAGCTGACGCCGTCCCTGACAAGGATTGTTTCGCCGTCCTTTGCGAACACGGAATTAGATCCGCTCACCAAATAGCGATCCCACATGTACTTGGGATCGGGGTTGACGGGCGAAGCATTGCCGGAGAGCTGGTCGACCTTGCGATCCCCGATCCACACTTCGCGTTTCGACACGTCGCCGAAGCTGGTGATCGTAACGGCCGCACCTGCGGCGTTGACCGACGTCGGGTTGTAGCTCGCATCCTTTGCACGCCAACCGCCGGCATAGTCGGGATTGGGCAGCGCGCGCATGGTGTTGCGCCAGGGCTGGGCCGCCATGGCCAGAATCTTGCCGCCCTGCTGCACGGCGGCCGCCTGGAGCATCGCCTGCGCGAACACCCCGTTGACGGTGAAACTCATCTGGAGCGTGGAAAGCTGTTCCATGTTCGTCACCGTGCCGGCCTCGCGTCGCCACTGGGCCGTCACCGGCGTGATGCCCGAATTGCCGTGCTGCTCCACGCGGGATCCGAGCGCGTAGTGATGACCGAGCGATTGCACATGCCAACCCGAGGGCAAGTTGTCGGGCGCGAAGTGCCACCACCGGGCGTAGGTCGTCCACGGCAGCGACTTGTCGTCCACAATGTTGGCCCACTCGTCCGGGCCCCAAGGCATGAGCAGCGCATAGCGGGCCGGCGGCCCTTCGCCGCCAAAGACCTGGATGTGGTGCATGCTCTCCTCATTCTTGGTCATGTCGAGATGAATCAGCGCGCCCTTGCGCGAAAGCGAGTGAACCGCATGGTACGGGCCATCCTGGTACAGCATCTGGTACTTCAACTCGCCGCGACCCATAGGATACGTCAGCCGCCGCAGGCCGGGATGGAACACGCTGATCAACTGTTCCACCTGGCGGTCGCGGGCGATCTCGCCCATCAGCCGGTCAAAGGGATCATCCGCGTACTTGGCGATGATCCCGAGACCTGCCACCGAAAGCGCCTGGTAGTAGGTGTCGCCCACCTCCTGGTTGGCGCCGCCGTAGAAACCCCAGTTGCGGAGCACGAGATTTTCGATGCCGTACTGGGCATCGGCCTGGACCCACGGCGCCTGGAGCATGTCGCCGGCCAGCGTGCAACCCGCGATGGAATTGATGCTGAAATTCTGCGTGCCAATGCTGCGCGGGTAGGACCGGAAGTAGGAACGCTGCCGCGGGTTCTCGATATCTTCCGTCTCCGGGTGCGTCCAGCCCTTCCAGTAGACCTTGGCATAGTCGAGCGCAGCCGGCGGGAAGAATTCGGCCAGAGCCCGGGGGGCCAGGGCGAAATCGGTCGTGAGATGCCCTTCCCACTGATGCGGGGCGAGGTAAAGATAAGATGACATTTCGCGGAAAAACAAATTCGTGTCGCCGTTGACCAACCCGTCGGCCCTGAACCGTCCCAGGTTCCAACCCCAGATGCCGGCCAATTCGTTGTGGCGCGTCCACATCCAGTCCGGCATGTCAGCCGGCTTGGTGTGGAACCTCTGGATCTTGGCGGTCCAGTCGTCGGGTACGCGCATGGCCGGGCGCCCCTCGGGTGCGGCCTTCAGTTTCGCAGTCAGCGCCTCGAAGTCGAGGGCGGGCGGAAGGTTCACGGCGCCGGCCTTGTCGGCTTTCCGGAAAACAATGCGCAACGACGGCGGGCGCACCCAGATCTTCATGTAGCCGGTGCTGACACGCCAGGAGTATACATCAAACCAGCCGCCTTCCTGGCTGTTATACTTGTCATCGACAAGTTCCAGCTTCTGCACGGCAAAGCCCTGTTGCTCCAGCGAACGCAAACGGGCGCCCAGGTCGCGACCGTAGAGCAGATCCGCAAGGGCGGTGGTGACGTCAATCGCCGCCTCAGGGCTCTTGGCGTGGAGCGGAAGGGGACCGCAGACCGTAGCCAGGCGGTCCTTGCCGTCCGACCAACCGCAAATCTTGTCCCAAAAGCCGCCCCCCTTAACGTACGCATTGGCCGTGGGCGCACTGTTGCTGCTGGCCGCGCTCCACGGTTTCAGGACTCCCCGAGCCAGGGCCGACCATTCGCCGGGATGCTGGGTGTAGTCGGCCTCGGATCCCCAACCCGCTCGTCCGCGTTCGGGTCCGGCCCCCTCCTGCTTTGCCCAGTCGAGCACCAGTTCCACTTTGTCGACCGCGTAACCCGCGTGCACTTTGGCGAGAATGACTTCCGCGGCGCCCGGGAAACGCACCAGCATCGGCCGGATCGCATCGAAATACCGTTCGCCGGGAAAGCCCTTGTCCCAATTCACTGGATCCAACACCGCGGTCTCGACGTTCGTGATCGTGATCACCGGCAGGTCAGCGGACGCGGCCGCTGCCGACGCCGCAAGAAGCGCACCGATGGCTATAATACGACTAGCTGATTTCATGCTTCTCCCTATCTCAATCTATGGGCGACTCGAAGATCCAGAAATTTGCGGGAAGCAGTTTAGCATCCCGGTTGCGGCCGATACAGCACCATCACGATTCCGGCTCAAGAATAACCGCCCGTAGATTCATCAGAATCCCGGGATCCAGGACGGTGGGCTTCAATGTCAGGGTGTGGGTGCCGCGCGCGAGTCGGAACGCGCCCGCCATCGGGTAGCGAGCGTACTGGCCATGGCGTCCGCTTAATGGGACGCTGGCGCGCACAGCCTGGCCCGCCACGGCCATCTCCAGCCGCCGCCCGTAGCAGTTCAGGGATTCGGGTTGGTTGAATTCGAATGACGGGCGGAAGCGGCCCGGTCGATCGACGCGGAACGTCCACTCGACATAGTCCTCGACGCGCTTCCATCCCATAATCCGCCCGCCCAGGGCATCGGGCGAAAGGAACAAGGCCGGTTTGCCGTCTGCGTGGGCGGTCCGCAGGGCGGCTTGATTGGCCGTGAGAATCGCGCTCCCGTCCAGACGCTGACGGATGCCCTCCGGTTCGAACCGGGGCGTCTCGTCAAATTCCAGCGCCACGACCTGCGGCAGCATCCGGGTGGACGGCAGCGCAAGAACAAGGTTTGCACCTTTCTGGCTGAAGCGCACCGCCCGGCCGGTTTCCAGCAGCCGCGCCGACCGGACTCGAGAAGCGAAACCGCGCACAGCCAGCTTTTCGGCCGGCCGGAAAACATGCAGATACACCGTCACGCCGCCCTCTGACTTCTGCCCTCTGACCTCTGACTTCTGACTGCTCACCCCCCACTCCTGTCGCCCGGTCGGCCCGGCCTGCGCGCCGTAGATCGCCTCTTTGTTCTTGCGCATCCACGCACCGATCACCTGAAGCTGTTCCAAACTGGGCGCCGCGAACGCGCCGTCGGCCTGCGGACCGAAGTTCAACAGCAGGTTGCCGCCCAGCGCCACGGCGTCGGACAGCAGTCCCAGCAGTTCTGACGATGGCGCAAACAGGGCGAGATCGTCGAACGGCACCGTCCACGTGGTGAACGCCGCCGAGCACTGGCACAACTCCCAGGCACGCGCCGAGCCCTCGGTCGGCATCAGGCCTTCCGGATTGCCAAAGTCGCCGGGAACGCCTCCGCGGTCGTTGATGAGCATCTGCGGTTGCAGACGGCCCATCTCCGCCAGCAGTTCGCGGGACCGGTATTGCTCGGCCGTCAGGAACCCGCCGTCAAACCAGAAAACGTCGATCGGGCCATAGTGGGTCATTAACTCCCGCACCTGGGCATGCAAATACTTCACCATGCGCTCGTGTTTGGCCGGGTCCGCGAACGGCCGCCGCCATTGATTCAGGTCCGACCAGATGAACTCCTTCGCCCAGTCGGGATAGTTCCAGTCCACCCACGACCAATACAATCCGACCCGCAACCCGTGCCGGCGGCAGGCGTCGACGAACTCCCGCACCACGTCCCGCCGCGGACCGATTTTCGCCGCGTTGAACCCGGTGGTCTTCGTGTCCCAAAGGCAGAACCCGTCATGGTGCTTGGTGGTCAGGACCATGTACTTCATGCCGGCGCGCTTGGCCGTGCGCGCCCAGGCATCGGCATCGAACTGTTCGGCGCGGAACTGCCGCGCCAGTTCGAGATAGTCCTTCACGGAAATCGAGTCGGCGTTCATGGCCCACTCGCCGTTTCGCAGGAGCGAATAGACGCCCCAGTGTATGAACATGCCGAATCGCGCTTCTCGAAACCATTGCAGTCGGTCGGTGGGTTGGGTCAGGGTGTCAGTCATCTGGGTTCCTTCGGTTGGTGGTGGCAGTTTCAAGTACAGGGTGTCAGGACGATCCGGCGCAGGCACATCAGCCCGCCGGCGCCCATGTTTACAGGGGTGAGGATCAACGTTTGTTCGCCGGCGGCCAGGTCCAACTCGCCGACATCGTCGCGGCGGAACCGCAGCCACGAGCCGCTGCTCTGTGCGACCGCCTCGATCCGGCCGCCGGTCACGGCGACGGCAAAGCGGCTGCCCGCCGCAGCAGGTATATTCGAGTATTCGACCTGCACGGCAAATCGGCCGGCGACCGGCGCCTCGAACTGCCAACGCGCGGTATCCGCGGCCTCGCTCCAGAAACAAAGCCGTCCGCCCAGCGCATCGCAGTTGCAGTATAGCTTCGTGCCGGTGATCTGCGCACGGTTCGCCGTCAGCACGATCCGCCCGTCGGATTCCGACGCCGGGAGCCCCGGCCGCACAACCGGGGGTTCGGCGAGCGTCAATGCCACCACGGTCGCCATCGGGTCCAGGCGCGGCAATTCCAGGTCCAGCCCGGCCGTGCCCTGGCGGAATCCGACCGGCGCGCCGCCATCGATCAGGCGCGCGTCGCGGATGCGGCTCTGCCAGCCGGGCACCCGAAGCGTCCGAACCCCTTCAAAGCTGATCGCGTAAACCGTCTCGTCGCGCTGCGTGGTGACACCCCAACTCTGCCGGCCGGTCGGCCCGGCCACGGTGCCGTAGATCGCGTCCCCGTGCCGGCCCAGCCACTGGCCCACTTCGCGGAGTTGTTCATTGACGCGCGGGGGAAACAGACCGTCGGCTTGCGGACCGACGTTGAGCAGAAAGTTGCCGCCAGCCCCGGCGCAGTCGGCCAGCCGGCCGACCAAATCCTGTGCCGTCGAGTAGAGCGCCGGATCGTCCGCCTCAATGCCCCAGCCGATGTGCGTGCTGTCGCACAGTTCCCAGGTGCGGGACGGCGCCGACGGGGACAACACGCCTTCGGGCGTGGCATAGTCTTCGGGCAGGCCGCTGCGGTCGTTGATCACGATCTGCGGCTGCAACGACCGCACCATGGCCACCAACTCTGCCGACCGCATCGCCTGCGGGCCGAGATAGTTGCCATCGAACCACAAAAGGTCCACCGGGCCATACTGCGTCATCAATTCGCGGACCTGGCGATGATGCAGGTCCACGTACCGTGCCATGGCCGCGGGATCAGGCATCGGCTTGGACCAGGCGGCGACATCGGTCGGGTCGTAGTGGTCGACAAAATCCGGATGGTGCCAGTCGCAGAGCGAGAAGTAGAACCCGACCTTGAGCCCGTGCCGACGGCAGGCGGCGACATAGGGCTCGATCAAGTCCCGCCCCGGCCCGCGGCGCGGCGCGCAGAAATCGGTGGTCGCCGTGGGGAACAGGCAGAACCCGTCGCAGTGTTTAGTCGTCAACACGACGTAGCGCATGCCGGCGGCGACGGCGGTGCGTGCCCAGACATCGGGATCGTACGCCTCGGCCCGCCAACCGGAGGCCATCCGGGTATAGTCCGCATCGGGTATCCGGTCACGGACCTTGACCCATTCACCCCGGCGCAGTTGCGAGTACGGGCCCCAGTGCATGAACAGCCCGAATCGGGCGTCGCGGAACCATTGCAGTCGATCGGTATGTTTGTGCGTGGTGTCGGTCATCGCAAATTCCTCAGTCTCAGAGTTCAAGATTACGTCTTCAGGCAGAGCAGCATGCCCTGGCCAGCCGCGAGCCAACAATCTTCGCCGCCCCACGGATCCGTCTTGCCGGTATACGCGCTCACCCGCTCGACCTGGCCCGCGGCCTTGAACTGGACGCCAAACGCCGTGGACTTATGCAGGTCTTTGTTTACTACCATCACGAACGGCTGCCCTCCCGGCCCATTAAACTCGCCGACCAGGAGTTTCCCGCCGGATACCGAAGTCAGGAGCTTGCTGCTCTCGATCCCCGAGCAGCCGGCCGGCAACTCGCCGTGGTGGAAGACGTTCAGGCTCTTGAGGCCGATATACACCGGCCCGAGGCGGTGGATCTGCAGGTTAACATCGCGGAGCATGCACCAGGTCGGCGTCTTGTGCCCGAACTGATCGATCGGGGCCAGGCGGTAGTTGCCTATGGTGGGTGCGAAGTAGGTGAAGTAGCTGATGCCCCGAGCGCCGTAGGCCAGCGTCGTATACGCCTGGAAACGGAGCCCGGCCGGCGTGGGCTCGGCATAGTTGAAGTGCGAGTTGGACAACACGATATTCCAGAAAGGCAGGTTGTGGCGCAGCGCCGCCGCGCGCACGGCCTCCAGGTTCTGGAAGTAGCCGCCCCGCAGCGATCCGTCGTCCATCAGCGCGTAGTGATCGTAGCTGATGAACCTGGGCTTGGCGTTCCCGACGAACGACTCGAGATACTCCTCATAGGTAGCGACGTTCATCTGCTTGGGCGAGGCGTAGTTCGGGAACAGGTTGATATAGGCGAGCGCCGTGGGTGCGGCCTTGTTGAACGCCGCGGCCCACCTCCCCAGACCCGAGAACGCCTTCGCGCCCGGCTCGTCGCGCAGATAATATCCGTAAGTGGCCTTGTGATCGCCGACGCGTTTGACCAGCGCCTGCACCCTCCGGTCGATCTCTGCCGAGGGCAACTGTGCCTCGGCGTCGCCGACGTGGGTAGTGTCGTCATACACCAAACACTGAAGTCCGGCCTGGCTCACGAGGCCAAGGTTCTCCGGCTTCACGAATCCCGCGAGGTTGAACCCGCCTTCGCGGATATCCTTGAACACGTCCAAGTCGCCTCCCGTGTTTCCCCACGGCAGGATGGCAAACTCCGATGGCTTGAGCATTGGGTTCTCTTCCGTCATGGCGGCTGAACGCGGGACCTCTGTCGAATGACAAAAGCAAGCTTCCCCCAGCAAAACCGCGGCGACATCATACGCCGAACGGCGGCGAACGCAACTGCCGCCGCCCGACTCCGGCCAGCAGCATCGGCAGGAGGAACACCGACGCCCACAGGACGGCTTTGGCGAGGTCGCCCATTGAGACCCCGTGTTCGAAGGCCGGCAGCCAACCGTAGTAGGGCTGAAGCAGGCGATAGCCGAACAAGGGGTGATAGGCGCGGAACCAGTAACCGGGGTGCCCGCCAACGCAAAGCCCCAAGACAACGGTAACCGCCACCAGCCATAAAAATGTGGCCAGGTATGGCCGCGTAAACGGGGCGTTGTCTGGCCTGGCCGCCGCCAAAATCGGCAAAGCGCAGAGGAACGCGGGAATCACTTGAAAACGGCCGGCCGGACATGAGCCGGCGCGGAACTCGGGGTAGAGGGCGACAGAGACTACCGATCCGGCAAACATGAGCGCCCATAGACAGGAAGCCCGGCGCTGGCCCCTGACCTTCCATCCCCTGACGGCCAGTACGATCGACCACAGTGTAATCGGGCAAAGGAACACCAGTCCGATATCCCTGCCGAAGAGGACCCTTAGAACCCCCTGCGCCAGGGAGGAAGCTCTTTGCAGCAAAAGTCCTGAAACGGACCCTCCCTGCGTTGCCCCTGCGAAAAGGAAATTCTTCAGGAATGACGACCCCATGGGCGGGAAGAATGTGCCCCATACGGAAAGCGCGAAGAGCACAAAACAGCCCCAGACGGCGCTGCTTCCTGCGACCAACAACAGACTCTTGCGCCACCCGTCGGATCGGCAGGCATCGAGCAGCATGAATAGCTGCAGGGCCAGGACAACGGGCGCGGTTCGCGGCGTCGCCAGCAAGGCCAATATTTGCAGCACAAGCGCCGCGATCCGGAACCTTGCTCCGCCGGCAAGAGCCAGTGCACCCGCGGCAAGAACAGCCGCGCCACCGAGGATCTCGGGATAGAGTTGGGTCGTGTAGTAACCAACGGGGATACCCCCGAAGAGCGCCGCCATTCCAAACGCAGGAACCCAGACGCGCTGTGCAGGGAGGTGGAGGAACGGTCGCATCAGTGCCCAGAAGAGCAAACCGGTGAGAATAGACTGAAGCAAGCCGGTAAGCCAACGGACACACTCCACCCGGTCGACATAGGGCGCCATGAACAGAGGCAGCAGGGGCGTGAACTGCATCTTCTGGGCAGCCTGCCATTGCGACGATCGATCGAGTGCGGGGACAATCCAGCCCGAGCCGAAATAGTAGGACCAGGTATCCTGCTCGGGGGAGATCACCGGGTGACTGTAGAAACGTCGATAGGCGCCGCTCTCGATGATAGGACGCACGTTCAGCCCATGGCCACCCGCGATCGCCTGTGCCATCAGAATGTAGCTCGGTTCGTCCCCTGTCAGCAGGACCCGGCGCCGGTCGTAATCCGCGTGGCGCGGCACCAAGTGGTTCCGATACTGAGCCTGCATACAAAAGACGACCGCCACGCCAACGACCGAGAGAAGCAGGCCGGGCAAACGCCAGCGTGACGGCAGGCCAGACCCCGCCCGAGCGCCCTCGGGCTGGGCTGACTGACCTGCAGCGTCCTTCTCGCATTGACTAGTCATCGAAGTCTTTCACAGAAAAACCGTTTGACGATGTCGTAGGAGTCGCCAAAAAACTTAGGATTCATAAGCCTGCCTCCCGACGGGCCGCCAACGAGCCCAGGATGGGCGCCAGTGCGGGGTTGACCTGACGAAAGAGGGCCGCGTTCTCCCGGTAAATCGCGTGGCGCCGCGCGTCCGGATCGAACACGCGGTCCCGGCGGACATACAAGTCCACCGCTTCCGCAGGCGTATGATAAACCCCCGTTCCAAGGCCCGCCAGCATCGCCGCGCCGGCGACGCCCCCTTCGGAGCCGCTCAGGCGCACGAACGGAACCCCGAAAATGTCGGCTTTGATCTGGAGCCACGCGTCGGACCGGGCGCCGCCGCCCGAGGCTACGAACTCGGTCGTATCGATGCCCATGCGGCGCAACGCCTCGATGCTATCCACGAAGTAATAGGTAGCCCCCTCCATGATGGCCTTGAGGATTTCGCCGCGCGTGGTACTGCTCTTGAGGCCGAGGATGGCCCCGGCGCTGTCGGGCAGGTACGCCGGCCAGAGCGGTGGATCGAAATGCGGCAGAACCAGCAACCGTGTGGGCTCAAGCGGCAGTTCGGCGTTGAGCCGCGCATACACGTCGCCGGCACCCGCAGCCTCGGCGGCGGCAAACGTGTCGCGGAACCACCGGACCAGGCTGCCCGAGTGGTTGAACAGGAAGGAAACATACAGGCCCGGCAGCACGTGGTGCTCGATGTTGAGCTGCTCCCGCAACATGGCGAGCGGGTCCCGTGGTTTGGCGAAAACAGGCGTAAGGCACTCGTACGTGCCGATGCCGCACACCGCCTTGCCCGCCGCAATACACCCGCAGCCCAAGGCGTTGGGGCACTGATCGTGCCCGCCGGCCGCGACCTGCACGCCGTTGGGCAAGCCCAGGTCCGCCGCGACCGGGCCGGCAACGGTCCCGACCACGGCCCCCCCGCTCACCACCCGCCCGAACCGACTCCGCTCCAGCCCGGCCCACGCCAACAGACGGTCCGACCAGTCGTTGGCGTCGAGATCGAACAGCAAGGTCCGGTTCGCATGGGAATTGTTGCAGGTGGGCTCGCAGCCGAGCATGAAGTTGACCAGGTCGCTCCACAGCAGGAACAAGTCGGCCCGGGCGAACAGCTCGGGTTCGTGTTCCCGCAGCCAGAGCAGCTTCGGCAGCGCGTACTGGGGCCCCAGGATATTAGGGTTGATCCGGTAGAAGGCCTCCTGGCCGAAGTCGCGGCGCAACGCCTCGGCCACCTCCGCGCCGCGCGGGTCGCTACTCGGGATGCTCGCGCCCAGGATCTCCCGCCGACGGGATACCGGCACCAGGGCCTCGCCCATCGCGCTCACGCACAAGGCCGTGACGGGATCGCGCCCGGCGGCCGCCGCGACTTCGCGGATCGTCTCCCGGACCTTGCCCCAGACGTCGTGGGCATCAAACTCCGACCAGGCCGGCGCCGGATGCCGCATGCGATATTCTCGTGTGGCGAATGCAAGCGACCGGCCTTCCGCGGTGAAGACCGAGGCCTTGCATTGCGACGTACCGATATCGATCCCGAGCAGGCTCATAGGGGCGTGGGCGTATACCCCAGGTAGCGGGTAAAGGCTTCGCGGACGGGAGTCGCCACGTGGTCAAACGTGACGCCGACGTGGTGGCGATAGCCTTCCTGGCCGATAACCTGGAGCTTGCTTTGCAGCCCGTCGATCTGGGCCACGCCGGCACAGCCGAAGAAATCCTTGGCGATCCGGTCGCCCGTGAAGCGCCCCTCGCCCAGGTAGAAACCGAGCTTGCCGTCGACCGTCTTCGTGCTGGCAAAGGTCATGGGCGCCTTGGCGATGCGGCCCACGTTGCAGCCGTACCCGCAGCCGGCGCCAAGCGCCTTGGCGAACATTGGGTGTTCGATCACCCGGCCTTTCGCGGACATCATCGTCTGAGGCACCGGCCCGCAGTGGAACAGGATGCACTTGTCCGGGTCGTCCCCGTAATTGTTGTTCCAGTCCAGGCAGGTGGCGGCCTTCCCCGAGGCCTGAGCGAGGGCGCTCATGGCCACCGCGTTGCAGACGTCCAACTCGCAAGCCGCCGGGATGCCGCGGTCGTTCATTTCGCCCAGAAGCACGCAGGGCGCAATGCCCAGTTGCTTTTCGAGCTCGAGCCAGCAGCGCAAAGCGATCGCATCCAGCCCGTTCTCGCGCACCATGTCATCCAGGGCCACGGCCGTCTTGACCAGGTTGGCGACCTTCACTTCCGGAACGCCTTTCCAGCCGGTGTAGGCCTTGAGCCGCACGGCCTTGGCGCGGCAGGCGACGGACGACAACTTGATGTCGCCCACGCGCTGAAAGAGCTCCGACAGGTCGAATGTCTCGGTTGTAATACCGTAGCGCTGCAGGGTGAGTTCATCGAAACGGATGGTCTTGAAGGCCGTGGTGCGCGCACCGATGGCGCCGACGGTCAGGCGGCGCATCCGCTTCACAATCCGGCACACGGCGGCAAACCAGTCCAAGTGCTGCCGGAAGTCGGCGCTCGCCGGATGCACGGTGTGGGGAGGGAACGCCGTAAACTTCACGCCGTACTGACAGAAGACGTCCATCACGGAGAACTTGCCGCAGAAGGCGTCGCGGCGTTGCTTGAATCCCATCCGGTTCAGTTCGTCGGGGTAGGCCTGGACGAGGATGGGGACCCCCGCATCCTGCAAGGCCGCCACGGCGCCGGTCTCGTCCCCGAAGTTGGGCAGGCAGAGAATCACGCCGTCATAGCGGCCCTGGTGTTCCGCGAGGAATTTCGCGTAGCGGCGCCCCTCCTCCTGAGTCTCCACCGCGCCGTAGCGCGTGGCCTCGGCATCGAGCGTGAGGACTCCGTGCCCCTGCCGCTTGAGAACGGCCGCCATTTCCCGGCGGGCTCCCGCAATTAGTGTCTCCGGAAAGAAGCCGCGGTTCCCAAAATAGAGCGCGAACGTGAGCATTCTCAGCCTCCTATGATTCAGTGAACACTAAACGGTGAACAGTGAACAGCAACCGCTAACCGATCAGTAAACTGTTTACTGTTTACTGTTCACCGTTTACTAAACTCCCCGCGTTTCCGGCGATCTCCAGTTCGTCGCGGATGATCGCCGTGGTCGTCGCATACACGGCCTCCTGGGCGCGGGCCACGGAATCCTGCATGGACTGCTCGTAGGGCTGGCGGATGGCGGTCCCCACGTTGATCTTGGCGATGCCCTCGCGAATGGCGGCCTGTACATCTGATTTGCGGATGCCCGAGCCGCCGTGCAGGACCAGCGGCACGCCGGTTTGCTCACGGATGCGGCGCAGGTGCTCCAGGTTCAGCCGGGCCTGGACTTTCTGCCGGCCCCGGGCCGCGCCCGAGATGGCGCCATGGATGTTGCCGATGGCCACAGACAGCCAATCCACGCCCGTCCCGCGCCCGAACCGCGCGGCCTCGTCGGGATCGGTGAAACCGCGTCCGGACGCGAAAAGCTCCTCGTAAGGCGGCAGCGGCCCGGCCTCGTGGCCGAGGACCGCACCGAGTTCGCCTTCCACGGCTACGCCGGCCGCGTGCGCCATATCCACGACGCGCCGCGTGGCGGCGATATTCTCGTCCAGCGGGAGACGCGAACCGTCGAGCATCACGGAGGCGTAGCCCAACGCCAGCGCCTCACGAAAGACGGGCACGTAGTCCACCCGCAGGTTATCCTCGTCAATCACCGGCACATGGTCGAGGTGCAGCCGGGTGTGGCGTGCATCCCCCACCCGCGCGTACTCCGTCTGCACCGCCGCCAGGCTGCCGGACTGGAATTTCATCCACTCCAGGCGCGCAACCGCAATCAGCCCGAAACTGCGCGTGTCGCGCAGCGCCCGGACCACTGGTTCCATCATCGGCAGATAGGGAATGTTGAACGCGGGAACCACGGTCTTCGCCTGCCAGGCGCGGCGGACAATCGTTTGGGTATCGGGCGACGGTATCGTCATTTGGCATCTCCTTCAGGGTGCGGTGCCGCCATTTCCACCTCATGAAACTAACGCCGCATTATAGGCGATGAACTACGAATTGCCAGACCCTTGACGAGGCCCCGGCGCGGTCGCTCCATGGGCAAGGGCTGACAACTCTATTACCGCGACCGAAGGGCCGGGACGTAACACATAGGCCAGGACCCGGACGAGACCGCCTACGGGCCTCGCAGGATCGTGAACCGAACTGGGCCCCTGGTTATGATCGGCTATTGGCCCACGCAAACGGACGCACACGAGAATCCCGCCCAGCATGATCAGCGCATAGCCAAGGGCAGCCGTCACATAGTGCGCGGTGGTGCCGCCCCTCAACCAGAACCCCATCGCCACCGAAGACAGGCCGGCTGGCACGGCGCCGCAGGCGCTCCAGACGGCGTTGGTGACATGCCGCAGTTCCGGTTTCATGCGCAGCATGTAACCGCGACTTGAGGCCACATAATGGCCACTTTCGGCCACCGGCAGCAACGCGCACACCGCCGCCACAGCCAGCAGTGGGGCGTGGCCGCAGCCAAGGCAAGCCACCGCGACGAGGCAACCTGCAGTCAACAACCCGGCGGCCGCCATTACAACCGCACTACCATGGCGGTCGGCAATGCGCCGCCAGCGCGTTGAGGCTGGCACGGCGAGCAGGTTGCCGAACGTCGTCAGCAACAGAATGAGGCCCGGACCGAGCAGCAGTTGATCACGGAGAAAGAGCAGCACCAACAAGCCCTGTCCCACATACACGAAACCCATCCAAACCGCGCAACCCAGAAAGCCCATCAGCGCCCGGTCGCGCAGCACCTCGCCGTATCCGCTGGCGTGGGTGACGGTCCGATGCTCAGCCGGCCCGCCGCCCGGCACACCCCGCAGGGCCCGCACGCTCAGCAGGCCAAACGCAACGCCCAGCGCCGCAACCGCCGCAAACCGCCAGAGGGGCGGATTGTGGCCGAATGCAAAGAAACTGCGTATTCCGGGACGATCCGGACACTGAAACCGGGATCAAAGCGGACACCTAATCCGGGATGTAACCGGACAGGCAAACCGGGATGATACCGGACAGTTTTGGGGTGTGACCGGAATGGGTGTCCGGCACGATCCCGGA
>CAITUY010000043.1 GCA_903895695.1 uncultured bacterium
AAGTTCTTGGTCGCGGCAAGGTGTAAGCAGGCCGGAATGCACTGGAGGCACAAGAACGCCGCCTACATCGCCTCAATCCGGGCCGCCCTACGTTCCAATCGGGAAATGGCCGCCTGATGTTACAAAATCAAATCACACCCCCTCTCTCTCTCGCAAGATCGCAAGATCGTGCCATGCGAAACTAGACCGGGCAACCGGGGGGAAGCGCGAAACCTACGAGAGGTCATCAAAGTGAAGGCGGAGCACCGCCCTGCGCGCCCGCGCGAGGAAGCGCCTTTTTGAGACTGACACCGGATGTGAACGGCAATGAAAGGAAAGCGGCAATGAAGGCGACTGGAAGTTGTTGGATGCGGTTCGGCGGTTGTGTCGTGGCGGCAATGCTGGCACTGGGCTCGGCGCGGGCGGCGGGCGCGGGGGCGGGCAACGACCTGTCGTTCAACGGTACGAATGCCTGCGTGAACATCGGCCACGGCGCCAGTCTTGACGTGGGCAACACGCTGACCGTGGAAGCGTGGATCAAGGCGGCCAACCTGACCAACCGCTATGGCATCTTCTCGACGCGCCTGAACAACGCGGGCGGGGCCTTTCAGTTGGAGGTCGGCCCGGGCAGCGGCGGTACGAATCGGCTGGCCGTTTCAGGCGTCGGGACCTGGGTGGCGCAGACGGCCGACAACGCGCTCCGCTCCAACCAGTGGACGCATATCGCCTACACGCGCACCGGCATCAGCTCGAACACCCACACGCTCTACGTCAACGGCGTGGCGCAGGCGCTGATCTCGAACGACGCCTACGGGTTCACCAACAACACCAGCGACAAGGTCATCGGTTCCGGCAGCAGTGGCGGACAGTGCTTCCCTGGTCAGCTCGACGAGTTGCGCGTCTGGAACGTGGCCCGCACGCAGGACCAAATCCGCGACGCCATGCACAAGACGCTGAACGGCAACGAAACCGGTCTCGTTGCATACTACAAGTTTGACCAGGTTTCCGGGACCACGCTGCCCGACCTCACGGCGAACCACAACGACGGCACACTGTCGAACGGACCCGCCTGGACAGTCTCCACCGAGCCGGTTCCATTTTTCACGGCACAGAACGGCACCTGGACCAACGCCGCGACGTGGGCGGCGGGCCAGGGGGTGCCAAGCAACGCGTGGAGCCGCGTGGAGCTGGATCATGCCGTCAATGTGCCGGCCACGACGCTTCTGGACCTCACGTTGAATTACTCCAACGGCGTCGCCCTCGCCGGCAACGTGACGGTCAGCAACGCCGTCACCCTCACCAGCGGCAACCTCGACCTCGGCGGCAATGTCCTCACCCTCGGCACGAACGCGGCCCTGGCGGAAACCGGCGGACGCTGCTTCGGCACCAACGGCACGATCACCACCACGCGCACGCTCAACGCGCCGAGCGACCCGAATATCGCCGGCCTGGGCGTGGGCCTCACCAGCACGGCGAATCTTGGCGCGACGACGATCACCCGCGGCCATGCCGCGCACAGCGGCTCGGCGGGCGGCGCCAGCATCCAGCGCTGGTTCGACATCAGTCCCGCCACCAACACCGGCCTCAATGCCACGCTGGTGTTCCACTACCTCGATGCCGAGTTGAACGGCAACACCGAATCCGCTCTGGGCCTGTATCGTTCCATCGACTTCGGCTGTACCTACGCCCCGCGGGGCGGGACCGTGGACCCCGGCGCCAACACGCTCACCCTCGCAGGCCTCGCCGCGCTCAACCGCTGGACCGCCTCGTCCACCAACATGGATCTCTTCGTGTCGCAGGACGGCAGGGAGCTCCCGGCTGTCACTTACGGTTCAGTGGCCTGGGGCGACTTTGACAACGACGGCAAACTCGACGTACTGATTACCGGCAGTTCCGCAGCCGGGCGTATCTCCCGCATTTATCGTAACAACGGCGACGGCACCTTTACCGACATCAACGCCGGGCTGCCCGGGGTTCAATATAGCCACGCGTCCTGGTGCGATTATGACAATGACGGCTTTCTCGATTTCGCGATCACCGGTCTTATGAACAGCCAGACGAATGTCACGCGCATTTACCACAACAACGGCAACGGCACGTTCACGGACATCAACGCCGGGTTGCCCGGACTTGAAACCAGCTCTGTGGCCTGGGGAGATTACGACAACGACGGCAAGCCCGATTTTATGCTCACGGGGTACGACAAGGGCGCATCTGTCGCCCGCATCTACCATAACAACGGGGACGGCACGTTCACGGACATCAACGCCGGCCTGGGGCGCGGAAACCCAGCCCTCGCGGCCTGGGGCGACTACAATAACGACGGATACCTGGATCTCCTGACCGTCGGCGTTCAGCCCAGCGACGGCGCCCACCTCTATCGGAACAATGGGGACGGCACGTTTACGGACATCAATGACGCACTGTCCGCCGCTGAAAGGGGCTCCGCAGCCTGGGGCGATTACGATAATGACGGCAGGCTCGACATCCTCCTGACCGACCCCATGGAAGCCGGCGCCCAGACGCACGTTTACCATAACAACGGAAACGACACATTTACCGATCCCAGCAACGGCCTCGTCTCGATCAGTTTTGGGTGCGCGGCCGGGGGCGACTTTGACAACGACGGCAGGCTCGACGTCCTGATCGGCGGCATTAGCGCGCAAGATGACAACATCGGCACGATTTACCGCAACAACGGTGACGGCACATTCACGGATATCGCCGCGAACATGCCACAGATGTATGTATGTTCATGCGCCTGGGGCGACTATGACAACGACGGCAAACTCGATTTACTGTTCACCGGCCAAGACTCAAGCGGCAAACTCGTGTCCAATCTTTATCGGAACATGGGCGTGACCTCCAACACTCCGCCTGCCGCGCCCGCCCATCCCTCGGCAACAATTGAAAACGGCGCTGTCACCCTGAGCTGGGACGCGGCTGTGGACAGCCAAACCCCGTCCAATGGGCTTTCTTACAACGTGAGAATCGGAAGCTCGCCCGGCGCGGCGAACATCATGTCTGGCCTTTCGGACCTCACAACCGGGTTGCGAAGGGTGCAGGCAATCGGCAACATGGGCGAAAATCGAATCTGCCGGTTAGCCCTGCCGCGGGGCCATACGTACTATTGGTCTGTCCAGGCGATTGACACGGCCCTGGCGGGCGGGGCCTGGAGCGCGGAAGGTTCCTGCGCCATTCCTAATATTCCGGTTGTGTCCACAAGTTTCGTCACCAACATGACAGCCAACAGCGCCCGATCCGGCGGTCAGGTCGCTGCGGAAGGCGATGCGCCGGTTACGTCAAAGGGTATTGTCTGGAACAGCACGGGCAACCCGACGGTCTCAAGTTACGACGGCATCACCACGGACGGCAGCGGTCTGGGCGCATTCACCAGCGCCATGACCGGCCTTTCAACGGGCCGGATTTATTACGTCCGCGCCTATGCCATCAGTGCGACAGGCGTGTTCTATGGCAGCCAGGTCAGTTTCGTTCTGCGGGATGCGGCCGCGCCCATGACACCGCCCGGCAACGCCCTCGTTTTTAGCGGCGCCACCCAATACGTCGCCATCGCGCCCTCCGCGGAGCTCAACCTGACCGCCGACCACACGCTCGCCGTCTGGTTCAAGACCGGCGCCACAAGCGGACTTCAGGGCCTGATCAGCAAATACCAGACGGCCAACGCCATGGGCTGGTACCTGCGCCTGAACGGCTCGGAAGTGGAATTCGACGGCCTGGCCACCACCGGTCTCGGGCTTCAGTCCAATGTCTGGTATCATCTGGCCGGCGTCAAATCCGGCACCAACTACACCCTCTATGTCAACGGCGCTCCCGTGAGCCTCACGGGCACGGGCGCGGTCCAGATGAACGGGGACCCGGTGTACATAGGCTCCGACTTTGGCGGCAGGTACTTCGCGGGCCGCCTGGACGAGGTTGGCCTCTGGAACATCGCCCTGAGCGCCCAGCAAGTGCGCGAGACCATGCACCTGACCCTGGACGGCACGCAGTCCGGGTTGGTCGCGTACTACAACATGGACCAGACGGCAGGTCCTACGCTGTGCGACCTCTCCCAATCGGCCGCCGTGCACAACGGTACACTCACCAACATGACCGGCACGGCCTGGACCGCCTCGACCATCCCAGCGGGCAGTGGCGTGGTGAATACCCAGCCAGAGGCCGCGGGTCCGGTCAACTTCGCCGGGACCAGCCTCGCGATGAACTACGCCGCGGCCGGTTCCGCAACCGTCACGGTCACCCGCATCGACAACGGTCCGCCCCATGGGATGCCGGCGGGTACGTCCGATTCGCCGTACTGGGCGGTAGACCGCTTCGGCAGCGGATCTTTCAGCGCGAACCTGACCTTCACCGTGGCCGGCGGTCTGAACTCCGTTAATGAGGCCTCACCCGCTACGGTCCACCTGTATACCCGCGCCACGAACTCGGACGGCGCGTGGACCAAAGTGGCTGACGCAGCCGCGGTGAGCGCCGCCAACCAGACCGCCACGTTCAACCATATCACTGCCTTCGGCCAGTTCCTTGTTGCTCAGGACATCATGCTGCTGACTGCACCCACGCTGCCCGGAAATGGGGACAGCGCCATGGCCTGGGGAGACTATGACAACGACGGCTGGCTCGACTTGGCGATTGTCGGGAGCGAAGGCAGCGGCATCTACCATAACAATGGCGATGGGAGCTTCACCAATTCAGGCGCAAGTCTGATTACAGGAGCTGACCCGGCTATCGGCTGGGCCGATTACGACAAGGACGGCTACCTCGACTTCGCTGTCTACAGCGAGACTTCGGGCTCGAACTTTGTCAAGCTGTACCACAACAACGGCGACGGCACGTTCACTAATTCGATCAACCTGGCCGTCTCCGCTCAATTCCATCCTTTCATGGCTTGGGGCGACTACGATAATGACGGGTATCCAGACCTCGCAGTGGGAGGCCAAAACACCACACTCAAAATCTTCCATAACAACGGCAACGGGACATTCACGGCCATTACTGCCGGCATCCCCTTTGACGGCAACGATACCGCCGCCGCCTGGGGCGACTACGACAATGACGGCTATCTGGACCTGGTGCTGCAGGGCGGCCGTCTCTATCACAACAACGGCAACGGCACGTTTACCCTGAACGCCAGTGCGGGCCTATCCGCGAACGAACGCGGCGCGATTGCCTGGGGAGACTATAACAACGACGGCTGGCTCGACATTGTTGACACCGGCGAGCTCGCGGGGTCCAATGTCTACCGGAATAACCATAACGGCACCTTTACCCGGGTTGCGACCCTGACCGGCAACATAGATTATGGCTCCGTTTCCCTGGGTGACTATGACAACGACGGCAGCCTCGATATCCTCGTGTCATCAGGGACTTTCGAGGGGATGGTTAGTGGGATTGTAAAAATTTTCCACAATGACGGCGATGATACGTTCAGCGACACCGGCGCAACGCTGGTGCAAGGCAGCACTGAGGACAACGATCATGCGACCTTCGCGGATTATGACAACGATGGCAGACTGGATGTCGCGGTAGTGCAATCCAGTTACCAGCACGCGACCTATCTTTACCGCAACATCATGCTGCCATGCAGGAACACGCCGGCCTCCGCACCCGGCAACCTGTCGGCCGCGGTGAGGGTGACCAACGCCACGGTCCGGCTGGGTTGGGGTGCCGCCACCGATGGGCAGACGCCGGCCGCCGGCCTGAGCTATAACCTGCGCGTCGGCACCGCGCCGGGCGCGGGCAACGTCGTCTCCGGCCTGGCCGACCTCACCACCGGCCAACGCCGCATTCCCGCCCTGGGCAACGCCAACGCGAACACAAACTGGACCGTCCGCAACCTGGCTGACGGCACGTATTATTGGAGCGTCCAGGCCGTGGACTCGGCGTTAGCCGGCGGCGCGTGGGCCGCCGAGCGAAGCTTCGTCATGCTGAACGATTCCGATGGCGACGGCATCCCGGATTACTGGGCCCTGAAATACGGGCTCAATCCCACCAACGCCGCCACCGCGACCAACAACGCGGACGGCGACGCGTTCAACAACCTGCAGGAGTACATCGCCGACACCGACCCGACGAACCCGGCGTCGTATTTCCACGTCACGGCCGTGAGCAACCTGCCGCCATGGACGGTCTATTTCCTGTCGAGCACCGGCCGGCTATACACCCTCAACGCGATCACCAACCTCGTATCCGGTGTCTGGACCAACGTCCCCGGCGCGGGTCCGCGCCTGGGCGCGGGCGGCGCGGATACGATGCGGGATACGAACATGCCGCCGAAGGGACCGTTCTACCGGCTTAAGGTCACACTGCCGTAAAGAGGACGTAGCCCTATGGAGGATCGCTCTGAGCGCGAGGGCGGTTTGACGCCGCCGGCCTGCCGTGATAAGCAACACGACCGTGACGACCCTGCCTCCATCCGTTCGCGTCGTGCAGGACAACCTGGATTCCGTGCGGTTCATTCTGCCGTCCCGTCAACTCGGCAAGGCGCGTCTACCGTTGGGTGGGGCGTTGCTGGGGTTCGGGTTGGTGATCGGTACCTTCATGGTGTTCTGGATGTCCGGGCCACTGCGCAGCGGATTCTCCGGAACAGGCGGGATGCGGTGGTTTGAAATCGGCTTCGGCCTGATGGGGTTGCCTGGACTAGTCGTTGGGCTGGGACTGACTTCGCTTGGCGTTCTGGTGCTCCTGAGCCGGTCTCACGCTGAAATCGTCGTAACGTGTTGTCGCCCGAATTGCCACCGTACGCGGTTCCCGAATTAAACCTGTCTGAAACGGCCCGCATTCCCGCGATATGACCGTAAAAAGTCCCCATCGCGGTCGTAACATTTCGCGATTTTTGCCAGCGCCGTCGTAACGGAT
>CAITUY010000044.1 GCA_903895695.1 uncultured bacterium
CGATCGAAAACTGGCGCCAACTCCCGCAGACGCTCAAGAGAATGGAACAAATCTCGCGCACCGTGCTCTTCGCCACAGTGCCCGAACCCTCACGTCGTAAACCGTTGCGCAAACGAGTCTTGGGCCTTATCTAAGCGCCATTCAGGGCTGACCCCCATCGCCCTATGAAGGGCTGACCCCCATCGCCCTACGAACACCGCTCGCGTAGTGAAGCGCATGGAGTGATGGCGCAGCCTGGTCCCGTAGCGGCCAGGATGCGACGGCACTCTATGCGCGTAACGGAGCGGGAGCCGGAGCGGTTGGCGCGACGCATGCCCCGCATGCGGCGTGACATACCGCGTAGGCGACACAACCAACATGAAGCGCCGCCGGTCATCACGATCGCATTCAAGGCAACGCTCCACCGGCGGCGCACCGCTGTAGCGCAGCAACCGGCGCGAAAAATGCCCCGCATTTTTCGTGTACGGTTGCGGAGCGGTAGAGGCGGAAAGACATTCAGCGGAGGTTTATCGGCCCTATCATCCAGAGTTTCAGTATCCAAGAGCCGAGCAACAAGGAACTGATGATTCCGGCCGTGCTGAGTACGAGAAGGAATATCCGGAAGCGAAGAGAGCAGGAAGTCTTCAGCAAAGCCACGCTCCCCCATAGCGCGACCACTATTGAAAACGGCACGAGAGGCACCAGAAGGAAGTATACGCCAGGACTGCCCTCGAACGGGTGATGGACGCCAAGCCAGGAACAGAGGATCAGCGAGACGGTGAAGATAAGCGAGAGTGTGGCAATGGCAGTGCCGAGGATTGTGATGCCCTGGACTTTGGAATAGCGATGCGGAGCCATATCACGGCTTGACTCCGTCTGACTGGGCAGCCCGACGGAGTTTGGTTTCCTGATCGAGGAAGGTGCCGTGTTTCAACTCGTCATACGCTTGCCAGGCAGTCACGGAAAGGAGTCTCGTCTTTTCGGTGGCATGAGGCCGCCAAGCAAGGTCGAATGCCGCTTTCCCGCCGGTGTAGAACGGATGCTTCACGGCAAAGTTGGTAGGGAACCCGCCAACCTTTTCCCTGAACTTGGCGAGCGCCTCGACTTTGTCGACATTTGCGGACTCAAGGCCTGAAACCACTTGGCCGTGTTGTTTCTTGTCCCACATCGCCACCGTCGCGGTGGAACCATCTAAGGAGTCATCGGTAAAGAACGGGAGATTGGCGAGGATTTCGGGACGATCAAAATACGAGACCTCTGGCACAGGCTGGTTCTTCTGGGTCTTGGCAGACGCGCTCCGCTCCTCTTGCTGCTTAATCCGGATGGCCTTGAGTGGCGGGTTGCGTTTTTCAAGGACTTGCGTTTGCCCGGTCTGCCAGGTTCTACTTAGCGTTTCCACGAGATTCGATTCGCCATTGTTCTCACCAACTGAAAAGAGTGGAGTTCCTGCTTCTTCGTTAAGGATTTCTTTTCGCGCCTGCGGCTCCAACCAGCGGGGCCGCAGACGAGAGAGAAGACGGGTCAGGTCCTTCTCCGGGAATGCCGGATCAAGAACACAACATCCCACGCCGACAGCAGCAATGTCCAAACAGCGCGATCCGAGAATGATGTTGCCGTACCCCTCTGATCTGTTGAGCCAATCAGCGAGATCCAAATAGGAGTTACTGAAACGTAGTGCTTCCGCTGTTGTCTGCGGAAAAGGTAGGCGTTGAGTGTCGGCGGCGATCTTGACAGCAACCGCCTTCCCGAACTCGCGAGCCGCTTCCATGGTCGGTCTTTCGGTGTTTGTGGCAACGTTCTCAATGTGCCAGTGCGAGTACATGACGGGAGGATTCCATCCCTCTTTGGAGGCTCGGCTGAGAAAAGCGTCAATGTCTTGCGTGGCAAGGACTGCTTGCATCTCGCGCAGAGATAGTTGGTTGCTCGATGCCGGCTGACCCAGCGTTGAGGAGTGCTGACAGGCAAACAAAAGCAGTAGAATCAAGATTCTCTTCATGCTGTACCTCGCTCACGGCAAGTGGTCGTACGTGATGTCAAAGTTGACTGTGTTCCGCCAGATATGCCCCTGGCTTCTGGCGGTCCCGTAACTGCCGTTGCCGTGGCCGATCTGGAGTATGGCCGCATTCTGAGCGGCGCCACCTGCATCATGGTTGAAGTCGTACAGGTCCTGAACTTCGCCAACTGAGCGGACCTCGATCACGTCCAGCACGATGTAACCGATGTCCTTCTTTTCCACTGTGAACTGTGCCTTGTGAGAGATAAGGCGGCCTCTTCCGATTGTCCCATTCAGGTCATCGCCATTGGCGAGGAACTCGGGGAAGTTGGCAAAGGTGACGGTCGTGGTCGTGACCCATGCCGGGCTCTCATGTGTATGAGGGATATCGTAGGAGGTTGTCGGGGATGGATATGTCTTCTGATACCCAACAGGTTGGCCCTGGAAGTCGGTCACAACCTGAGGATAAACGGTTGACCAGTAGAAGGCATCCATCGGATCGACGACCGGCAACGAATTGCCAACCAGTTCCGCCACGGACTTCGTTTCATCCCATGTGTAGTGCCAGATTCCGGCCGTGCCTGCATCATTGAAACCTGCGCCTGAGTTGTGCGTAAGCCATTCACAAAAGAGGCCGGAGAAGCAGTTGAAGCTGCTGTCATAGTCGTATGACGAAGGCTGGATATCGGTTGGAACGTTGGCAAAATTGCCGTCGCGGAAGATGCGAAGGAACTGGCGCGCGTGTTTCAAGGGAATCGCCGTTAGCGGCGAAGTGATGATCCAGTCGACCTCAGTCTGGGAGGTCTGATAGATGCTTTCGCTACTTCCCCGGATGGTCGGATCGCCGATGGTCTGGCCGGAAGTCGAGTTCTTGACGACGAAGGGCAGGATTTCGCTTTGATCCAGTTGGCCGTTGTCATTCGCGTCGAAGCCGACCCGAACCGTGAAGTTCTGGATGTCAGAGCCGGTATGAGAGAACTCGATATCACACTTGCCGTTGGCGTCAAATGCCTTGTCGCTTCCCGATACCTTGCTACTTCCGGCATACGTGGCCGCAATGATCTTGGTCCTGATGCTGTCAGGTTGAATGTCTGCTTCGACAGTCGCTTTGTACTTGCTGTCTGCCGGATCGGGAACAAGGTAGAGATAGTTGCGAGGAACTCCGTAGGTGTCGCCGTTTGAATCCGGTTGCTGAGAACTATTTACCGGATCATCCTTCCGCGTCGAGTTGAAGATTTGGTTGGCCTTGTTCGGCGTCTCCCAGAGTTTGGTGAACTCCACTTTAAGGACGGTCACTGCCAGCGTGCTCTTGAACCACGTCGTGCCAGCCTGCGGGTCAGCGGGGCTGTCGGTGTATGAGTAGACGATCTCGGCGGCCCCGGCGGTGGTGCCTTCGAGGAACAGGAATCTCTCGTGCGGAAGCGTACCGATCTGGGCGCCATCCCAGTTGATCGACGCGCCCACGTCCAGAAACGGCTGTTCGCCAGGGGCCGGGTGTTCTTTGTTCCAGAGCCTCAATCCCGCGGCGCCCGTGAACGCCAAGGTCACCCGGCCGGTAGTGAGTCCGCATTCCGTATTCAGCTTCACTTTGACCAGGTTGTTCGAGCCGCAGCCCACGATCAACCCTGGCAGGCCCTGCGCCCGTTCGGCCAAGGCATCCTTGGTGTCGAATCGCTGGTCGTGGTTGATGTCGCCGAGCACATCCAGCCGCAGGACCGTGAAGCGGTTGGTGGAGCGGGTATCCATGTACTTCTCCTCGACGGCCACGTCGCCCAGCGCGGAACTCACCGCCTTGCCTTCAAGATAGACCGTGGCGGCATTTCCCATCACTTCCGGGCCGGTGATCTGCCCCACCTTCGTGGGAGTCTGCCACATGCCTACCAGGGACTGCCCCTGAACCACGCTGACCTGTCCGGTCGGCTGGGAGCGCGGGCAGTTTAGCGAACACTGTTGCACGTTGAACTCGATGCTCACCAGGTCGTCCTCGTTGGATACGGGCGATTCGCTGAAGTCGGAATGTGTGCTCAGATTATCGTCGTCCGAGTTCAACGGGATCACGCCGCTCCACTCGTCCCGGTCTCCCACGAGGTTCGTCACGCAAGTCGGGACCGGATTCGTCCAACTGTAGGTATCCTCAGCCCACCACAGCGTGACGCTGTCGCAAGGGCCGTTCGTCAGCCCGGCAGGCACGAACTGCACCCAATCCTCGCATCTCCAATTCTCCCAAGAGCCGTCGAGCGATAGCGTTCGCACGGTTGTTGTCCCGGCCGACACGTCCCCTGACCACTGGAAGGTCCCGGCAATTCCTGCCGGGGCCACCACGGCCTCGACGTCCAGCGTTTCTTCTGCATGCACATAGTAGTCAGGCACCTCGGCCGTCGTCCCCGCATAGCATATCGTCACCTTGGGCAGAGTCAACTGTCCGGCGGCGGGTGGCGGCCCCGGCAGCGCCGTGCAGGTACGACCCAGGATCCCGCCGGGGTCGCTCACGAGATTGGTCGGCGCCGCGACACCGTTGATGGACAACTGCACGGCGACCACGCTGCCATTCCCGTTCGTTCGATGGTCGGAAAGCGTGAGCGGGTAGGACTGCCCGGCCGCCAGGTAGAGGGTGCGGCTTACGCTGCCGTTGCCGTTCCAGACGCGGAACTCATGCCCGCCCAAGGACACTACCGCCCGGCCGGGCGCCAGGGCCGGGAATGAGCTGGGAACCTCGGTGACCGTGACGGCAACCGCGTAGACGTTCAAACCGGGAGCGCCGTCGGTGTCGTCGGTCGAGTCCGTCGGGTTCCGTCCCACGGCCATTTCGGCGGCATCCGATTTGCCGTCATGATCGGTGTCGCTCGAGGTGGGACTCGTGTGATAGACGTGGACCTCGTCACCATCGGACAAGCCATCCCCGTCGCTGTCGGGGTTTTGGGGGTCCGTGTGGTTTTGGTATTCCTCAAGGTTGGTGAGGCCGTCGCCATCGGGGTCGAGGTTGGCGTCGTTCACGAGGGGATTGAGACCGTGGGCCACCTCCCAACCGTCCGGCATGCCGTCGCCATCCGTATCGGGATTGTTCGGGTCCGTACCGAGGCGCCATTCCTGTGCATCGCTCAATCCGTCGCCGTCGGTATCGGCAAGGAGGGGCGAGGTCGTTCCTTTCACGACTGCCACGCCCCTGGTGGGTTCGTTCGCATTCGCAATGACCCCGAGCGACAGGAACCGGACGGGCAACGCGCAGTCGGTCACCTGGCCCCAGCCGCGCACTTTGCCGTCCGCCGTCAGCAACAACGAAGCGTACTGGCCTGCCGCGAGGGCCACGCCATTGGTGACATCCGTCGGCACGTTGGTGAGTCCTTCCCCGTCATACCCCCAGGCCACCACCGTGCGATCCGCCAGCAGGGCCAGACTGTGTTCGCAACCGGCGGCAATGGCGATTGCGTTGGTCACCGTATCCGGAACTACTGTTGCGTCACAATCGTCCATACCCCATGCCAGAACACGCCCATCGGCCCGCAGGGCGAGATTGTGCCAGTCGCCGGCGGCGATTGCGACGATGTTCGTGGCCTCCGGAGGCACATCCGTCTGTCCGTAGAGACTCTCTCCCCAAGCCAGAACCCGGCCATCAGCCCGCAACGCCAGACTGAGCGCGTCTCCGGCCGCGATGGCGACAACATTCGTGGCATTGGTAGGCACAGTCGATTGTCCGCAGTAATTGTTCCCCCAAGCGACGACCGTGCCGTCGTTAAGCAAGGCCATGGCATGGTCGGAACCGAGGGCGACTGCAGCAGCGTTGGACAGGCCGGCCAGAACGCTCACAGCACCCGAGTCCGCACTCCAGGCGGCCACGGTGCCGTTCGAGGCGAGCAACAGCGCGTGCGATCCGTTGGCTGCCACGGCCGCGTATCCCAGCAGGTTCGAGTGGATCACCCAGTTCGTGGATCCCGTCCAGGTCAGCACGAACGACTTCGCTTCAACGCCGTCCGGCAATCCGTCCCCGTCGGTGTCGGCGTTGGTCGGACTGGTGCCCCCTGCGATTTCCTCTGGGTCGGTCAGCCCGTCACCGTCCGTGTCCGGGTTGTGCGGGTCCGTTCCGTGTTGGAACTCCTGCAGGTTGGTCAAGCCATCCCCATCCGGGTCGAGCTCAGCGTCGTTCACCAGCGGGTTCAGGTTGTGGACCACTTCCCATCCGTCCGGCATCCCGTCGCCATCCGTGTCGGCCACGTGCGGGTCCGTCCCGTGCAGGTATTCCTGCAGGTTGCTCAGGCCGTCTCCATCGGGATCGAGGCCCGCATCGTTCAACACCGGATTCAGGTTGTTGGCCACCTCCCACCCGTCGGGCATCCCGTCACCGTCGGTATCGGGACTGAGCGGGTTGGTTCCGCGTACGACCTCATTGGAATCCGACAAGCCGTCGCCGTCAGAGTCGGGATTGAGCGGGTTGGTTCCGAGGCGGTATTCGGCGAGATTCGAAAGCCCATCGCCGTCGGAATCGATCTGGGCATGGGCGGGATTGGTGGCCAGGCCGGTGGCGACTTCCCAGTAGTCGGGCAGCCCGTCGTTGTCGGTGTCGGCGCCGACGCACTGGTAGGCGCCGAGATCGACGGCCGGCCCGCGCGGCCGGCCCAGGCGGTCGAACCGCGGCGCTCTGGCGGGATCGCCGCGGCTGAGGCAGGGCGAGTTCGTGGTCAATTCCCACGTGCCCGGTATGAGCGCGGGGTCGTTGGTGATGCAGTCATCGCCCCCGGACGGCAGGCACGAGTAGACCACGCTCTGGGCCAAAGGCCTATACGCGTCATTTGCATAGAAGATGCAGTTGGCTATCTCAATGGGGGATGCGACGATGGGATGCCCCATCGTGGTATTGGTCACGAACGTGCAGTTGTCCACGCGAATCTGGTTCTCGAACGTCGTGTAATACGTTTTGATGATCCCCATGGAGGTGGCTGCGGAATGATTGCCGATGAAGACGGAGTTTGCGATCAATCCCACCGCACCTCCCCGCGACATGCTGACGACTGCAGACGCGGAATTGGTCGCGACGCAGTTCGAGATGATGCAATCGGCTATCATGAGATTGCCGGTGCTAGGCGCGGAGATGCACCCCCCGCCCGCGTCGTTGGCATAACCGTTGGCGATTACCAATCCGCTTAGGGTCATGTCACCGGCACCCGTGCGCAGGCTATGGGCGCCCTGCAAGTCCAGACCGGCTTCCGCGCCGTGGGGTGCGAAGATCAGGAGCGGCGTGGTCGTACTTAGGGTCAAAGAATCTGTCACGGCGCGCATGCCGGGCTGAACGCGAATGATGGCCGTCCCACGCGAGGGGGCGGCAAGAGCCGCATCGACCGCGGCCTGCAGTGTGGTGACTACCCCTTGGGAAAAGACGACCGTGTTGCTTGGCCACGAGAGGGCATTGTTCGGGTCGGTGTTCCACGCGTACTCGAACCGGTTGGGCACCCGGTCGCCGTCGGCGTCCGCCAAGGCGTCAGACGGGTCGGTCGGGCAAAGGCCGTTGGCGACTTCCCACCCGTCCGGCATCCCGTCGCCATCCGTGTCCGGGTTGTGCGGGTCCGTGCCGTGTTGGAACTCCTGCAGGTTGGTCAAACCATCTACATCCGGATCAAGACTGGCATCGGCGACATCCGTCGGGTTCAAGCCATGATCGACCTCCCACCCGTCGGGCATCCCGTCCCCGTCCGTGTCAGGGTTGTGCGGATCGGTTCCGTGCAGGTATTCCTGCAGGTTGGAGAGGCCGTCGTGGTCCGGGTCAGCCGCGGCATCGGTTCCATTTGTGGGATTGAGTGAATGGTAGTATTCCCAGCCGTCGGGCATCCCGTCGTGATCCGTGTCGGCATTCATGCCTGACGTGCCCAGCGTGTATTCCAGAGCGTTCGGAAGTCCGTCGTGGTCAGGATCGGCAGCCGCATCGCAGTACGTCGGATCGGTGCCCAGCATGTATTCGTCAAGAGCCGTTACCGCATCGTGGTCGTAGTCGCTCATCGCATCGCTCGCCAGGAAAGGATTGAGCCCGTAATGCGCTTCCCATGCGTCAGGCATTCCGTCCCCATCCGCATCGTCGAAGTGGCGGGGATCGGTCCCGTGGAGCCATTCGTTCAGGTTGGAACTCCAGTCCCCATCGGCGTCCTGCGCCGCGTCGCGCGGATCGGTGGGCGAGAGGCCATGCAGCACCTCCCACGCGTCGGGCATGCCATCGTTGTCCATGTCCTGGTCGGCCCTGGTCGGATCGAGATGCACGGGATCGAACACCACGGTCAGCCCGTTGGTGATCGCCCCTGCCTCGTGGTAGGCGTAGAGCGCATAGCGCGTCGCATCGGCGTTCTGGATGCCGATCTGTGCCCACAGGCCATCGTCATCGGGGGGGAAACATCCGCGGTAACTGACCGTAATCTCCCCGTTGTTCGGGAAGAACGCCAGTTGCACCGCGCCCAGATTCCGCATCGCACCGTCAAAGAGATTTGTGATCGTCACGGCAAATGCCGGCCCCTCCGCTGAGGTCACCCGCTGCGTATAGATCATGGTCTGACCAGGCCCCCAGTCACAGGCGAAGACATCTTCCTGCCCAAAGTACACTACAGCGTTGGTGGGCGCGGAAAGCGATGGTATGGGGACGTCCACGTTTCCGTTGCCGCAGCCGCCGAATGACCAGATGCCCTGGTAATCGAGCCAGCCGTTGGTATGGATTTCGTTGAAATAGGGGAAATCGAAACCGAAATTCACGGACTGGCCCGTGCCCAAACCCGCCGCCACATTCTGCGGTTGCTCGATGTCAAACCAGGGCCAGTCATTCGTGCGGTAGGTGATGTAGAACCGGTTGGTGACCTCGAACCCATCCGTGAGCCCGTCCCCGTCGGTGTCGATGTTGCGGGGATCACAACCCCATACCGCCTCGGCGCCATCGCTGAGTCCGTCGCCATCCGTATCCGGGTTCAGGGGGTCGAGATTCCGCGCGATCTCCTCGCCGTCAGGGATTCCATCGCCATCGGTGTCCGCTTTGGTGGGATCGGTGCGGTAGACGGGCTTGAAGACGAGGCTCAGCCCGCTCTGCAGGGCCGCATTCCTGTCGGCGGCGTACTGGATGGCGGGATTGGTCGGCGACTGGACGCCCACGGTGGCCTCGCCGCCGTCCGAGGCAATACCGCTCAACCCTGCGTAGTTGACCCGGATCGTGGAATCCGTCTCAGTCAACACGATCTGGAACGTCAGGGACGCATCGGGGTCGTCACCTCGGGCCACATCCTGCCAGGTCACCGCGAACTGGCGTTCGCCCGGCGAGCCCACCACTTTCGTCGTCACGTGCGACGTCGATTTCAGCGCCAGGTCGTCCCAAAAGGCCGCCGTAAAGGGCAACGGGACGGTCGCTGAGTTCAGCGTCGTGTTGCGGTATTCCGTGGTTCCCTGTCCGAAGCTTAGCAACCCGTGCAGGGAAACGAACGCGTTCGTGTAGAGGCGACCGTAGAAGAGCAGCGGCCACGGCAGGGCGATGGCGGAGAAACCGTCCACCTGTAATCCGTCGTACCACCCCTGCGCCTGCCAGGCGGGGACTTCGCTGCCGCCCGTGCAGTCGGTCCACTGATTGGTTTCCTCGGTGACAACATAGGCCCACGGAACGGCAGAGGCGATCTCCTGTCCGTCAGGCACTCCATCGCCGTCTGTATCGGCATTCGTGGGGCACAGGCCGTGTGCCGTTTCCCACATGTCCGCGAGCCCATCGCCGTCGGTATCGCGGGCCGGGTCGAAGTTGAACATGTACTTCACCTGCCCGATGTTGGCCGGGGCGTAATCGTTGGCCGCCGGATCGCTCTGCCACGGATAGTTCGCCGCATAGCCCTCGGCGATGAACCGGTCGTAGAACAAGGAGCCGATGAACTTCAGTTGGCCGACTTTGAGCGGATCGTAGTCCGAGGTGTCCGGCAACCAGACGTTGAGATTCGAGCTCAGGACGGGCCCGACCCCGCCCGGCAGGCAAGTCTCGACTTCGTTGGCCGCTTGCCACGTCACCCACTTCAACTGCCCAATTCTGACTGGCGCATAGTCGTTAGTCACGGCGTCGGCCACCAGCACGTTGCGATTGGTCCACCACGGCGGACCTTCCGCGAGGGCGCAAAGGGCCAGGCAGGCCAGGATGACTGACAACACGCGAAGCGCGGCAACGCGCTTCTGCAGGAATGTCGTGTCCATATTGTGATCCCCCCGCGACTGGGTTCAGGGCGAAGGCGGCCGGTTCGTGAAGCAGCCCATAGAGAGGTTGCCTTGCGGCGGGAGGAAGGCGAGGGCTTGCGCCATGGCGTTGGTGATGCAGGCAGCCGGGATGTTGCCATTGCTGTCGACGATGCCGTAGCCACGGAAGTTGAGGCCCCCTTCCAGGGCCGCCGTGCCGCCCCCGAGTTCCACCGTATTGTACCAGCCGTCAGGGACCGTGGCCGGCGGCACGGTCCAGTCAGCCCCGCCCAATGCCACGTTGCCGAGGCCGTTGCCCACGGCAAATGCCCCAATGGCAACGCCTCCTTCGCTTCCGTGCGCCATGAAGCCAACTGCCGAGCCATAGTTGTAGCCGTTCGCCCACGACCCCGCAGCCGTGCCGCAGGAGTTGCCGGTCGCTAGTTCGCCGACCGCCGCACCTCCATCGCTGCCATACGCGTTGGCCCCTAACGCCGCGCCGTGACAACTACCGGTTGCTGCAAGGCCGATCGCCACGCCAGAGTCTAATCCCTCCGCTAAGTACCCGACCGCTACCCCGGAGTCCGTGCCGACCGCCAGCATCCCGATGGCCGCACCTTGGTGGTCCCCCTTCGCGAAGAAACCCATAGTCACCCCAGCGTCACGACCCTTCGCATCGAAACCGACCGCCGCGCCAAATCCGCTGCCCTCTGCGTAGCAACCCACACCAACACCCGATTCGTCGCCGTTCGCTCCGCCCCCCATTGCCACGCCGCCATAGTCGGCGAAGGCTCCGTTGCCGACCGCGAGTGCGCCGTTTGACGCGATCGTTCCCGTCCCGATCACGAAATCGCCGCTGAACTCCAAACTGTTGGATACGACGAGCGTGCCGTACACGGAAAGGCCGCCCTGGATCGTAGCGTTGCTGGCCGTCAGTCCGCCGGCGCCCACCTGGACCGTGTCGAAAGTTCCCGTGGCCCCGCCGGCCGCGCTGATCGCGGCGACAACCACGCCGTTGCTGTCGACGATGGCGTGGCCGCGGAAACTGAGGCCACCCTCCAAGGCTGCCGTGCCGCGCCCGAGTTCCACCGTGTCCAACCACCCGTCGGGCACGGCCGCGGGACAACCGCCTTCCCAGGAAGTGCTGTCGCCGCCCAGAGCCACCGTGCCTACACCTTCCGCGTACGTCCCTGCCCCGACGGCCACGCCGTAATCGTAGCCGGTCGAGAACGACCCAACCGCCGTGCCACTCGTTCCACCCCAGACGCCACAGCCAACCGCAACGCCCTTGCTTGGAGCCCACGCCCCCGCCCCCAATGCCGCGCCATCCTCGCTGCCGTCCGCATAGGACCCGACCGCCACACCATCGTCGCAGGCGTTCGCCAGATACCCAACCGCCGCGCCACGGGTGTAACCGTTGGCCCCTGACCCGACCGCCGCGCCGGAGTCGTAGCCGTTGGCCCAAAAGCCGATCGCCGCGCCCTGCCCGCTGCCGTTCGCGCAATACCCGACCGCCGCGCCACTGGAGGAGCCGAAGGTCCCCGACCCTACCGCCGCACCATCGCCACTGCCGTTCGCCCAGAACCCTATCGCCGTGCCATTACCCGTGCCGTCCGCTCCCTCGCCCATCGCCGCGCCATAGGTGTTGCCGTTGGCCCACGCCCCGACCGCCGCGCCGTCAGAGCTGCCATTCGCTGTAAATCCGACAGCCGCGCCAAAGTAGTCGCCCTGCGCCGTATACCCGACCGCCGCGCCATGGTGTGAGCCTGTCGTCCCTGACCCGACTGCCGCGCCACTGTCGCTGCCGTCCGCGCCAAACCCGATCGCCGAACCATCGCCGCTGCCGATCGCTGAAATCCCGACCGCTGTGCCTTGAAGATAGCCGTTCGCTCCAGCCCCTATCGCTACACCAGCTTCGTCACCGACGGCATAGTAGCCTACCGCGAGCCCCGCGTCTTGCGCGCTCGCGCCGGTCCCGATCGCGATATCGCCGCTGAACTCCATCCCGCCAGATACGACGACCGTGTTGGAGAAGACGACCGGCCCGGCGAAGTCCGCCTCGGAGTAGACCCTCATGGCCGAGTTGCTGTCGCCACCGACAGTAAGCACGCCGTTCACCGTCAGGTCGGTGGCCGCCCCCCCGCCCGACGACAGGAAGTAGGATGCGTGGTGCCCGTCCAGCAGGTCTGCATCTAGGCCCGAACCCTCGCCGCCCGGCCCCTCCAGAATCCGGTGCCACGAGCCCGTCTCATCCTCCCGATAGAGCCCGGACGAGCCGGATCCGTAGTACTCGTATGCGCACATGTAGTTCGTAACGACGTGTCCCGCCTGCCATGAGTAGTATTCGAAGGCCAGGGATGACGACCACGTCGAGTTCGTCGTGGATGTGTCCCGCTGGAGCGTCGCCGCGACCGCCGTCCCGCCCGGGGACCGGGGCAACGCGTTGGTGCCGCCCAGCCGCAAGGGTGCCAGGAAGGACGCCCCGTTGGCCGACAGCACCAGCCACTCGCCGTTCGTGCCTCGGACGACCAGGTCGGCCGGGGCCGTGATGCCGCCCTCCGCGACGAGCGCCCCGTAGACGTGGGCGTCGAGGGTCACGGTCAGGTTGCTGGCGACGCCCAGGTTCCCGTCCACCGCATAGTCCGCGCCCAGGCTCGTTGCCGCCGCCAAGGCCATTGCCACGATGATCAGCAGTGTGTTGCGCTTCATTGAGTCTGCCCCTTTGCTTCGACCGTTGCCTTTCGAATTGGCCCGCGCCTGCCGCCCAAGGAACGCCACGGCGCGGTCGTCCACCCGCCCGATTCCAGATCGCTAGCCGACGGCGACGGAGCGCCGTCCCCACCCCAAGGCCACTATGACCACGCGCCTACTGGCCGACCGCCGCCGGGGTGGCCTGCGAGGGCGATACCCCCGTCGCCACGGCCGCCGCCCGGGCCTGCGTCGCATCGAGCGTCGCCAATTCGCGCTGGCGGGCCATCAGGACCGCCCCCGCCTCGCCGCCCATCATCGCCTGGCGGTACTGCGCCGAGGCGGCGTCCCGCGCCTGCCTGACGGCCGCCAACTGCGACGCGTTCGCCTTCAGCGCCGCCTCTCGCTGCAGCATCAACTGCCGCATTTGTGCCCGCACGGCCGCCAACTGGTCGTCCACGGCCTTCACCGCCGGGATGGCCGCCACGGCCTGCTCGTAGGCCGCATTCGCATCCGTCATCGACTGCCGCAGGGCGATCGTCGCCGGCGCCTCGCGCGCCTGCGCCCGTAGCGCCGCCATCTGCGCCGCCGTGGCGTTCAGTTGGTCCCGCACCGTCCCCGCGTCCGTCGCCGCCTGCTGGCCAAAGGCCAGCCCTGCCGCCATCGCCACTACAATGATCGCTGCCGTTCGCCTCATGGAATCGCCCTCCTCTTTTTCGCCCTGTCGAGATACGCCACCCGACGCATTCGCCCAGTTAGAATAATAGGGACCCTACGCCGCCCCCCCCCGGGTTGTCAAGATTTCGTTGCGCGAATTTTATCTTTTTTATTCAGCGGATACGGCCTGCGCGAATGCTGCAAGTTCGTTCCCGCCTCAAGGGAGGTTTGAAGTCAGGGGCCCCAGACTCAGGGGACCGACGAAGCGCGGACGATCCAGCCTTGATTCCCAACCACCGGCGATCTATTGTCCGCCCACGCCGTTGAGCAGACTATGGAACCCACGGACTACAAATCCATCTACCGCCACTTGGAGTCATTGCCGGTCTTCTCGGACCACAGCCACCACAGGGAGGACGCGCAATTCGCGCCGCCGTTTACGCTGGAGAAAGCGCTTTCCATATCCTACGTAGCCTGGCTGGGACACCCGCTCGACGGCACGCCGGAGCGCCGGCGCGCGTTGCTCGATCACGCCCGCCACAACACGTATCTCATCTGGTTCGAGAAGGGCCTGCAGCGTGTCCATGGCTTGACCGAACCCCTAACCGTCGAGAACTGGGACGCGGTGAGCGACACGCTCTCGCGGGCCTATGCCGCCGACCCCGATTTTCACTGGCAGGCCCTGCGCGCGCACGGCTTCGAGCGTGCCATTCTCGACAGCTTCTGGAACCCCGGGGATGACGTCGGCCATCCGGAACTGTTCACACCGACGTTCCGCATCGACCAGTTCATGTACGCTTATCACGCCGAGGCGGACGGCCCGAATGGCATCCGCCCGTGGGCTCACTACGGCATCGCGCCGCGCACGCTGGGCGAACTGGTGGCCTGCATGCAGACCATTATCCGCGCACGACGGCAGCAGGGCAAAGTGGCGGCCTTCAAGTGCGCCGAAGCCTACAATCGCGACATTACCTTCCAGCCGGACGACGCCGAAGCCGCCGCGCGCGTCTTCGGGCGCCATCCCCGCGAGGTCACGCGGGCCGAGTGGCGCTTGTTCGGCAATTACATCTTCAACCGGTGCTGCGAACTGGCCGCTGAACTCGACGTGCCGTTCCAGATCCACACCGGTCTGGCACGGCTGGACGGTTCGCAGCCGGTGAACTTCGAGGACACGCTGGCCCGGCATCCCCGCACGCGATTCGTGCTCTTCCATTCCGGCTACCCGTGGATCCACCAGGCGGCCGGCCTGGCGCACAACTACGCCAATGTGTTGCCCAGTCTCACCTGGACCGCAACCATTTCGACCACGGCGGCGATCCGGGCCTTGCACGAGTTCCTCGACGTCGGGCGGTCCGTAAACGACATCACCTGGGGCGATGACTGCGCCTGCGCGGAGGAGGCGGTCGGCGCGCTGCTGGCCTGGCGCCACATCGTGGCCACGGTGATCGCGGAACGTCTCGCCGGTGGGCTGCTGCACGCGCACGACGCGGATCTCCTGGCCGAGAAGCTGCTCTTCCGCAACGGTCGCCGGGTCTACGGCAACGGCGGGCCTCGGTCCTGACTCTTCATCCATCGGCGCTGCCGGAATACGGTTTTGCGCCCGGCGCACTAGGGTTGACCCCGATGGCCCGACATCACCGCGTCGCGTAGGTTGCTGCCAACTCAGGAGGCAATCATGAACACAAAGATGAAACTGGCGCTTGTTGGAATGGTCTTGATGGCGGCGGGGACTCTGGCAGGCAGCACGCCTATACAACTCAGCCTGACCCCGAGTATCGCCCTTTACGATCGCAACCAGAGGGTCGAAGGGTTGACCGTCGGTGTCTGGAGCGAGAACCCACAGTCCGCCCTGGCCCTGGGCATAGCGAATGGTTCAACGGGGCACAGCGCCGGCGTCAGCCTGGCTTTGGTCCTCAACTACGCCGACAACTACAAGGGCCTGCAGTGGGCACTGGTCAACTACACGACGGGCAACTTCCTTGGCTGGCAATGCGGGCCCTGCCTGGGGCTTCCGTTCAGCGCCGTGAACTACACCGGCGGCACAATGAAAGGCCTGCAGACTGGCGTGGTGAACTACGCCGGACATCTGACAGGCGCGCAGATCGGTTGCGTCAACTATGCGGCGACGGCGGAAACGGGAGTCCAGATCGGGCTCGTGAACCTCATTCCCGAGAACAGTTGGTTCACCGGGTTACCTGACGAGTTGGCGCCCGGGATGATCCTCATCAACTGGCGTTTCTGAACGGGGCGCCCCGCACCGAGACCACGCGTGCCTGCCTGACGCCGAACCGCAGCACGCGGGGCGGTGCAGAATCACTCACCGAATCGTCGTACGCGTGCGGGTGAGGCGGGCGTTGCCGCTATCGGTACTCGGCTCGCGGCCGGGCGCATTCGTCGTCCCCGCCTCCCACGACGCCTGCCACACGTCCTGCCACGGCGGACACACGACCGTCACCGCGAACCCCGTCGCATTCGTCGTCCAACTCACCGCCGTAACGGTCGAATTCGTGCCCTTCACGGGCTCGTAGACGGAACAGAATTCCGCGGCCTTGCCCGTCCGGCGCCGGATCAGGAAGGGAACGACGTCGCGGAGTGCCGTCCCAATGCCCGTGCCGACAAACCATGTCTCCGCGGCCCCTTCCGGCGACGGGGCGAGCAACTTCACGGCCTGTCCCTCCTGGACACGCCAGGTCATTCCGGTGGCGCCCGCCACGTCGAGCCGGCGCACGCCGCGCAGGTGCTCGTAGCCATTGCCTGAATCCAGGTGCGCGAGGGCGGTCCCGGCCTGCGCCGGCAAATCCGCCGTCCCACGGACATGCAGGCATAGGTCATACCGGTGCTTCCGTTTCGATTCGGCCCTGAAACAGTCAACGATGTAGGCGTCGGTCATCGCCACAATCCGGCGCAGATCGACGCCGCCATACGCTCCGTCGGAGCGGAAAGCCGCAGCGTCGAATCCGTCTCCCGCCCCAAACCACAGGCACTCGCCAGTCGTCGGGTCCTGGGACGCCCCATCCACAACCAGTGTATTGTGGGCCACGGTCTGTTTGCACCACGTCTTGTATTCGGGGACCGAATACGTGATGCGGCCCGGGTCCACGAACAGGTCGCGGCCGTACGCGTACAGGATGATACTAAGTTTGTCCGGGTGCCCGTGGTCGCCGCCGTGCGGACCATAGTCCACGACAAGACTGGCCGGTTCGCCGGCCAGACGCCGTTGCAGAAACAGGTACCCGATGCCCGGCAGGTTCCGGCTGGTTTGCGGTAGCGCCAGTCCCTCTGGCGGGAGGGTGGCCGCACCGGTCATCCATGCCCAACGGCCGCCGCGGTTGCCGAGCGCGGCCACGGCGCCGTAGCGCGGATCGCCATAGACGGCGTAAGCCCACTCGTACAAATCCGCGAACTGGCGGATGTTAAAGGGGTCGGAATCATGGATGATCGGGTACGAGCCGTCGGGAAACGCCGATACGATCGGGCCATCGAACAACGAGCGGAGCCTCGCGTTGCCCTGAATCGGCCGGCCCCCGACCGCGGCCATCCGCGCGTGCAGGACCAGCGCCTGCATCGCGTAATTCTGGTAGGCCATGGTGCCCTCGTGCCAGAGTCCGTCGGATGTGACGCACCGTTCCATCTGATAGGCGAACCCGAACATGCCCGTCAGACTCCAGTCGATCAGCGCCGTGTCGTTAAGCGTGAAACCGACCGATCCCACCGCCGCGTTGAGCCAGGTCTGGTGATTATTGTCCTGCTGGAAGGTCGGGAACTGCAGTTCACCGGCGGCTGCGCGCATGAAATCCTTTTCGACATGGGCCGCCTGCTGCGCCGAGAGCGCCCCGGAATCGCGGATGAGATCGTAAGCCCACGCGCAGGGAATCAGGCCGCAGGCCTCATCGAGGGCCTGGGCATAACGCAGGCCGCCCATGAACGCGAGAAGACCCGTCCTACCCCAACGGTCGTGCCGCCTGTAACCGCCGTACAGGTCGGCATAGCGGACCAGGATCGCCGCGGCCTTGTCGGCAAACTCGCGGCGTCTGCTGAACTGCCAAGCCAGCCCCAGTGTCTCGACGTCGCGGGCCGCCGCATCGTGCAGCCGGGTCCGGTACGCAGCCTCGGCTTTGGGGCTCTCGAACTCCTTCTTCTCGATCGGGCACTCGAATCTCCCGGGCGCAACCCGCCGGAGATAGGCGCCGTCGTTGGGACAGTACGACTCAAACATCCAGCCGCCGCCTTCGGCCGGGACCTCGATTATCTGGTTGGTAAGCGCCTCGGCCTGACGAACGGTTTCGTCGACCGCCCGCCGCACGTGCGCCGCTTCGGAGGCCCGAATCCGGGCAAAATCGTTGGTTGTGAGAAACAGGTGCGGCCCCGGCTCGACACCGGCCCACGCGACGACCGGCGCCAGAAGCAGGGAAGACAGCCAAGATGAACGCATGACACCAGTATGCAGGGCAGCCGGGCTACGCGCAAGGCCGACCCGCCTCACGCCATCCCCCGAATTGCCCCTGATGTCGGGACAGACAGTCCAATATAAGTCGAGACTGATCGAGGGCCATGGACGTATAATGCTGCACACAATGAATTGCCTGGAAGTCACCTATGGATGAAACGATCAACGTCCTGGTAATCGAGGATGAGCCGGATGATTTTATTCTCATCGAGCGCCACTTGAAGCAGAGCAGCCTGAACGTACGCTGCCAGCGCGCGACAAACCCGGATGAGTTGAAAGCAGCCTTCGCAAAAGGCGGTTGGGATGTGGTGCTGTCCGACTATCGCGTGCCGGCACTGGATTTCACGGATACCCTGGCCATCCACCAAGCGCATCAACCTGACGTTCCTCTGATTCTTGTCTCAGGCAAGGTCGGCGAGGAGAACGCGGTCGAACTGCTCAGACAAGGGGTCAGCGATATTGTCGTGAAAGACAACCTGACCCGCCTGGTGCCCGCCATCGAGCGCTGCCTGCGCGATGCGGCACATCATCGCGAACACAAACGGACGGAAGACGCGCTCAGGGAGAGTGAAACGCTTTTCTCCACGACTTTCTACGCCATTCCCATCCCGGTCAGCATCTCCGAAGTGGTCTCCGGGAAATGGGTGGAAGTCAATCAGGCGTTCCTGGACGTGACCGGCTATAAACGCACCGAAGTCATTGGCCACACCTTCCGGGACCTCAATCTGTGGATGCACCTCGAAGATCGCGAGCGAATGAGGCAGATCCTCGACGCGCAGGGACGCGTCGTGGACTTCGAAGTCGACATCAACAAGAAGGGCGGCGCGACTGGCACCATGCGAATCTCCGTGGAAAGAGTCGACCTGGCCGGCAAGCCCTACTTGCTGGTCATGGGGAACGAGATCACGGAACGTAGGCGGGCTGAAGAGGCCCAGCTCCGATTATCAACGGCGATCGAGCAGGCTGCCGAGGCTATTGTGATCACGGATGCAGAGGCGACGATCCAATACGTAAACCCGGCCTTCACCCGCCTCACCGGCTACACCTGCGACGAGGCCATCGGCCAGAATCCGCGCGTTCTCCAAAGCGGCCAGCACGAGCCCGCCTTCTACCGGCATCTTTGGGAGACGCTCCAGGCGGGTCAGACCTGGCATGGCCGGTTCGTCAACAAACGCAAGGACGGCACGTTCTTCACCGAAGATGCCTCCATCTCGCCGGTGCGCGACGCGGCCGGAACGATCGTGAACTACGTGGCGGTCAAGCGCGACATCACCCGCGAGCTTGGGCTCGAGGCGCAACTGCACAGGGCCCAGAAACTGGAGTCCATCGGCACCCTGGCCAGCGGCATCGCGCACGATCTGAACAATATTCTGTTTCCACTGCTCATGGGAGCGCAATGGCTTCAAGAGGAGCAGATCACGACCAAGCAACGTGAAATCGCCAGGACGATGGAAGCCTCCGTCCTGCGCGGTGCGGAGATCATCAAACAGATTCTCACCTTCGCCCGCGGCACGGCGGGCACGAAAGGGCCGCTCCAGACCAAGCATGTCATCCTCGAAGGCCTGGCCATGATCCGTGAAACATTCCCGCGTTCAATCAGGATCGACAGCCATCTACCGTCCGATCTTTGGCCGGTGACCGGCGACGCCACCCAGCTTCACCAGGTTCTGCTCAACCTGTGCGTCAACGCCCGCGACGCCATGCCGGAGGGTGGAACGCTGACGGTCCGGACGGAAAACCTGCATGCGGACGAATCGTTCGCCCGGACGGCCGACTTGCCGGGAGCCGGAGCGTATGTCGTATGGACCGTGGAAGACACCGGCGAAGGAATTCCGGCGGAAATTCTACCCAAGATCTTCGACCCCTTCTTCACGACAAAAGCGCCCGGAAAAGGCACCGGCCTGGGGCTTTCCAGCGTGCACGGCATCGTCAAAGACCACGGCGGCACGATTCGCGTGCAAAGCACGCCCGGCAAGGGTTCGACCTTTGAGGTCTTCCTGCCGGCACAGGCGTACGACGAGACGGTCGCCGACGGAAAAGTGGCAACAACTCCGCAAGGCAAGGGTGAACTGATTCTGGTAGTGGACGACGAGGCCAGCATCCGCGAGACACTGAAAGCCTTCCTGAAAGCGGGCGGTTACAAAGTCATCACCGGTAGCAACGGCCTGGAAGCCATCGCCCTGTGCGAGGCAAAACTCGCCGAACTTAAGGCCATTGTGCTCGACATGATGATGCCGGAAATGGGCGGCGAAGCCGCCCTGCGCGTCATTCGAAAGATGGCGCCGCACCTACCTGTCCTGGCCATCAGCGGCATGATGGAAGGGGTTTCGTTGCCCGAGGACGAACAGACGGCGCTGCTCATGAAGCCCTTCGGCAAGGCGGCATTACTGCCCGCGTTGCGCACCCTTCTGGACCGGGCCGCAGCGGGCTAGGCCCCCTCGATCACTTCACGAACCTTCCTGGCCAATGCCTCGATGCCGAAGGGCTTTTGCAGAAAGGGCGTGTCGGGTGCGAGCAGGCCGTGCTGGACGATGGCGTTATCCGTGTAGCCCGAAATATAAAGCACCTTGACCGCGGGCCGGAGCGTTCGCAAGCGTTTGACCATGGCCGGTCCACTCATCCCGGGCATCACCACGTCCGTGACGACCAAGGCGGGCTGCAGTCCCTTCTCTTCCACCGCCAGCAACGCTTCGTTGCCATTGGCCATGGCGATCGGGCAATACCCCAGGCCTGTCAGGTTCTTCTCGAGCAGACCCCGCACGACGGCTTCGTCCTCGACCACCAGCACCTGTTCTCCCCTGCCCCGGACGACGGCGGCGGCTTTCTGCTCCCGTTTCGTCGGCTCGGACTCCACGCGCGGCAGGTAGATCTTGAACGTCGTGCCAAGCCCCACTTCGCTGTAGACCCCGATGTTGCCGCCCGACTGTTTGATGATGCCGTAGGCAGTCGAGAGCCCCAGGCCGGTGCCCTTGCCTTTCGGCTTCGTCGTAAAGAACGGTTCGAATGCCCTGCGCTTCGTCTGCTCATCCATGCCGCAGCCGGTATCGGTGACGGCCAGCATCACGTAAGGGCCGGGTTTCACCCCAGCGTGCGCGGCGGCGTAGGCCCGGTCGAGCTCGACGTTGGCGGTCTCGATCGTAAGTTTCCCGCCTTGCGGCATGGCATCGCGGGCATTGACGGCCAGGTTCATGATCACCTGCTCCATCTGCCCCGGATCGACGATCGCCTGTCCCAAGTCGGGAGCCGGGATTAAGGCGAAATCGATATCCTCGCCGATGAGGCGTTGAAGCATGTCCGCGAGATTCCTGGCTACCTCGTTCAGGTTGAGCACCGCGGGCTGCAGCGTCTGCTTGCGGCTGAAGGCGAGAAGCTGCCGGGTGAGTTTCGCGGCCCGGTCGCTGCCCGCCTTGATCTGTATCAGGTCCCCGCGGATGGGACTCCCCTCGTCCAGCGACTCCAAGGCCAGGGTCGCATAACCGTCGATGCCCATCAGCAGGTTGTTGAAGTCATGCGCCACGCCGCCCGCCAAAACGCCGACCGCCTCCAGCCTCTGGGACTGGAGCAACTGCTCTTCAGCCTGACGCTGCCCGGTGATGTCCCGGCTGATGCCCCGGGTACCGACAATAGCGCCGTCCTGGCCGATGATGGGACTCAGCACGACGTCATAGTAACGCCGGTCGCCCTGCGGCATCGGGGTTGCCATCTCGGCGTGCACGATCTCCCCGCTCAGGACCCGCCGGTGCAACTCGGCCCACTCGCGGACTACATCCGCGGGAAAACCAAGCTCTGAATGCATGCGCCCGACGATCTGCTTCTCCGGCAGGCCAAACGCCTCGCAAACCGCCCGGTTGACGGCCGTATGACGCCCCTTCCGATCCAGGCTGTAGATAAGGTCCGGAGTGGTGTCCACCAGGGTCCGATAGCGTTCCTCGCTGGCCAGCAGACCCACTTCCGCCCGCTGCCGGCTCTCCATTTCGCGGAGCAACTCCTCATTCGCGCGCTGCAGCGACGCCGTGCGCTTGGCGACACGCGCCTCGAGTTCCCGGTTGGCTTCCTCGAGCAGGGCCCGGCTCCGCACGAGATCGTCCTCGACACGCTTGCGGTCTGTAATGTCCTCGACGATGTTGGCAAAGCGCCCTTTGCCCGCCGGAAACGTGACGACGCGCTGATAGCGACCGACGGATTCCGCATGCGTCTCGAACTGGGATGGTTTCTGAGTGGCAACCACGGCGGCGAAGCGCGGTAGATATTCGGGGATGGCAGTGGGGAACATTTCGCGCGCGCAGCGACCGATGATCCGTTCGCGGGCGACACCGGTATGCCGCGTATAGGCATCGTTCACTTCCAGGATGCGCCAGTCCGCCGGTTTGCCCTGCTCGTCATAGAGCAACTCGTAGAGGGCGAAGCCTTCCGCCATGTTCTGGAAGAGCACCCGGTACTTTTCCTCGTTCCGACGCAAGGCTTCTTCCGCCAGCCTCGTCTCGGTGACGTCGCGCAAGACCACCTGCACCGCCACTCGTCCCTGAAACTGGACCCGGGTTCCGGTTGTTTCCACCTCCACGGCCCGGCCGTCCAGGCGAAGCACACGAAACGGCCTGACCGGCGTGGTCCGCCCTTTCTGGCCCGCCAGTCGCATGCGGTCGGCAACGGCCGGGCGATCGTCGGGATGGATCAAGTCGAGAACCTTGCGCCCGACGAGATCCGCCGGGCTGGCCGCGCCGAACAGTCGGACCGCGGCCGGGTTGACGAAGACATACGTGCCGTCGGTATGCACGGCGATCGCGTCCGGGCACACTTCCACCAGCGTCCTATATGTCTGCCGCGCCTCGCTCAAGGCCGCCGAAAGCGAGACTCGCGCCACACCCGACTCGCGCACTGACGAGAGGGCCGCCGCGAGCATATAGAGCCCTGCCAGGCACTGTGCGCCGCGACCCGTCCAACTCAGCAAGCCCCCGAATACCGGTTCGATCATGATGGCGAGCAACCCTATGGCCACCAGCACCAACGCGGCCGCGTACCACCGCACGAACGCCGTGGGCATGGGCCGGTGGGCCTGCCAGAGCACCGCGGCCGTCAGCCCGAACATGAGCGCGGCCGTGGCGAGCACGAGACTCCTGATCGGCGTGCCGCCGTGGCCTTGCACGAAAAAGACCGGCATCCAACCGCCCAGTGTCAGCGCCGTGACCAACCAGGCCACGCTCAGCGCGGCGGCATACGAGAGCGCCAGAACCAAGCTCGGCAATCGCGGCGCCGGGCGTGGTTTCAGCGAAAACAAAGCGCCCAAGAGGTGGCACAGGGCTGCAACCCAGACCAGAGAGTTATGAACCGTAACGGTACCATTGATGCCGCTAGGCAAGAGCGCGGGAGCGACGGTCCCGGCAATGCCCCAGACGAGTACGCCGCACCCCAGCATCAGCAGCGCCGGCGTGCCGCGCGCCAGAAAACTCCGTCCGACCAGTACCACCACCAACACCGACGCCAGCGTCAGAAAAAGAAAATTCGCCAACATCAACAGTACAGGCGACTCAAAGGCACCACGCAGGTGGGACCCACGCAAGACCGCCATGACCGCGAGAAATATAGGAATCGGAAGCCAGGCAAGCCGGCTCAGCGGCCCGTCAACGAGGAAGCGATACGCGGGTCGCGCCGCTCGCGGCTGCATGGTACTCATGCCGAAATTGTACAGATATTCTGACAGGATTAACAGGATTCAGCGGGATTCGGATGGAAAGATCCTGCATCCTCCTGTGAATCCTGTCCAAAACTTCCTGTGCGGCAGCCGCAGAATTGCAGTGCGCCCCCTCAAGACGTCAAAGCGGCGCGGCCAGGATGCGGTCGAGCACGCCGGGCCGCGCCAGTTCGGCCAGCCCGAGGCCGCCCATCGCCACATCCGGCAGCCCGGCCGAATCGGGCAGATAGGAGGGATCCTCGTTGGACCGCCGGTACAACATCTCGGCGCCGCCGGCGAACCGCTCGCGCGCGCCCAGTCGGTAGGCGTGGTAGGCCGCTACCGACAAGGCATTGCCCCCGCTGGAACACAACCCGAGCAGAGCCGGGAAAGTGCTGATATCGCCGGGATGACCGCTCAACGAATCCGCATTGTAGCCGCTGCGGGCCCAGGAGCGGCGGGTGGTGCCGGCCGAGAACACCGTATACCAGCGCGGCGCATGGTCGTCGCACCACGCCGCACCGGCGACCTGCAGGTTGCGCATGTGCGTGTGCCACGCTGAATCGTCGCGGAAACGGTGTATCAGCAGGTCTGGATAGATGGAGACGAAGGCAGGCAGATGCTCGCCAAGCAGATTGGACGTGACCGGGAAGCCCGGGACGTCTTCCACGACCGGCCACAACGAGCGGTCAAGCCAGCGGTCAAAGTTCGCCTGCCCGTGGCCATACGCGGCGGCAAGTTCGGCAAAGAGCATGCCCTCGTTAAACGGCCGCGCCGTGGGAAATATCACTGCTCCGCCGCGGGCAGAGGCGCAAAGGCGGAGCGCGCCGGAAGGAGCGAAGTAGTCGTCCCAGTTCCTGACCCCGCCGAGGATCCGGCCCGCCGCCGCTTCCACGCCCGCGTTGCCGGCGTAGTAGCCCCGGGTCAGGATGGCGCCCTTGCAGAGTTGCATGGTACTCATGGTCGCGTACTCGGAATCCCAGCCCGGTTTGTGATCACCGGTGGCCGTATCGATCCAGTGCGTGTACATGCCGTCCGCCGAGCGGCGCGGCGCCACACCATCCGCGGCGAGGCCGCCGTAACGTGCCAGGACCTGGCCCACGAGCACCGCGTTGGCGGTATTGCTTCGCAGGGCATCCTGCACGGTCAGCAACGAGATGGCCCAAAAGGCCGCGTCGGGCGTCGCGGGGTGATAGCGTCGCGACCCCGCCTGAACGTCGGCGTCGATCACCCACCCTGGCTGCTCGCCATCCGGCGAAACCAGCCCGCGCGCGAACGCGACACACTGGTCAAACTCGTTCGTCCGCCAGGCTTCGTAGGAAAGGCGCGGGTCGGCGTCGTCGCGCAGCCATAGAACGGATTTCCCGTTCGCGACCATCAGTCGGCCGCAAGCCGTCGCGGCCACGCCGGAGAGGCCGGTATCCGTCTGCCAAGGGGGCGCCGGGGCAAAGGCCGCCTCGCCGCGGCACTGGGCCGCGGGCACGTTGTAAAGCCGGGCGCCGGCAGCGACCCACAGCCCGGCCTGGTCTCCTTTGCCGTAAGGGTCGGCATAGGTCATGGCCCCGGCTTCGGTCAACGCACCGACCCGGTCCCACCTGGCAAGCACCCCGCTGCCGATGCGCGCCCGGTAGAGAACATTGCCGCCGGCGGCATAGAGCAATGCCGACTGCGCGTCCACCGCCAGTCCGCGCACCTCCGCGCCGTTCGGGAGAGCGCAGGTTCCCAGGTCGAAACCCGCCTCGTCGCCGGCCTTGGCCCGGTAGGCGTGTACTCCCGCCGCGCCCGCCCCCATGTAGAGCCGCCCGCGGAAATGTACGGCCGGCTGCGAGAGGCGTCCCTTGCCGCGTGCCGCCGACGCGAGCCGGGCGAAAAGCCGGGTCCGGCCGGTGAAGGTGTCGCGGCACAGCACCGCGTCCCCCCTTTGCGAGTCAGTCGGGACAGCAGCCTCAGAATGCACCGCAACGAAGAGAAGACGACCCGAGTCAGAGAAAGCCAGCCCGCCGATTGCGACTTGTGTGTCCGTCGGCGCGCGCCACGGTACCAAACCTTGAATTTCCTGCGCCGTGATGCGCTGCACGGTCCTGCCCGTCACATCCAATACAGCCACGTCGCCGGTGTCGGCTTCGGCATACCAGCCCGACAGCCGGGCCGCAGCAACCGCGACGACGCGGCGTGACCCGTCCGCCGGCCCGTTCTCGACGACGGGCGTCCCGTATGCCAGCGACGCCAACACCACGAGCCATCCAAACGCCATTCCGCCGCTCCGCCCGCGTCGCGCTCCGCCGACGCACACCCGGCCGGCATGCTTTGCCGGGACAGACCGAGTCAGACATAACTTTGCGTAAGCGTTCACGCCACTATTATCCCATATCTGCGCCCCTCCGGCAAGGCAGGCTCTAACGTATTCCGACAGTGACTCTGCGCGATTGACTGATAGTGGGACCTGCCTCGGCGCAGCTAGTTTTCCGATTAGTTCGGGCGTCCATCACTTTGCCGCCCATCGATTCGCAGAAACACAAGTCTGGCCTAATAGGTCGAACCGAGGTGCCCTATGAGTTTGGTTGTTCGGAATGCGGGTCGGCCCGGTCACGCGTTGCGCTGGTCACTGGCGGCGGCGGCGCTCGCGGCCGTCTTCATTGGCGGGTTCCTGATAGGGCGGCATCGGTCCGCGGCGGATGTGTCGTCCATCGGGGAACTACACCCGAGTGATGAAGTGGCGCCGCGAGTTGGTGAAGTCCTGCCCGCCGGTTCACTGCAAAGGATGGGTGCGGTGAAGCCCGATGGCTCGCAGATGCGGATTAGCGATGTGTTGCCGGCCGATACGCTTCAAAGACTTGACCTGGCCTCCGACGAAATCCCGGTCGGTTATGCGCGTGTATGCCACCCCGACGTTCTGAAAAAAATGGGTATCCGCCAGAATCCCGACTTCATTACCAAACCCGGCGACCTCGAGGCCATGGCTCGCTCCGGCGGCCTGTGTTCCTTCGCCAGCGCCGTCGGCACGGGTGACGAAGTCCGTTTGATCCTGAATGGCGTGTACTTCCGCGATTCGAAGTATTTCGATGCGTTCGTCAAGTTCCAGAAGTCCAGGTCACGCCGTGTTCGCGCCTTCGAGAGAGCGGGCACGGACGGGCGCTGGCTCCTGATGGTGGCCATCGACCCGGAACTGCCGTATTCACCGACCGAAATCAGCGCGATTGACTCCTGTCTCCATCGCTACCGGGAACGACTCCGCCTGGAACAGGTGTTCGACCAGATGACCAACGCGCTGCAAACGGCCAAGGGACCCTGACTCATGCTGTCGCCCCAGGCCACACGCCGCGGCCGTCAGACGGACTGCCGCGTTCGACCCGGGCCGGCATGGCTGCGGCTGTCCGGGTTGCTGTTGGCGGCAGGCTGCCTGCTTCACGTCAACCCCAATTGGGCCGCCGACCCGCCTGCGGCTTCCGAGTTGCAGGCCGAAACGAACGCCCCGACCGGTACGACACCCCCGAACGAAACGAACGCCCCGGCCGGTACGACACCCGAACTGGCGTCCCCCACGAACGCCCCACCCCCGGGGCCGACCGTGCCGGAACCCGGCACCAACACCGTGCCTCCGACGGCGGCCGCACCGAAGGCGCCGCTTCCCGTACGCATCGATTCCGAGTACGCCCGTCTCTCGGCACGCGTCCTTGATGCCGCGAAAGAGATCGACCGCACCCTGTGTTCATGGTTCACGCCCGAAGCGTACGAGACCAGTCGAACGTTGGATCGCTTCTTCGGCGCGCGCGACGACGCCGGAGAAGACGCGGACCAAACGTGCCTGCGCGTAACGCCGGGCGTGAGCGTGAGCCGCGAGAACGGGGTGAGGCCGCTAACCCGGTTCGGGCTGACGCTCGCCGTTCCCCAACTCAGCGAACGGCTGCAGTTGGTGGCGAAGAACTATCAAACGGACGAGGACGTGCTGCCGGAAATCACGGACTTCTTCAGCCGGCAGAGGACGCCGGGAGCAGACCAGGAATCCGCGGGACTGCGGCTCAATCTCTTCGAGGGTACCCATTACGCGCTGAGTGGCGGAGCCGGTCTTCGGTTCCAGCCGGAACCTGTACCGACGTTCAGGCTGAAAGGCGGAATCAACTACCATGAGGGTCCCTGGGCGACTTGGATAGAGGAAACGGGTTTCTGGCGCGGCAAGGATGGCTTCGGCGAGAAGACGGAACTGATCGAGTCGTGGGCCTACAGCAAACGGGTCACGATCCGCACCACAGAGGCAGCGTTGTGGCAGGAAATCCAGCCCGGGATGACCCTCGGCGCGACCTGCTCGTTGCGGTACGATCTGCATCACGATCGATGCATCGGCGTGACCGCGGCCGTGGAAGCGCTGACCGAGCCAGCGTCGGCGGTGAACAGTTACGCCCTGCGCGTGCCCTACCAACGGCGCCTGTACCGCGACTGGCTGCACCTCCAGATCGAGCCAGGTCTGAACCTCGACAAGGTAAATCATTTTGCCATTGACCCCATCCTGACGGTCGCTCTCGAGTTCCGTTTCGGTTACGTCCCCAAGCCGAAAGATCCGTGAGTCCCGGCGAGGAGGATGTGACCCCTTGCGGCGGGCGCCCGGATCCGATCCGGCCGCGCCCTAACGTATTCCGAGGCCGACTCTGCGCTTTTGACTGATGGCTCGCCCGGGTCGCGGGCGCTAGCGTTCGATTCACGGAACGTCCGCCGGCCTGCCGTCCTGTGCCTGCGACGGGCGCGCGTTTGCTGCCGTTGGCCGGAGGAATTGCCAGGTCATGATGAAGCCAGGAAACCGATTCACGTTCAGGCCGCGTCCGGCCCTGTTGCTGCTGCTGGCCCTGCTGGCGCTTCCGTCCGCGGCCGCCGAGCGGGTGAAGATCGACCTCGACTACATGGCCGAGCGCGCCAGGAAACTGGCGTCCAAGCCCTACGACGACGACTGGGGCAAGGTGCCCGATTACCTGCGCCAACTCGACTACCAGGCTTACCATGATATCCGGTTCAACCCCCTCCGGGCGCTATGGTCGGAGGAGAACCTGCCGTTTCACATTGAGTTCTTCCACCCGGGCAATGTCTACGATCGCGCGGTGCCCATCCATGAGTTCACCGACATGCACGAGCAGGAAATTCGATTTTCGACCGAGCTTTTCGACTATGGTCAGCAGACGGAGATCCGCCGTCGCGTGCCGACGTCTCTGGGCTATGCCGGTTTCCGGGTGCTATACCCCATCAACAAAGCGAATCGATTTGACGAGTTCGCGGTCTTCGCCGGTTCAAGCTATTTCCGGGTCATGGCGCGCGGCCAGGGCTACGGGCTTTCGGCGCGTTGCCTCGCGCTCAACACCACGGTCGCGGAACCCGAGGAGTTTCCCTCGTTTCGTGAATTCTGGCTCGGCAAGCCGGAGCCTGGCGCCGACCGACTGCGCCTGTACGCGTTGATCGATAGCCCCAGCGTTGCGGGTGCCTACGAATTCGTGCTGCACCCGGGCGAGGAGACGGCCGTGAACGTCAGGGGCAGACTCTTTTTCCGGTCCGTCCCCCGTCAGATCGGTCTGGCGCCCTTTTCGAGCATGTTCCTCTACGGCGAAAACGCGTTCCGAAAACCGGCCGACTACCGGCAGGAAGTGCACGATTCCGACGGTCTGCTCCTGTTCACGAACGCCGAGCGCGCCACCTGGTGTCCCTTGGAAAACCCCTCGGTCCTGAAGCCGGCCCGAGTTTACGCGTTCGACAGGCCCGTGCACTTCGCGTTGATGCAGCGTGACCGCGAGTTCGAACACTATCAGGACATCGACGCCGCCTACCACCTACGCCCCAGCGTGGTCGTCGATCCGGGCGCCTGGGGGCCGGGCAGCGTCGTCCTGCATGTCTTCCCGTCCACTCTCGAAACCGTGGACAATGTCGCCGTCTTCTGGCAGCCGGCCGCGATGCCGGTGACGGGCATGCCGTACGAGGTGGAGTACACCTTGCGTTACGTGTCTTCGGAACCCTCCCCACTGGGCGTCGTGATCGCAACGCGCACCGGCCAGGCCCTCAACCCGCCGGGCCTTTACGAATGCGTGGTGGATTTCGGCGGCAAGCAACTGGCCGAGCTGAAAGACGTTGACCCGGTCAAGGCCGTTGTCGAAGCCGGCGCCGCCGCGCCCGTGGAGCGCTACTTCCTGATGAAAAACAATTTCAACGGCACGTGGCGGCTGTTCATACGGTTCCGGCCGCCCACGCCGCCGCAGGAGGCCGTCTTCCGCGCGCATCTCGAGAAGGAAGGGGTGGCCCTGACTGAGACCTGGGAGTACACATGGCGAGCAACGTCGAACTGATTCCCCCGGGGGTCACGGCCGAGGACTGGGATGCCGCATACCGCCGGGTCCGGGCCTATCTGGCCGCCCTGGGCGTGCGTCACGAATACCTGCTTCACCGGCGCGTGCAGCAGGTCATGGAACGCTGCACGGCGCGTCTCGCCGCCAGCGGCGCGCAGGAGCCCGTCCATGGGGCGGCCACCGAGGTCGAGCGCCAGGTTCTGGACTGGTTCCGGGCCGTGCTGGACGTTGCGCCCGCTGACGAGGCGGCCGCCGACCCCGCTGAACTCTCCCTGCGCGGCCGCCTGGCGATGCTGTTGGCCGATCTCCCGGAACGCTGGCACGACGTGTTCCTTTCGGACCCGCCGTGGCCGGAGGAGTTCGTCCAGGCTGTGCGCTCCGGCTACCTCGAAGCCGTGCCCGACCTACGCCACGGCCGGATGGGCGGGCCGTCGCTCGACCTCGGGCGGGTACCACAGTTCGCGGAAAAAGCCTTGCTCACGATTGACTGCACGCGCTGGCTGCGGCTGATCGTCCTATGGCTGGGATTCGCGGCGTTCTTCGGCTTTGTGTTCTGGTCCACCCGTTGAGACTGGCCATGCGCCCGGACGAGCCACCACTGAACGCGCGGATGGGAGCCGCCGCACCCACAAACAAACGAACTTCCCCCACCATCGTCCGTCGCACCGTCTTTCTCGCGCTCTTCCTTCTCATCTACGGAACCGGAATCCTTCTGTTCGCCGACTTCCTATGGCGGACCGGTCTTTACGGGCTGAAGTACGGCTTGCTGGTGCTGCAGGCGCTGCTCTTCCTGCCGATCACCTACGTCTTCTGCACCGTCCTGTTTGGCTTCCTCGCCGTGCGCCGGGGGTGGCTTGCCCCACCCCCGCCCGCGCCCGCCGCCGAGACGGCCGCGCCGCACCCAATGCCGCCCACCGCCGTGGTGTTCCCCATCCACGACGAGGAGGCGGCCAGCGTCATGGCACGCGTCGAGGCCACGTGGCGCTCGCTGGAGCGCACCGGCCGGGAAGCGGCCTTCCATGTATTCGTCCTCAGCGACTCGCTCAACCCCGAACGGTGGATCGAGGAGGAGATCGCCTGGTTCCACGTGGCGCGCCGCACGCGCGCTTTCGGGCACGTGCACTACCGTCACCGGCCCTGCAACGAAGGCCTGAAGGCCGGCAACTTGTCCGACTTCCTGGAGCACTGGGGCCCCAGCTACACTTACATGATCGTGCTCGATGCCGACAGCCTGATGAGCGGCGCGCGGATGGTGAACCTGGTGCAGCGCATGGAGGCCGAACCGCGCGTCGGAATCCTGCAAACCATCCCGGGCGCCGTGCGGGCCCGCAGCCTGTACGCCCGCATGCAGCAATTCTTCATCCGGATGTACAGCCGCCTGTTCATGGCGGGAATGGATTTCTGGCAGGACGTCGACGCCAACTATTTCGGCCACAACGCCATCATCCGCGTGCACCCTTTCATGGCCAACTGCCGTCTGCCGCGCCTGCCGTGGCGCGAACCCCTGGGCGGGCAGATCTACAGCCACGATTTCGTCGAGGCCGCCCTCATGCGCCGGGCCGGGTGGGAGGTGCGCGTCGCGCACGAACTCGAGGGCAGCTATGAGGAGGAACCCGCCAACGTGCTGGAAAGCCTGCGGCGGCACCGCCGGTGGTGCCAGGGCAGCCTGCAGCATTCCTGGCTGCTGTTCAGCCGTGACCTGCCGCTGGCCAGTCGATGCAATTTCCTGCTGGGCATTCTGGCCTACACCGGCTCGCTGCTGTGGCTGGCGTTCATGCTATTCAGTACCTTGGTCATGGTGCAGTTCGCGCGCTCGGGCCTGTCGCTCATCACCACCTCCGGGTTCATGCCCCTGGCCGGGCTGTCGCTCCAAACCCATGGCGCACTGCTGTTTGGTTTCTGCCTTTTCCTGCTGTTCGCGCCCAAGTTCCTCTGTCTGGCCGACGTGCTCCTCGATGCGCCCCGCCGCCGCGCGTTCGGCGGCGGCCGGAACGCCGCGGCCGGCGTGGTCCTCGAATCGCTCTTTTCCTTCCTGACGGCCCCCATGGCCATGCTATGGCACTCCTACTTCGTTCTCTCGCTCACGTTTGGCAAAGGCGTTATCTGGACCGGACAGAACCGCGCGCCTGAGCAGCGTCTCGGGTGGCGTACCGCCGGCCGCAGCCATGGCTGGATGACCGTTGTGGGCCTGGCCTGGGGCCTGGTGGTCATGGCCGCGGACCCGGATGCGGTCTACTGGATGCTGCCGGTGCTGGGACCCTGGCTCCTGTCGATCCCGCTCAACGTGCTTTTTTCCTCGATCGCGATCGGCGGCCGCCTCGAGCAGGCAGGCTTGCTGCTGACGCCGGAGGAACGGGAACCACCCCGGGAGCTACTCGACTTCTCCGAAGCCGAAAACCGGCTTCGCGCGCGGCTGGAGCCGATTGCCGGCGCGGCCCTCCGCCAAGCCATCGTGGACCCCTGCGTCAATGCGTTGCACGGGGAGTTACAGCTCCAGCCGTACACCGACGAAGTGCGCGACCGGGACGCCGGCTGGCAGCTCGCGCAGCGACTGCTGCACGAGGGTCAGACGGCTCTGAGCCGCGCGCAGACGTTCGCGCTCCTCCTCGATGGCGTCGCCTGCCGGCGCGCCCATCTTCAGCTCTGGCATGCCGCCGATGCCGACCTGGCGCCCGAGTGGCAGGCGGCCGTCGCGGCTTACGCCCCGAGCCACAAACCGGCACTGCTGGGGGAAACCTGAAAAAGCTGGGGGCATGCCTGCTGCCGGTAATGCTGTGCGCCCTCGCGGGTTGCGGCCGCGTGCAAGACGGCAGAACGGTCCTCCGCGTGGCGGATTGGAACGGTCCCGCGGCGGACCCCGCCTTCGCGACAAGCGACCGGGCCATCCGCGCTGACTTCGAACGCCGGCATCCCGGCGTGCGCGTCGAGGTCGAGAGCATCCCTGGCCCCGGCCAATACGTGCCCAAACTCATCATGACCTATGTGGCCGGCATACCGCCGGACGTCATCACCCTTGAAGCGGACTCGGCGGCGGTGTTCATTGACCACGGCCTGCTTGAGGATCTCGCGCCGTTGATCCGGGGCGACTCGGCATTCGAACTGGCCGGCTACTTCACCAATGTTGTCGACATGGCGCGGCGAGACGACCGGCTCTACGCGGTCCCCCTGGATTTCACGCCGATCGTAATCCTCTACAACAAACGCATCTTCGACGAAGCCGGCGTCGCGTATCCGCGGTCGGGCTGGACGCGGGCTGAATTCCTGGAAACGGCGCTGGCGCTGACCCGCGGCCGGGCGGGCGGAGGGGCAGCCGCCCGCTACGGCCTGACCTTCAGTCCCGAGATGCCGCTGTGGCTGCCCTGGATATGGGCGGGAGGCAGCGACGTGCTCAGTCCGGACGGCCGCCATGCGGCCGGCTATTTCAACAGCCCGGCCACCGTGGAAAGCATTCGGTTCCTCGTGGATCTCGTGCGCACCCGACAGGTGGCGCCGCGCCTGTCGGCAACCGCCGTGGCAGGCCGCGATCTGTTCCGGGCCGGCGAGGCCGCCATGACCCTCACCGGACACTGGTCGCTGATCGAATACCGTGCCGATCGGATGGAGCTTGGGGTCGCGGATGTCCCGGTCCGGGACTCGGCCCCAGCCACGGTGATCTACGCGGCAGGCCTCGCCATCTCACGCGCCAGCAGGCAGCGAGCGCTTGCCTGGGAGTACCTGAAGTACATGACCAGCGCGGATGTGCAGCGCCAAAGGGTCGCCTGCGGGTTGGCGATCTCCGCCAATATCGAGGTAGCCCGGTCACGCGAGGGCGATGGGCTTGAGCTGCAATTCGCGGCGGCCATCCCCCACGCGCGCGCCCCTTGGGGCGCCCGGGTCGGGCGGTACGCGATGATCGAAGACTTGGGCCGCGAACTGATGGAGGACCTGCTCGGCAGTGACCTGCCGGTGGAGCCAACCGTCTCCCGCACCGCTGAGTTGATGGAAGCCGTGCTGAGGCAGCCATGAAGCAGCGCTATGTCAGCCGGCAGGCCTGGGCCTTCCTGACGCCCGCCACCTTCTACGTTGCGGCGTTCAGCCTGTGCCCCATGATCGTGGCCGCGTGGCTGAGCCTCCATGACTGGCATCTGCTGCAGGACTCACGCCCGTTCGTGGGTCTGGCCAACTACCGGGCCGCCTTCGCGGATCCTTTCTTCCGCAACGCCCTTTTCAACAGCATTGTCTTCACGGTCTTCAGCGTCCCCCTCGGCGTGGCGCTGGCGTTGGCGGCGGCCGTGCTGGCAAACCAGCGCCTCCGGGGGATCGCCGTCTTCCGCACCCTCTTCTATATTCCGTCGGTCACTTCGGGTGTCGCGATGGCCATGGTGTGGCTCTGGGTCTTCATGCCCAACCAGGGATTGATCAACCAGTGCCTGCGCTGGTGCGGCGGATCAGGGGACACCGACTTCCTGGGCGACACCCGCTGGGCCATGGCGGCATTGATCGTGATGAGCGCGGTGATGGGACTGGGTCCCCGCATGGTGATCTTCCTGGCAGGACTCCAGTCCGTCCCCGAGAACCTGTGCGAAGCGGCCGAGGTGGACGGCTGCAATGCGTGGCAGCGCTTCCGCCATGTCACGCTGCCGACGCTGGCGCCCACGACATTCTTCGTGTTCGTAACGTCCACGATCTCCGCCCTGCAGATGTTCACGCCGGTCTATATCATGACGCAGGGAGGGCCGCGACGAACTACCGACGTCGTCGCTTACCACATCTATCAGGAAGCGTGGCACAGGCTGAATATCGGGATGGCCAGCGCGCAATCCTATGTGCTCCTGGCCGCCACGCTGTTGATGGCGACGATCCAGTTCACGTTCATGCGGCGGCAGGAGTCCGTATTGGAATAGGGCCATGCGCATGCTTCGAAAAGTCGGATGGTACGCGCTGCTGATGTTGCTGGCGCTCGCGACAACCGGGCCGCTCGTCTGGATGGTGTTCACGTCACTGCATCCGCCGCTTTCGCCCCTGCCGACGCCCGGCCAGTTGTTCACGCCCAGCCGATGGGCGTTCGATAACTACGCGTATGTACTGACCTTCACCGGCATCCCGGTGGCACGCTACTTCCTTAATAGCCTCGTCGTGACGGCCGCGGTGGTGGCCCTGCAGCTCGCCCTCTGTTCCACGGCGGCATACGCGCTCGCTCGGCTGTCGTTCGCGGGGCGGCAAGCCGTATTCGCTGCGTTCATGCTTACGATGATGCTCCCGGCTACAGTCATGGTCGTGCCGCTGTTCTTCATGGTGCACGAACTCGGCTGGCTGAATACCTACGCAGGGTTGATCGTGCCGTATCCGTACCTGAGTACCGCGTTTGGCACGTTTTTGCTGCGGCAATTCTTCCTTACGCTTCCGCGCAGTCTGGACGAAGCGGCGCGACTCGACGGAGCCTCGGAGCTCCAAGTGTTCTGGCACGTCATCCTGCCGTCCTCGAAGCCGGCGCTCGCCACGCTGGGGGCGTTCGCCTTCATCTGGACCTGGACCGACTTCTACTGGCCCATGCTCGCCACCAGCACCACGGATATGCGCACGCTCGAAGTAGGCCTCTCGATCTTTAAGGACGCGTATGGCGGGACGAACTGGCCCCTGCAGATGACCGCCGCCGTGATCGTAACGGTGCCGGCACTGGCGGTGTTCCTGGCCCTGCAGCGTTACTTTGTGCGTGGCGTCGTGCTGAGCGGGATCAAGGGCTAGGTTCTCAACGTCAGGAATAATGCCCCCGAATCCAATACTTACCCCGATGGCTGACAACACGAGGACATGCGAGAACACGAACCGACGCTAGGCGCAGAACCGTAACTAAGAACAAGGAGTCCGGCATGAGAATCTGCATGACGCATTACGCATTCTATCCGACCACGGGTGGTGTCGAGTCACACCTGCTGGACCTGTGCAAAGGACTCCAGAAGCAGGGACACGAGGTCTACGTATTGGTCGGCTCCATGCGCGGCCGGCCGGCCCACGAGACGCTCGACGGCATCGATATCACGCGGGCAGACCTGATGAACCCCGAGTGGATCCGCGACGAGAAAGCCAAGAAGGATATCGCGGCCGACGAGGAGGATACCACCCTGGTCGCCGCGATTCGCGAGATGTACGAGAAGTTCATCGCCGAGCACAAGATCGACGTGGTGCACGGGCACAACTTCCACCATTTCGTTCCCGAACACGCCCTGGCGCTGACCGAGTTGTGGGAAAAGGGCATGCCCAACGTGCTGACCGTGCACGAAGTGTGGAGCGAGTTCATCTGCGAAGACCTGCTGCGCCGCGCCAAGTGGGACACGATCATCACATTCTGCAAACACGTCACCAAGGGAATCCAGGAGCAGGCCCCACAGCTCGACAACATCGAGGTGATCTACCCCGGCATCGACGTGAACCTCTTCTCGCCCGAAAACGTGAACTCCAAGTGGTCGGACACCCTGCAACTCAAGGGACACCGGGTCATCATGCACCCGGCCCGCATGCTGCCCTGGAAAGGCGTCATCTACAGTGTCAGGGCCATGCAGTACATCCGCAAGCGGTTCCCGGAGGCGATCCTGGTGGTCACCGACACGGAGGACATCGTGGATTGGATCCGCGAACTGCAGGGCTACAAGGACGAGGTCCTGCACCTGATCCGCTCCCTGGGTCTCTTCCAGAACGTCATCACGCAACCGTTCCCCTACCTGGAACTGCCGTGGGTCTACAACGCCTGCGACGTTGTGGTCTATCCCACGATCGGCGAGGAGCCCTTCGGACTGGTTCCGATCGAGGCCATGGCCTGTGGCAAGCCCACGGTCGTGACGCCCAGCGGCGGCATGGTCGAATCGGTCGTGCCCAACGAGACGGGCTTCGTCGTGGAAAAACGCAATGCCAAGGAACTGGCCAACAAAGTCATCGAACTGCTGGCCAACCCGACGCTGGCGGCTGAAATGGGTCACAAAGGGCGCCAGCGCGCGGTGGAAGTGTTCTCGCTGGATCGCATGACCCGCGACACGGTGGCCGTGTACGAGCGGGCGATCCAGAAGCATAAAAAGAGTTAGAGCATCCGGAATCGAAACGCAAACATTGGGAGCAACGCATGAAAGCAATGAAGGTTGGGATTGTTTTGGCGGCAGGACTGCTGGCATTGGCCGTGGGCGCAAAGGCGGACGACAACAACCGACTGGGAGTGGGCGCCCACTACTGGACCACGGTCAAGAACATCGATGTCCACAATGTCGACCGACACGGCTTCTCGTGGATAGGCAGTTATCAATACTGGCCGTCATTGATCGGTATCGAGGCGGATGTCGAATGGCTGCAGGACGGTTTCGCCGGCGCGTCCCAGGACGTGTACGAGCCCCAGGCGTACCTGATCCTGGGCCGTACGCTGTACGCCGCGGCCGGCATCGGCGGCTACTACTCCGACAGTAACTGGGGCGACAAGCCGTTCTACGCGTTCCGGGCGGGAGTGAATTTCGAAGTGCTCCCCCGGCTGTATCTCGATATCAACGCCGACTACCGTTTCGAGGACTGGTCAGGTCTCAAGGCATCGGACATCAACTCCGACACGATCACGGTCGGCGCGGCCGCGCGATTCGCCTTCTAGTCTTGGCAAAATACACGAAAACGGAGAAGACGATGAAAGCAAAATATATCCTGACGATCGCCCTGGCTTTAGGCGCCTTGATGACGGGCCGCGGCCTGGCCGCCATGACGGAGACGGACGAACGCATCGCAGTCAGCTTCAAGAAGACCTACGTCTACCAGGAGTACCTGAAGGACGATGCCATCAGGCTGGCGTGCACGAATGGCTACGTCACGCTCACCGGGACTGTGGCCTTCGACTCCCACAAAGCGTTGGCCGGCGAGACAGCCGCGGGCTTGCCGGGCGTCAAGAACGTGGATAACCAACTCATCAGCAAAGCCGAGCGCGCCGCCGAGCACTCGGATGCGTGGATCCTGAACGACGTGAAGGTTGCCCTGCTGTTCCATCACCAAGTGAGTGCCAGCAAGACCCAGGTCGAGGTTAAGGACGCTGTCGTAACGCTGAAGGGCGTGGCCGAGAATGAGGCCCAGAAGGAACTGACCGCCGAATACGCCAAGGACGTCGAAGGCGTCAAAGACGTGAGGAATGAGATGACCGTGGAAGCGCCCGCGCCCAGCGCCACGCAACGCATGGCCCAGGGAGTGGACGACGCCTCCGTCACGGCCCAGGTGAAAGTGTCATTGATGTCACACCGCTCGACCAGCATCCGGCGCACCAAGGTCTCGACACAGAACGGCGTTGTCACCGTGAGCGGCACGGCGATGAACGATGCCGAAAAAGCCCTCGTTACGAAGCTGGCCACGGATATCACGGGCGTCAAGGAAGTGATCAACACCATGACCGTCGAACAGCCCATGGGGAAGTAAGGAACGGGAACCATGCCGGAACAGAACCCGCAGTCGGCCGAGCCGATTCATTCCTCCATTTCGCCGAAAGACTGGGGCCTCGCCCCTGCCGGCGACAGGAACTCGGAGGTGCTGACCCGGCTGCGGCTGGCCAAGGAAGACCTGGAGAACCGGGCGAAGAGCAACACCTTTCACTGGCTGCCGCGGCAGTTCAACGAGGAACTCGGCGCCTTCCAGGGTTACTATGACGCACGGACCCGCACGTTCGCCGCGCCCCAGAACGTCAACCTGATCGCGCCATTCCAGTGCCTGGCTGCTTTTGATCGCTTTGGCAACGAGATGCTGCTGCAGATGGCGCGCCGGGCCGCCGACTGGCTGGAGACCAACCTGGTCGAAACCCACCCCATGAGCCTGGTGCTGGGGGGCGTGCTCGACAATATCAAGCGCGACCAGTTGTGGACGAAATACACCGCGGACTACGTGCTCCTGAACGTCGGGTTGTGGGAACGGCTCAACAAGGAACTCTACCTGGCCCGGGCCACGCAGAGCAGCCGGTTCCTGCTGCAGGCCCAGAACCACGCCTTCTCGCCGAAGTACGACCACTGGCACGAGCAGTGGATCCCCCAGGGATGGCAATCCTTCGGGCGCGTGATCGAGGCCCTGATCGCGCTGCGGGATGCGACCGGCGACGTGGTCTGGCTCGAACGAGCGCGTGCCTGGGGCAACCACGGGCGGAAACTGCAGGCGGAGAACGGCTGCTTCTATCTCATCAATGACACCTACTACAGCAGCGATATCGCCGCGGATGAAATCCGCGCCTTGATCCGGCTGCACACGCGGACGGAAAACCAACGCTTTCTTGAGAGCGGGCTCGCGTTTGCGGACTGGCACCTGACGCGTCAGTGGCCGTCCGGAGCGTGGCCGCTCAGCGAGGATCGCTGGGGCGTGCCCGTGACCGACTACCGCGGTCCGGGCGATATGCCCAACATCGCCATTGCATTGCTGCTCGCGCACCGGGCGACCGGCGAAGCCAAGTATGCGGCCAGCGCCGTGCGCGCGCTGCGCTACTCGCTCTCCCAGCAGCAGGTGCCGGGACCGGAGGCGACGCATTACGCTGACGACCCCAACACGTATTGGGGTTTCTGGTCGTGGGATCCCGCCTACGACTACACGATGTCGGCCGACCAATCCACCCACCACACAAGGGCGTACTGGTTCTTCATCGATTACATGCTCTCCCTGCCCTCCGCGCAACTCGACGCGATTGAGAAGGAGGTAGGCCCCGGCAAGTGAAGGACCGGGTCGCCTATCGCTTCCGTTGACCGGAGGCACCATGCCATTCCTGAGACTCGAGTGTCCAACGACGTGGATCGTCCAGGAGGGCGAGTGGGATCCTGCGCGAAATGCCGCGCAAGAGTCCGTGTTCACGCTTTCGAACGGGTACCTTGGAATTCGCGGATACCCCGAAGAACCCTTCGATGCCGGCCCCACCCGTCCGGCCATCCATATTGCGGGCATATTCGACCGCGGCCCCGACGGAGCTCCCGAGATGGTGGAGATCACCAATTTCCTGGCCGTCGAGATTCAGCTTGGAGGGCTTCCGTTTCGCCTCGGGGCGGGAAACGTCAGCCACTACAGTCGCGTGCTGGGACTCAAACGCGGCATCCTGCAGCGGTCACTGGTCTACACCGAGGGCGGCCGCTCCACGCGGCTGGAATTCGAGCGATTCGTGAGCCTGTCGAACCTGCATGTCGTAGGGCAGTCCATAACGGTGACGCCTCTCGACTGGCGGGGAGAAATCGTCGTCCGGCTGTGGCTCGACGCCCGCGGGGACAGCCGGGTCCGGCGATCGCTGAAACTGGTGCATGCGGAACACATGGGGCGTGACCGCCTCCTGATGGCCACCCAGACCGAAGCTTCGCTGCTGCGGATTGCCCATGCCTGCCGGTGCAGTTCGTGGGTGCACCAGGGCTCGCCCGCCAGGCCTCACCTGATCGGCCAGGGGGACCGGATCGGCTTTGAACTCATGACCACGCTTGAACCGGGGCAGCAGGCCGCCTTCGAAAGGCTGATCTCGACCTACACGTCCCGGGATCCCGATACGGACTCGGTCGAGCGGGGCTGCCTGGACGACGTACGCGGCACGGAAGGCGGCGCCTATGGGGTCCGCCGCCGCCTGCACGTCCAGGCCTTGCAGAGGCGATGGGAGCACGCGAATATCGAAATCGAGGGCCCCGAGGAGGATCAGCGGGCGGTGCGCTTTGCGGTCTTCCAACTCATGCAGCACGCTCCGCCGCGCGACCTGGCGGTCAGTATCGGGGCCCGGGGGCTCTCTGGCGACGGCCACGGGGGATGCATCTCGTGGGGCACGGAACTCGCCATGCTCCCCTTCTTCGCAAGTACGAACCCGCCGGCTGCCCGTCAACTGCTCCGGTACCGCACGGCCACGCTGGAAGGCGCGAAACGCAACGCCCAGGCGATCGGCTGCCAGGGCGCGCTATTCGCGTGGGAGAGCGCGGATACGGGCGACGAAGCCGGCCCCGGCCTCGCCGCCGGGGTGCAGCCTCACGTCGACGCCGCCGTCGCCTACGCGGCCTGGCAGTACTTCGAGGCCACCGGCGACACCGCCTTGCGGGAGCGCGAACTCCTGACCCTGGCGGTGGGCACCGCCCGCTTCTGGGCATCACGGGTAACCTCCAATCCGGCGCGCAAGGGCTACGATATCCGCGCCGTGTCCGGGCCCGACGAAACCGGCGAACCGGTGGACAACAGCGCCTACACCAACTTCATGGCGGCCTGGAACTTGCGCCTCGCCGTCCAGGAGGTCGATCGCATGCGGCGAACCCACCGCCGCAGCCGGCTTCTGGGCGAGTTCGGAGTCACCAAGGAGGAGACGCTTCGCTGGACGGCGATCGCCGACTCGCTGTACCTGCCCGCCCCCTCCCCTGAGGGTGTCTGGGAGCAATACGAAGGATTTCTTGTCCGAGCCGCCCCCCGACCCGCGGCCGTTGCCCGCGCCTGTCGCGCCTGGGCCCGCCGGCACGCCGCCGCAGGATGATTCGCATCCCTCGCTGCTCAAGCACCCCGACCTTCTCCTGCTGGCGGTGTTGTTTCCCGATGCATTTGAGGACGACTGGCGGAACGCCAACTGGGCCTATTATGAACCTCGCACGACCCACGATGCCGTGCCGAGCCCATGTATTCACTCGATCGCCGCCAGTGACATCGGCCTGCCGCTTAAGGCCTATGCCTATTTCCGCAAGACCGCATTCCTTGATCTCGAAAATTCGCCCGGCCAGGCCGCGGCCGGGCTGCACATGGCGGCCCTCGGCGGCACATGGCTGGCCGTTGCCCGTGGGTTCATGGGACTGGACCTCACCGGCGACCAACCGCGCATCCGTCCACGGCTGCCGGAGAACTGGCGCCGGCTCTCAATGCAAATCCAGCACCACGGCCGATGGTACCGCCTCGAAGCCACGGGGAACGACGGACGGGTGCAACCTTGCCTCGAGGACGCGCCTCCGGAGGAACGCCCTCTTTCGGCAGTCCCGGCAGGCCTGAACCAAACGGCAACTGACCAACACCCGGACAGCCCGACGGGGCTTCCAGCAAAGGAGAACGAACCATGAAACCCGACACCATTGCCTACTTCTCGATGGAGATCGCGGTCGAGCCCCGCATGCCCACCTACAGCGGCGGATTGGGCGTGCTCGCGGGCGACACCATCCGCGGCTGCGCCGACCACGGCGTGCCCATGATCGCGGTTTCCCTGCTTCACCGGCAGGGCTATCTTCGACAGAGGTTGGACGCAGCAGGGCGCCAGCACGAGAAGCCTGACACGTGGAAAGTTGAGCGATTTCTCCAGGAAATGGAACCTCGTGTGACGGTGAGCATTGAAGGCCGCGACGTCCTGGTGCGCGCGTGGCGCTACGAAGCCAAAGGCGTCGCCGGCGACCTCGTACCGGTCTACTTCCTCGACACCGCCCTCGCCGAGAACAGTGAGTGGGACCGCGCTTTGACCGACTATCTGTACGGAGGCGACGAGCACCACCGCCTGTGCCAGGAGGCCGTACTCGGCATCGGGGGCGCGCGGATGCTGTACGCTCTCGGCTACCGCGACGTGCGTTGTTACCACCTGAATGAAAGTCACGCCGCCCTGCTGGCCGTGGAACTGATGCGCCGGCACGCCAGCGCGAACGGACGTAAAAAATTGAGAGCGGCCGATCTGGACGACGCCCGCCGGCGATGCGTGTTCACGACCCACACGCCCGTTCCTGCCGGCCACGACCAGTTCCCGCCCGATCTGGTGAGGAGCGTACTGCAGGACATCGACCTCAGCCCGTTCGAGAAGGATTTCTGCTCCGACGGGAAAATCAACCTGACGTGGATTGCGCTCGCCGCGAGCCACTACGTGAATGCCGTGGCCCAAAGCCACCGCGCGGTCTCGCAGGCCATGTTCCCCTCGCACAAGATCGACTCCATAACCAATGGCGTCCATATTCCCACCTGGGCGTCACCGCCATTCCTCGACCTGTTCGACAAGTACATTCCCGGCTGGCGCGAGCGCACCGGCGACTCCTTCAGTCTGCGGCACGCCCTCAACATCCCCGCGCAGGAGGTCTGGCAGGCCCACAGCAAGGCCAAGAACCACTTGTTGGAGCGCGTCAACCGGGAGACCAAGGTCGGCATGGACCCGGAGGTACTGACTTTGGGCTTCGCCCGGCGCATGACCGCGTACAAGCGCCACCTGCTTCTGTTCCAGGACATGGAACGGCTAAAGTCCATCGTCGCCAAGAGCGGAAAGCTGCAGATCATTTACGCCGGCAAGGCGCACCCGCGCGACGACCAGGGCAAGGAATTGATACATCAGATCTTCCAGGCCCGCAACGAACTCAAGGATCACATCACGATCGCCTTTCTGTCGAATTACAACTGGAAGCTCGGGGCCTTACTGACGGCAGGGGTTGATGTGTGGCTCAACACGCCGCAACCGCCGCTTGAGGCCTGCGGCACGAGCGGGATGAAGGCGGCCATCAACGGCGTGCCCAGCCTGAGCATCCTCGATGGCTGGTGGCGCGAGGGCTGCATCGAGGGAAAAACCGGCTGGGCCATCGATCCCGGCCCCGTCAATAACGACGACCGCACCGCGGCGGATGCCGATGCGCTGTACCGCAAGCTGGAAAAAGTGGTGATGCCGCTCTACTACCGGCGGCGCGATCGCTTCATCGACGTCATGACAAACGCCATTGCGATCAACGGTTCCTATTTCAACGTCCAGCGCATGGTGCTTGAATACGTGCTGAAAGCGTATGCGTGATAGGGGCGTTGCCATTCGCCGGACCCACGGCAGCGAACTACAGGTGTCCGCGCAGATAGTTCAGGACCTGGTCATGGTCGCCCGCGAAGTCGAAAGTAAGAACGCCCTTTTGCGCCTCGAAGATCAGCCGCCAAGCCAGGCTGGTCCGGCATTCGTAGAGGCTCTTTCCCAGCTTTCGGATGGAAAGCCCGACGTGCAGATGGGGATTTCCGAAACCGTCCCGCACGAGCCGTAGCGTGGCGGAGACCTCCTCCTCACGACCGGTCTCACGAACGATCTTCTTGAACCGTTTCGTCAGTTCAATGGAAATCATTCTTCCCCCCGGTGAACTTCGTGACTTCCCCGCGGCTGCGCGCGCCCTTGATGCTCGCCGCGATCTTCTTCTCCGCCGCCGCCATTTCGCGCTCGCTCAGTCCGTATTCCTGAAGCGCGTAGTCGGCCGAATGGACCTCCACCGGACGCAGCGCCACAACCGCGCCGTCGACGACAAAACCGATATCGTCCCCGTGCGTCGCTCTCTTGAGCCAGTAGCCCAGGCGCCCTCTGCCTTCCGTGATCGTGAGAGTTTTCATGCGCTCATTATAGAGTACAGCCGTGACTGGCGCGAGAACTAGTTCACGCGTGCGACGGACAAGGACACATAGCCGCCCGCTGAAGAGGCCCACTATGCCCTAGTTCCGGCTCGCGAGGACGCTTGCCCTCCCAGAAAACATTGTGCCTTTGGCAGTATGGGAGGGCGAGCGTCCTTGCGAGCCGCGTCGATCGACGGGCTGCTGGGCCATCCGAATCGCTCATGGGGCAGCAGAGGCACGAATTTCACGTGCTCCCCCATCCGGGACGTGCGCGGCCTTGATCCGACCCAGTATGTGACCGGGAATCACGGCCACCGCCTCGACCGCGTAACCCCATGGGACCTCAACCAGGCTGCCGAAGCTGCCGCCGATATACGTGGCAAATGCGGGATAAAGCACCTTGTACCCCTCCTTCCATGTCGCTGAGTCGTCTTCGGCCCGCAGGTAACTTAACGCATCGGTGCTGGCTTTGGCCTCAGGATAGAGATTGAAGAGCGGTACAACGCCGTACAGGAACGCGTAGGTTCCCTTATAGGTCCGTCCGGCGAAATCCTTCGAGTGTCCGGACTCGTGAAGGCCCACGGACTTGAGGTCAGAACAGATGTTTATAGTATTGGAATAGGGGTTGTAGTGGTCGCCGCCAAAGAAACGCTGGGGCATGATCGTGTAGCCCACCCAGGTTAGAAGACCGAAGGTGTACCGCCACCCCGGGGCGACCGCCCTATTCCTGAAAGTCCGGCGCCATTCGTCCCGAACGCAATAATCGTTGAAGCGCACCTTGACGTCACGAAGGTCGTTCCGGGCCAGGTACTGTTGGACGGCAGCCACGGTTTGCGTGGATACCGTGTGGCTGTCCACTTTGTGGTTCCACAGCAGAAGCTTACCTATCAAGCTGCCGGGCCAGATCCAGCCGCTGGCGTCGAGTGCCGCGTGCGGCGTGCCGAACGTGATCTGCTGCTCACCGGGCGGCAATCGGTAGCCGTGAATGTAGTCCTGGTCCCTGCCATAGTGATAGGGAGCCGTGGCACACCCAGCACCCAGCAACATGACGACTGCCCCCGCCGTCGCCACAACCCACGCCGGGGTCAGGTGGTTGAACCTAGCCATGCTATTCTCCCGTTGCGCCATGCGACCGTTTCATGCGTGCGATCGCCAGCCACTAACGTCCGTGATAGCCCCCATGCCCACCAGGCACTGGCACCGGGACCGGCAATAACAAGCAACCCGACACGCTTGCCGCCAGGGCCACGCTCGCCACGATCAAGAGGATCGCTCTACCCACTTTAGTCCGTTTCATGGCAGTCCTCCTATCTCTTAATGTCCTACAGCACCCCTACCCGGACAACTCGCCCGGGTATCCGCTCTTCCTGCTTCTTCTGGTGCACTTTCCTTCGATTCCCTTTAGCACTAGTATGAGCGAAGAACGTGCCAGCCCCGGACTCCCGTAGAATCAGAAAAAGAAACGCCATCAGGCCGGGGGGGCCAACCTGATGGCGCCGGCGCCGTTTAGACGCCTATTGGAAAACGTCGCCACCCTACGCCCGGCCTTCTCAACCGTCCATCCGCCAAAGGATGACTATCCGATTCGAATAACCTTGGTCTGCTGCACACTGCACCGGCCCGGTCATTGATCCCGGCACGAGTGGAACCCGGGCGGCCTGCCTGCGGGATGTGCCTCAGTGTCCGTGCTGCGACGCGGGCCTGAGACACTCACCGCTCCTCGTGAGAAAACGAGACAAGCGAATTCAGGATTCCCTCGTCGCCAGAGACTCGCCGTGCGCTTGAATACACACCTGTTTGCGGCCAACCGTCGTGCCGTAGCAGTCGATGCCGTCGGAGGTCGATGTACGCCGTTCCACCGGCATGCTGCATGCTCAAAAAGAGAGTCGACCTGAGGCTGGATGGAAAGGGAATCGCACCTAAGGTGCATACAGGATTCCAACTTCTGGCCGACTGGGGCGCTTAGGGGAAGCAAATCCTCGAAACGCAACCGCGGCTTCGGCCGCGGTCTTTGTTGGTGCAGTGGACTGCGAGGCATGATCGCGGGAAGAAAGGAGGCGGTCATGAGAGGGAAGGTTCTACTGATGATGGCCGGTGCCGTGTTGGCCATGACCGCATGGGCGCGGGTTGGGGAAACGCCGGACGAAACTGAAGTGCGATATGGCACCCCGCTCGATTCACACCCCGGTCTCTACTCAAACACGATGGTACGGACCTACAGCAGGGCAGGCATCCTGGTAGAGGCAACATTCTTCATGAGCAATTCGGGAAAGAGCATAGTCGGCGAGATCACCTACTCGCTCCCTTACCCGACGGGCCAGAGTAACGAACTCACCAAGGTGGTGCTCCTGAAACTGCTCGATGCGAATGCAGCGGGGCAGCGCTGGGACATGCAGGCCAACAGGCCTGACACGCAGGAGTACAGCCGACCGGGAGCCACGGCGACGGTGGCCCCTGATCTCCTGACAATAACCCTCGATGAGTACGCGGCCTTCGCGGCAGCGGAAAAGACCCGTCTGATCGCGGAGCAGCTCGACCGGATCGAATCACACATAAGGGATTTCTGATGGTGCAAGCGTATTGCGGTGCCGAACCCGTGGTGATATATTTTTTGGCTTTCGAAGCGGGCCGGACCTGGGCCGGCGTCTCGTCTAGCCGTTACGGAGTTCGGTGACCCATTATGAAACGCATGTTTGTCGTCCTGATCGTCGGGGCCGCGATCGCGCTGGCCGGGTGGCTTGTGTTGCACGGCGGCCCCGCCAAACCGGCAGCGGGTGCGGCGAAGAGCGCGCCCGCGCCCATCACGGTAACCGAGGTAGTGCGCAAAGACGTCCCCCTCGACCTGCGCACGTTCGGTTCGGTTGAGGCGATGGCCAGTGTGGCGCTCAAATGCCAGGTTACAGGTCTCCTCACTAATGCACCTTTCACGGAAGGACAGGCCGTACGCGAAGGCGATCTGCTCTTCGTGATCGACCCCCGCGCCCAGGAAGCCCAGCTCAAGTCGGCCGAGGCCGCCCGGGCCAAGGATACCGTCCAACTCCGCAACGCGGAAAAGGAAGCCGCCCGGCAGGACCAGCTCTTCAAGAGCGGCATCACCGCCGAAGATATTCGTGACCAGGCCCGGACAGCCGTGGAGTCGCTGCAGGCGGCCTTGCAGGCCGATGAAGCCGCGGTCGACACCGCCCGCCTCCAACTCGACTACTGCCGGATCCGCGCACCCGTCAGCGGCCGTATTGGCAGCCTTCTCGTGCACGTCGGCAACCTGATCAAGGCCGACGACGTCACGCTGGCCACCATCAACCAGGTGAACCCCATCCTCGTGCATTTCTCGCTGCCCCAGCAGGACCTCGGCCGCGTGCGCGAGCGTATGGCCGCCAACCCGATCGCGGTGACGGCCACACTGTCGGGGCTGGCATCGTGCACCAAGACCGGGACGCTCGTTTTCGTGGATAACGCCGTGGACAGCACCACGGGCGCGGTCATCATGAAGGCGCGCTTCGAGAACGCCGACGAGGCCTTCTGGCACGGCCAGTTCGTGAACGTGACGGTCCAGTTGACCGTGCAGAAAGACGCCCTCGTCGTGCCGGCGCGGGCCGTGCTGCCGGGCAAAAAGGATCCTACGTTTACCGGGTGGCAGCCGACGGCACCGTCACGAACTGCCCGGTCCGCGTGGTCCGAACGGCGGGCGACGACGCCGTGATCGACGGCGGGGTGGCACCGGGTGATCGGGTGGTGACGGACGGCCAGTTGCGCCTCGCGCCCGGGTCCCGCGTTGTCGTTAAGCCGGCGGCCGGATCGGTCCCCGCCAAACCATGAACTTCGCCGCCATCTTCATCCGCCGCCCCGTGATGACCACCTTGGTCATGGTAGGGCTTTTCGTGTTCGGCGTCATGGCTTACCAGCAGCTCCCGGTGAGCGACCTGCCCAACGTCGATTTCCCGACCATTCAGGTTTCGGCCGGGGTCCAGGGCGCGACGCCCGAGACCATGGCCGCCGCCGTGGCCACTCCGCTCGAAAATCAGTTCTCGTCGATCGCCGGGCTCGACTCGATGAACTCCAGCAGCGTGCAAGGCACCTCGCAGATCACGCTTCAGTTCAACCTCTCGCGCAGTCTCGACGCGGCGGCCCTGGACGTCCAGTCCGCGATCTCACGCGCCATGCGAAACCTGCCGGCCAACATGAGCACGCCGCCTTCGTACCAGAAGGTGAATCCCGCTGACGCGCCCATCCTTTATCTGGCGCTGACCAGCCCCACCCTGCCCATGGCCGAACTCGACGAGTATGCCGAGACGCTGATTGCCCAGCAAATCTCGATGGTCGATGGCGTGGCGCAAGTCGCGGTCTATGGCTCGCAGAAATACGCCGTCCGCATCCGACTTGCCCCCCACGAACTGGCAGCCCGCGGCATCGGGCTCGATGAAGTGGCCAACGCCATCGGCAACGCCAACGTGAACCTCCCCACGGGCATCCTGTACGGGCCCGACCGCGCCTTCACCGTCGAGGCCAGCGGCCAACTCGCGCACGCGGCCGACTATCGCCCGATGATCGTGACCTATCGCAACGGCGCGCCGGTGCGGCTCGGCGAATTGGGCACTGTTGTGGATGCTGTCGAAAATGACAAGGTGGCCGCCTGGTACTACACG
>CAITUY010000045.1 GCA_903895695.1 uncultured bacterium
CGCCAGACGATCGCCAAACGCCGCCGCCGTTTCGTTCTGCTTCTGACGGATCGCCGGTTTCTTGGTCACGTCATAGAGGATCACGTGTACGTCCCACCCGAGCGCCCGGGCCGCCACCAAGTACTGCATCACCTGTTGATTCAGCCGCAGGCGCAGCCAGTAATCAGACCCGGCCTCCACGCTATCGCTCGTGGTCTTGTGCTCCACCAACGCCAGGCGTCCGTCCACCAGCACGCCAAGCCCGTCGATCTTCCCGGCGCTGTCGAACGTGCGGGATCCCTCGATCGGGTGGCGGAATTCCACTTCCGCGTGCAATTCCTTCACGCAGTCGGCCTCATAGCGCCGGTAATACCCGGCCAGCAGACCGGCAAGGGTGGCCGCCTGGATATCCTCGAACGCCCGATCCTTGAGCGCCGCCTCAAGCGCCGCCTCAAACGGCAACCCCTGCCAGCGCCCTTCCATGGCCGCGTGCCAGGCCGACCCGAACCGCAACGCTTGCGACTCGTGTTCCGTCTTCAACCCCACCTCGTACCGCCAGAAATGCCGCCGTGGGCACCCCAGCAACGTCCCCATCCGACTCGCCGTCAGTAGTTCCTTCATCGCTCCTCCGGTCTTTACACCGCAACGCGGTACCGCCCCATGAACGCATCCAGATCGGAGATCCGGAACACCACCTTCTTGCCCACCTTGTGGAAAGGCAGGTCCCCCCGCTCCCGCGCATAATCCAGTGACCGCTGACTCAAGGCGCAGTACCCCGACGCAGCCCGTTTCCCCATAAATCCCGTCTTCACCTGCTCGCGCCCGGCAATAGCCGTCATCCTCATGCCTTCCTCCCTCCACCAGATTTCGGTCCGTTTCGTCCGGTGAGTCCGTCTACCATGCACAGCCTCACGCGAGCGCTTTCTCGCGCCCGTGAGGGAAAGCATTTCATGGAAAGCCGCGATGCGCATGGAGGCGCGCGTGGATTCCTCGTGGAAGGAAACGTGGATTCGCGCCGGTCACGCCCCGATTACACCCGGTTTGTGGAAGCAAACGTGGATTGCGCGTGGATTGCGCGTGGAAAGTAGTGGAATGGCACACCTATTGCTAAGCCGCTCATTCCCCGTGAAAAGCAAAAAGGGCCGCCAGGCTTTCGCCCGGCGGCCCTCGTCATCAAGGCCTACGCTTCAGGTCTCCGTTGCCTTCAGTCTCTTCCGTTTCGTCCGTTCAGTCCGTATCTTCCCGCGGCCCCCGCCCCGCCCGCTTCCGGTCCTCGCCGGAGGTGTCACGCCCTCATCCGATACCACCCCGCTGCCTTGTCCAGCGTCTCGAACAGGAGATCAAACTCCCGTTCCTTCCCCCGAAACAGATCCTCACGGATCCGATCCGACATCCATCGCCGCTGCGCCACGTCCTCGGAAAACTGTGCGTTGAAAGCGTCCCGCATCTCTTCCGTAAGGAAGTCCTTTTTCCCACTCTCTACCAGCCGCGTGTGGATCAATCGGAGCACAGCCCGCGCCTTCGGCTTCCTCGCCAGGTTGATCGCCTTCGACTGCCCCGGCACCATGATCATTCGATAGTCGCCCACAACCTTCCAGCCGGCCCCACTCCCCTCTGCCTTCTGACCTGTGAGATCTGAGATTCCGCGCTCCCTATGCGACCGCACCGAAATCTTTCTCACCGACCGCCGTGCCCGGAGCGCCTCCCTGGCTTCATCCCGTACCGGCGCCAACTCGTGGCCGACCTCATGCGGGCAAGTCTGACTCGGCACGCGCACCGACACCGGCCGTTCCGCGCCCTCCGCCCAGGACTCCAAGGGGCGCAGGCAAATCACCTCCGTCATGTCCGTGGCCAGGCTGATGATATTCAGCGTGTTGATGCACTCGGCCTCGGAGAACGTGACCACCCGCCGAATCGACTCCCGGCTCGCCTCCACCTGCTGGGGGTCAAGCAGCGGATCGAACTCGGCCTGTTCGCACTCCGGCAACTGGACGAAATTTCGCCTCTTGAGGTACACCCGCAGGTAATGCAAAAGGTGTGCGCGGTAGATGCCGCCCACCTGCACCCGGTGCCGACAGAACGACGCAAAGAGTTCCTTCCGGTCCAGTACATCGCCGGTCAGTGCCAGCATCGCCGCCCGGGCGCGGAAGTACATGGTCACGTGAAGATACTCGAAGCAGGGTTCGGGCTTCTCCAGCAACCCGACCAGCCGGCTTGTCAGATACCAGGGGAAGACATCCCAACTATGCTCAACGTGCGTCAGAGGCCGCAGGATCTCCGGCACACGTGATTCATCAAGGTGTGTGGGATAGGGAATGCTCCAGTCCGCGCTCATAATCTCAACACTCACAGGAAGACGCTCTCCTTTCCGTTTGTTCGCTCAATAAGAACGTGACCACGGACAAGCCCCCTTGCGCGTGGTCAAAGTAGCCATTGACTAAGTACGGTTAAGAGAATAGCAACGGCACGCTGACTGTAAAGCATATGCACATGGCGAAAAAATAAACACAAAATACACCCTTCTGGTAGGTGTTCATTCTCGCAAAGTTGTGCTGTCTTGGGCGCATGACTGCGCGTCCAGAGTGTGACCCAACCGGCCCCCTCGGTGTTGCCATCCGCAAACGCCGTCGTGCCAGAGGTCTGACGCAACAACAGTTCGCCGAACTCGCCGACTGCAACGTCAACTACGTTGGATATGTTGAGTGCGGCAAGCGCAGCGTCTCGGTACGCATGCTCGGCCGTTTCCTCAAGGCCCTGAATACCACCCTCCAAAGCCTGTCCCGCACCGCCCGCGTCTGACGCCTCCCCGCACCCTGCCGCGCGGCAGGTGCGCCAAATCCACGACGCCCCTCCCCGAAAGGTAGGGCGACGCCCTCCGGGCGTGCCGTCTTCTCTCCCCTTGGCGTCCTTCGCGGTTCACCCTCCACCCCCCCCCGATTCGTCCGTTCTGTCCGTGCTCCCTGTCCCTTCACCGTTGACTGTTCACTCCTTCTCTGGCAATCCCCGCCCATTCCTCCTATACTCCCGCCGTTGTCCCCAGGGAGCAAACCCCGTGAACGTGGCCGAGTTCATAACCAAGTGGAAGAAGACGGACCTCAAAGAGCGGTCCGCCGCCCAGGAGCATTTCATCGACCTCTGCCGCCTGGTCGGCCACCCCACGCCGGCCGAGGCCGATCCCACCGGCGCGACCTTCTGTTTCGAGAAGGGCGCCGCCAAGCATGGCGGCGGTGACGGCTTCGCCGATGTCTGGAAGAAGGATTTCTTCGGCCTCGAATACAAAGGCAAACACAAGAACCTCGAAGCCGCCTACGATCAGTTGCTCCTGTACCGCGACGCCCTGGAAAGCCCGCCACTCCTCGTCGTGTGCGATATGGATCGCATCATCGTCCATACCAACTTCACGAAGACCGCCTCCGCGACCCATGAGATCGCGCTCGACCAACTCGGCGAGCCGCGCAGTCTGGAAATCCTGCGCGCCGTGTTCTTCGACCCCGAGAAACTCCGCCCCGGCAAGACCAGCGAGGCGATCACCCAGGAGGCGGCCCAGCAGTTCGCCGGCATCGCGGA
>CAITUY010000046.1 GCA_903895695.1 uncultured bacterium
GCCAGATAGGGCGCACGGAAGAGACGCGCCTCCTGGCCGGTCCTCTCGCGGATGAGGTGCTGAGTGCGGGCGATCTCCTCTCGAACCTGATCCGGCGTCAGTTCGGTCAGCCGCGCGTGCGAATAGCTGTGATTTCCAAGCTCATGCCCGGCCAGTGCGGCCTCCCGGGCCAGGTCCGGACATTTCTCCAGGCACTCCCCGCACACAAACAGCGTGGCCTTCACATCCGCCTGCGCCAGCAGGGACAGAAGGCGGGGCATGTGACGGTCAGGCCCCCCATCGATGGTGAGGGCCAGCACTGGTTCATCGACCTCCACCCGGCTCACCTGCGTGTTGATTTCATCCATCTCAATCACGCTCATTTGTCCGTCAGGACGGCCAGGGGCCAGAGCTCAGGATGCCCGTGGGGCTCCGTGCCCGGCCTGGTGTTGGTCAACGCCTGCTTGCGCGTGCCCGCGACATCCGCATCGTTGACGATCAGGCCGCACCCGAAGCTCGTGCCCGGTTTCATGGCGAGCGGGGCGGCCTCGTTCGGAGGCAGCCTGATCTCGTAGACCGTCACGCCATCCTTCCGGGTGATGGCGACCTTCGCATCCGCGATGACGCCGCCCTTGACGAAGGACACCTGCCACTCGGGCGTGTAGTCGCGGTAGAGCACGTCCTTGCCGTCGATCTTGGCGCACCAGATGGTCTCGTCGTTCGAGTCATAGCCGAGACCGGGCCTGTCGTGGCCGTCCGCGCGCAAATCGAAGTAGAACTGGAGGGAGTCGCCGCGCCATGCGTTCTTGATGTCCTTCTCGGTGACAAAGACATCGTCGCGGACTTCGGCGCAGATGTAGAGCCCGCCCTGGGAATAGCCGAAGTGCCATGTGGCCGAACATTCCTGCGGCCCTAGCCACGGACCCAGCGAGTCAACAATCGCATCCGCCTTATCCAACGTGAATGCCGAAGCCTCGGCCCAGTCGGCCAGGTTTCCCGTGAAGGTCGGCGTTTTCGACAGCGGCGTGACGGCGAACCAGCGGAGGTCATCCATGGCGGTTGAATCGGTGCCGGTGGCCGACTCCCTGAACGTCAACGCAACCCGGGCGGTGTTCAAAGCGTTGCGTGAGCCAGGCAGCGGGACAGAAAGGGACGCCGACTCCTTGCCCGTCAGCGCCAGTTCGTGCGTCAGCACCTGTTTGCCGTCGATCGTGGCGGTGAACGTGCCGGAGATCTTGCGGACCAGCTTGTTGGCGATGCTGACGGTGGCCTCGCCGGGGGAGACGAGCCGCAAGGTCATTTCAACGGTCTTCAGTCCGCCCCCGCCGACCCGCATCTTCTCCAGGGCCGCATTGAGCGCATCAAGCGACAGCGTATCGCTGACGAGATAGACGGGCTGGTTGCCGAGCGGGAACTCGACGCTCCCGTTCCGGCGCGAAACCTCGAGCGGATTGCCCATCATGTCGAGTAAATGCCAGCCGGAGGCGGGCAGCGGCAAAGAAGCCTTGGGCGCCAGGCTTTCGCCGCGATCCACCTTCAGGTCGTAACACCAGAGCGCCGCGACGGGGCTGCCCTGCGGTGTCGCGAACACATAGGTTCTGACGTCTTCGCCGATGACATGCTCGCAGGCAAACGTGGCGTTGCCCAGGAGCGACAAGAGCTGGTTGATGGCGGCCAGGGTCGCCTTGGGCTGATGGTCGTACTCATTGAAGTCGTCGCTCCAGGTCAGGTAGCTCTTCACGTCCTCGGCGTTCTTGAGCGCGATGAGCAACCGCCTGACCATGCAGGCGGCGCCGGTCGCCTCCGAGGGGCCCACATCCAGCGAGAGCAGGCCCAGGCGCCACTCGAAGAACCCCTTGAGCGGCGACATGCCGATGGCGTCGATGGTGTAGAGCGGGATGCCCTCGCCCTCGGTGAAGAGGATGGGGATCTTCTGGAGTCCATACTTGGTCTTGATGGCCTTGAGCGCCTGTATGTCGGCGTCAAGATCGGGAGACTCCGCGCGGGCACGGTAGGAGTGGATGGCGAGCGCATCGACGGCAGCCTGGCCGCCGGCGGCCAGAAACGAATCGATCCAGCTCTGAGCCTCGCGCCCGGAATGGTAAGGATCAGGCGTCAGGACCAGGGCCGACGGCGAGGATGACTTCACGACGTCATGAATGTGTTTCACGATGCGCACATGATCCGCGGGCGTCCAGACGCTGCGCCGCGGGATGTCCGGCTCGTTCATCGTCTTGTACCAGACGGGCAGGCCGGCGTAGGGCTTCAGGCGCTCGTCGATCCACGCCAGGTATTTGCCCCAGTCTTCCTCGGTCATCTTCTGCTCGAAGACCTTGACCGGCGCCATAGAGGACTCCGTCACGCCGAAGATGTGCTTCCAGCCGCGCTGCTCATATGCCCCATATATATCTGGTGAGGCGGGTGGCGCGAAACTCAGCGACCCGCGATAGCCGATGCGCTCCAGCCAGGAAACTTCATCCAGTGAAGGGCCAACCTCGCGATGGCACAGGTACTTGAGCGCCATCGGGCGGCCCGCGAGATCGTCGCAGAGCGCCACACGGCCAAAGAAGACATCGGAGAACGTGCCCGTCTTCACCTCCACGGCCAGGCGCAGCAATCCCTTGGCCTTGAGCGTAGCGACATCGAACGTCTCCGTGCCTTCCGCATTCGGCGCCAATGTGAAGGTCGCGGGGCGGCTGTCGAGCAGTTTGCCGTTCACATCCACGATCTTGATCCGGGCGGAAACCTTGGTCTCCGTGTCCGCGCAGTTGGCGACCACGAGTTTGACCGGCGCGGACTGGCCCGCGAAATAGACGCCGCCGGGAGCGGAGATCTCGAACCGCGCAAAGATGGGCTTCTGAACGAAGGCGTTGGTTACTGCGCCCTCTTCGAGCTGCACATCGTCGAGCAGGACCCGGGCAAGATCGCGTCTCCCCGTTTCGGCGTTGCCATCCCCGAAGCTCAGCATCACAAACGGGGCGGGTGCCTGGAATACGAAGACGTAGCGTTGCCACTCGCGGTTGGCCTGGACCCGCTGCGAACAGGGGAAGTGCCCCCAGATGGCGCCCTGCACCCGAAGCCTGATCTGGGCGCCCGGCGTGTCGCTCCGCGCAAAGAAGGAGACGGTGTAGTTGGTTCCGGGTTTGACGGCAACCGGATAGGGACTCAGCATCGGGGCGTTGCAGCCCTTGATGCTGGTATACTCGGCGCACCAGCGGCCGCTGTGCGCCTGACCTTCGACCAGCCGCCACCCGCATCGCCCGCTCGCATCGGGATAGGTCGACGGCCCAAGCGCCAGCCCCCAGAGCGCCAGACCGCCTTCGAAACCGGGGTTCTCGATCTGATTCCTCCCGAAGGCCGGTGTGGGCAGGATCGGATCGGCTCCGCCTGGCCGCGTGCCAACGGCGGCCGGGAGCGCCGGCGGAGCGCCCGGTTCAGCATGCAGGGCGGTCGTGGACAGAAGTGCCAGGAGCAGAAGAAGGACGTTTCGCATAATGGGCATTCGCGGAGCGCGGGACATCGATTACTGAAACAGGACCGCCGTGCCCTTAGGACGATCAGCGTAACTCAGGATCAGGCTTTGTGCACCGCTGCCGCCATTCTGAATGCTCAGCGAAAAGTTCTTCGGGCTCACGCCGCTGGCAAAGCCGGCGACGGTAATCGCCCAGTTGGTGGTCGTCAGCCCGCTGATGCCGGCTGTTGCGGTGAGGATGGGGAAGGATGCCGGTGCCGTCTTCACGAAGTTCACGAGCGAGGTGGCAGTCACCGCAACCGTGAAGGGATTCGCTGCCGTCGAGGCAAAGACGACTGCGCCGGTCACGTTGATGACGTCATAGCCAATCCCTGCCGCCCCGCTCCAGTTGGCGACTTCCCACTTGTACGTGCTGCCGGCATTCAAACTGACATTGGTCAGGGGCGAAGCCGTTGCCAGAAATTGCAGCGCGCCGATGCTGTTGGAACCAGGACTGAGCGTGCCGCCGGCGTTCACCGCCATGGGTGCCGGTGCGACGGTGACCTGTCCCACGCCCGAAAGCGTGCCGCCGCTGTTGACGAACAGCCCCGAACCGCTGCCCTGGTCCGTGCCCAACGAGAGGCGTCCGATGATGTTACTGCCGAACTGCACCGACCCGGCGGGATTGTTGGCGACGAGCGCTTTGATGGTCTCGGTACGGCCGACTGGGGTCGCCTGATTGTCGGCGACGCGAAAGGTTCCGAAGGGATTCACCGTAACAGTCGCGGTGTCTCGGATCTGGTTATCCTTGCCGTTGTTGTACCGCACGATGGCAAGATTGTTCGTGTCCTTGCCGCCGATCGTCAGGTCGCCGGGAACGGCATCGACACCGCTGGTCTTGTCGAGAAGCAGATAGAAGATCGCGCTGTTCGCGCTGACGTTGCTGTTGATGAGGCTGGTCATGCCCGAATAGGTGTTGGGCGATGAGCCACCCATCGTGTAGGTCGTTGACGCACTGGTATAGTTGTCCAGGCGCAACATCAACGTGGCGCTGCCGTTGGCTTCGCTGATGACATTGTTCAACGTAAAGCCGTAGTTCAGGCTGAGGACAACAGGCGAGCCAGCGCCGGTGTGATACAGGATGATATTGTCCGGGCCGAACGTGAGCGCGCTCCCGCCGTTGAGCAGCGTTCCCTCGTAAAGGGTCAGATCCTTGCCGCCCAAGGCGTTGATCATGGCTTGGCTTCCGCTGGCATACAGGCTGAGCGTGCCCTGCTGGATGATCAAACCCTGCGTGAAACTGTTGCTCACGCTAGCCGAACCGCTGACGTATAGTGTGTTCATGCCGGTCTTGACGATCGCGCCGTTGCTCACTGCTCCGCCAAAAAAGAGGTTGGCCGACCCGCCCGGACCCACCGTGATGGTCCGGACAGCCCCGCCAAGATCGGTCGGACCGTTGAGGGTCAACCGGTAACCGTTGGCGACGCTGAAGTCGCCATTCACACGCACGGCATTCAGGATGCTGTAACTGGCACCATTCGCCTCGATCTGCCCGCCGTTGACCGTCAGCGTGCCGGTGCCGATCGGTCCGTTCAGGATCGTGCCGCCGACCGTGGTTGGATTCGAGTTGGCGCCCAACCGAAGCCATCCGTTCGGGTTGATGATCACACCTCCCGAAAAGGTGTTGGTTCCGTTTCCGAAGCGGAGTTTGCCGCTGGAGACACTGGCAGCGCCGGTGCCGGTGACGTTGACGGTGTCGAAGTTGAGAACGCCCGAGCCGTGAAGCATGGTCATCAACGTGTTGACCGTGAGACTGTTGACGCTCGAAGAAGCCGCGATACTAAATGATCGGTTTGCAGAACTGTCTAGAGTCAGCGTTCCAACCGTCGTGGGGGCGTCGTTGGTTATCGTCGGGTCGGCCGATCCACCGTTGGTGAATATGCCGTCGTCAGGGGTGGCGCTGTTCCATGTGACGTTAGTCGAACCGCTCGCGGGTCGCCAGACGCCAACCGCATTCCAGTTGCTGCTGACGTTGCTGACACCATTGGCGTATCCGCTTCGCTCGTCAAGACCACCGGCGTGCGGGACGCCGCCCGCATGGCAGCCAGGTAGCCGTCACGGCGGTCCAGCATGCTGTAGTGCTTGTCGGCGATGGGCGGCGGGCCAAGATAGGCGATCCGGCGATGCCCCAGGGCCAGCAGCCCTTCGGTCGCCACGCGTGTGGCGCCAAAATCATCCGGGTGCACAGCATTCGCCGGCAGTTTGGCGTTGATCCAGATCGCCGGAACCGTCGGCCGTGAAAGCAGGCCGATCATCGCCTGCGGAACATGGGAAGTGTAGTTGACCAGCAGGCCGTCCACCGACCATTCACGCAGAATCCGCGGCAACTGCCCCTTTCCAACCAGGCGCGCGTCCGGAATCTGGCCCATGACCAGATGCACGTCCCGCGCCAGCAAGGCCTGTTCGATGGACCACAACACGGCGTGGGTCATGGTGGCCGCTGAGGATTCTGTGCTGCGCAGCAGTCCGACGGCGCCGGAGGATCCGCGACGCATGGCCCGGGCGATGCCATTGGGCTGATAGTGCAGCCTCCGCGCGGCCGCCGTCACCGCCTGAACGCGGCTGTCGCTGATCCGGCACGTCTCGGCCTTCCCGTTCAGCACGCGCGAGGCCGTCGGGATGTCAACCCCCGCTTCCTTCGCGATCTGGCCCAGTGTCACACGCGGCATGTAGACCTCTCTACAAACGTTTGTACATGAAGTTATATGAATATTTTATGTTGGTCAAGCGGGAATGTGTGGCCCGTACACGAATGGTCACATCATCGATTTGGCGCACGCTTCATGACAGCGTGATGGGTATTTTCTCCGAAAAACGCCGGTCTCCAGTCCGGCATGAAGCACCGCGACGTCTGCCACAGGAGGTGCTCACCCTGCGTAGGCCTGGACCGTAGCCGCATTGTCGCCATCCGGCGGTGCGCTGAACTCCAGTCGGATCACCAGTGTCTCGCCCGACAACATGTCACGTGGCAGACCGCGAATAATCAGGACCGGACGTTCGCTCTGCCAGTAGGATGGCAGCCGCTCGACGGACGCATGCAGTGTCGTTCCCGTGTTCAAAAGCACCGCGCGTATCGGCTGTGATGAAAGCGGTGCCAGAATGACCGCATCCGCCTTGGGGCGCGTGGTGAGATGCACGTACACCGTGTTCGCCCGTCGCGTCAGCAGCACATCCCGGTTCAGGGTCAAGGCGCTGGCAGGCTCCGCATCCCCGAACGCTTCACGCGTCTTGCCATACCATGCGCCGATCTCCAGGAGGATCTCCCGGTCTTTCGCGGGAATATTGCCTCCCGCATCGGGACCGACGTTCAGAAGGTAGTTCCCGCCCTTGGCCATGATGGCATCGATGCTTTCGATCAGGAAGGACGTGGAGTAGTAATCCTCGTTCTTCCGGTATCCCCAGCTCTGCGTGCCAACCGAGTTGCAGGCTTCGGTCGGTCGTTCAAAACGAGTTTGCCGATCGGTCGCATCCTTGTTGTATTCGCGCTCCGGCGTGCCGAAGTCGCCCGCGTCAAACCCGCGGTCATTGATCACCATGTTGGGCTGAAGCGCGCGGAGCATCGCGTTGATGGACGGATCACAGAACTCCGGAACGTTCGTGTCCCAGAAGAAGTGCCGGATCTCCCCGTACTGCGTGCACAGCTCGCGCACCTGCCGCGTCAGGTAGGTCATATACTTGCCCCAGTCGGGATCGCCGTCCGGCAGAGGCCGTGGACGCTCGTGGTGCCGTCCCTGATGCGAATAGTTGGGGTGGTGCCAATCCACGACCGAGTAATAGAGGCCCAGGGGAAAGTTGCGGCGATGGCACGCGTCGGCCAACTGCTTGACGATGTCCCGGCCATAGGGCGAATGCATGACGTTGAACGTCGTCTCCCGGGTGTTCCACAGGCAGAACCCGTCAAGATGCTTGGTGGTCAGGCAGATGTACTCCATGCCGACGGACTCGGCCAGATCCAGAATGGCTTCGAAGTCCAGATGGGAGGGATTGAAGCGCTGCACCAGCGTCTCATATGCCTGCTGCGGAATTCGCCGCCGCATGATGTCCTGTTCTTGCCACCCTTCGATGGCATAGAGGCCAAAATGCGCGAACAGTCCGAGTCTTCGCCGCGCGAACCACGCGTGTTGTGCATCCAGATGCGTCATGGCCGGTCTGTCTCTCCTTGCATGCGCAGGTCTACCGCGCCGTCACGACCAACTCACCGATCGCGTTGCCCGAGGGCAGCCGCACTTCGATGGCGCCGGGCACGCGCTCGACCGCCTCGATCGCCGCGCCGTTCCAGGTGGCCGCGTATTTCGGTCCCTGCGCCAGACAAGCCACGACGACCGGCTGGTGCCGCGCCGCACCATGCCCGCGCAGCGTCGCGCGCAGGCTCCGTCCGTCCTTGGCTGCCTCACAGGACTCGATCCAAAGATCGAAGCCCACGGTCAGCCGTCCGGGCCGGTAGTACGCGCCATACCACGCCAGCACCGGACAGGAGAGACCGGTGAAGTGGTGCCAGCCCGCGCCGCGGCCGGTCTTGACCAGGAAGTGCTCGAAGCAGTTGTACGAGCGCCCCACTTCGGTCTGCCACAGCTCCAGCGCCGTGGCGGCGATGCGGAAGGCCTGCTCGCCCAGCCCCAGGTCGAGCAGCGTCTTCCAGTAAAACCACTGGTGCGGCAGCCAGACCGCGCCGTTCCAGTAACCATCGTCTCGATAATAGGGTGCCTGCTGGTCCACCGTGGAGAGCCCGTAGCGGCACCACATGCGGCCGTCGGTCATCAGCCGCTCGACCAGCAGCGCCTCCTGCTTCGCGTCGCACGCGCCGGCGATCAGCGGCGTCGCGCCATCCAGCCCCATGTTGAAGTTGGCGCCGCTGTCGTGGCGCAGAATGCCCACCGCCTGGCCGGACGCGTCGTGGGTGACATAGCTGAAGTAGCCGGCTTTCGGATCCCAGGCGTGGTTCTGCAGCGCGCGGGTGAAGCGCGCGATGTCCTCCTCGAACTCGCGCACGTCGGCGCCGAGAGCCGTGCCCATCATCGCCAGCAGGCGCGCCGTGCGGATGGCGTGCGCGGTGTTGGCGCAGGGCGCCACGGTGGCGGTCAGATGCTGCCCGTGGACGTGGGCCTGCGGCGGATAATCGTCCCATCCCCCGGAGTTGTAGAAGTAGTCCCAGGTCGTCAGCATCCCGGAACGCAGACGGGCGGTCGTGGAGCCGCCCAAGCGGCCGGCCAGGAAGCGATGGTACTGGCGGGCGCGCGGGAAGGCGTACTCCAGCAACGCGCGGCTGCGGGTCTTCTGCCACAGCTCGAAGAGCAGATAGATCTGCGTCGGCAGCGGCGTGCCGTGATGGATGAAGGCTGCCTGGTCGTCGTCCTCGGGCGTCATGTAGGCATTCAGGTTGTCGATGGCGCGGTCGACGTCGAGTTCCGCCAGGCCCAGCCCGAGGAAGCCCGAGTCCCAGGTATAAAGACAATCCCACCAGCGGCCCGGCGAGTAGTGGCGGATCCACTGGCCGCGCGTGCGCACCGGGTAGACGATGCCGGCCAGCGTGGTGGCCGCCATGCGCTCCTGGCTGAAGCGGTAAGCTGCACCCGCCGCATTACCGGCGAGCGAGGCGGCGCGGGCGCGCGCCTGCTGCCGCTGTTGGGCGCAGATGGGCGCATCGGGATCAAAGGCCTCCAGCCGCCGGCGCACGGCGTCGGCCGTGCCGGTGCAAACCAGACCGTAGAGCGTGCGGGTCTCGCCCGGCTTCAGGAAGATCGGCCGGATGAAGACATTGGTGAAGTGCCCACGCCCCTCGCCTTGAATCACGCGGCTGACATGGTTGTGCACGGTATGGCGCAGCGTCGTGTCGAGATCGTCGCACTCGAACTCGCGCACCTCCCAAGTCTCGCCGCCCCAGGCGATGCCGTAGCGCGCCGCCACGGCCTCGTATTGCAGCATCAGCGCGCGGCGCCCCGGCAGTTGTTCGATCGTCGGCCGCGGCTGGAGCGGCGCGGTCTCAAACGTCACGGCCGCCGCGGTATCGGCCGGCACGATGGCGAAACCATCGAGCACCAGATCGGCGCCGGCTTCCACGCGGATGGCGAGCGTGTGCGAGCCCGCGCGCAGCGCGCCGAGCGCGACTGTCGCCGTGGCCAGCGTCTCGCTGGCCGCCAGATCAAGGCTCGTCTCTGCCAGCCCGGAAAGCTGAACGCGTCCGCCGCCTGCGGCGCGCACGCGCAGCACCAGGGCCGCGGCCTTCAGAGCGGCCGCCACCTGTATGGCATAGCGCGCACAACCGCCGGGCGCCCGGCCGAAGGCCAGCGCCTCGCCATCGACGAACCCATGACCCGCCAGCATGCCGCGCCGCTGGCCATCCGGCGGCAACATGTCCTGCGGCGTCCGCTCGCCGCGTTCGAAGGTCTCATACGCCAGCCCGTTGACCCACATGCCGCCGTCCGGCAGCTTCACCTGTGCCGGACGCAGCGGCTCGCGGCTATAGGGCCGCAGCGGGGGGAAGTTCAGCGAGGCCATGTCGTGCAGCGCCACGTTCTGCGGCTCGTCCGAGGCGTTGACGCAATCCACCGCGATCAGCGCCGCGCCCGCGTCGAGCCGGCAAAAGTCGATGTCGCAGTAGAGCTGGTCCTTCCACAGCAGCTCGTGGCGGTGGCGGTAGTAGGAGAGGTCGGGGGCGGCCTCCCAGGGGTGGTAACCCGACTCCCACATCACATTTGGCGGCTCCACGCGCCGCCGGTAGAGCGCCGGAAAGACCGAGAGATCAAAGCGCAGTCCGGCGGCCGGATCGGGGATGTGCGAAATCCCGATGTAGCGCTTGGTATAGGGACCCCAGGCCGAGAGCCGCAGGTCGTGACTGCCGTTCAAACCGTCGAGTGCGATCTCCATCCGCATGGCCTTCCTTGGTGTGGCCCCAGAATCGCCCATCGCGCGGGACACGTCAAGCGGGGGCGGGAGGGCTTGGCGGCTTCGCTCACCGCGACGGACACGAAGGTGCGCGAAGAATGGCCTTTTCATCGCCGTTCTTTGGAGAAGTGCGGGCCGCCGCGCCGCGAAACAGAAATTCAGGATGTTCAGAGCCCCAATTCTCATCTACCTTATGCGTAACGGGAGACATGGCGCACTATGAAAGCACAAGCCCTGATCTGTGATGCCCAGCAGCATTTTACGCTGGAAGACGTGACCCTACCTGATCCGCGGCCCGACCAGGTCGCCATCCGCACCTGCTACAGCGGCGTCAGCATCGGCACGGAGTTCGCCCTGATCCGCAACAAGATCTCGTGGGGCCCCTACCCGCTCTGCACCGGCTACATGGGCTCCGGCGTGATCGAGGCCGTCGGCAGCGAGACGCACGGCTTCAAACCCGGCGATCAGGTCTATTACCGCGGTAACGACAAGATGCAGCGGCGCGACGGTTCGGCGGTCAGTTGCGTGGCCGGCACCCATTGCTCGCACGTCGTGCTGAAGCCCCACACCAACCATGGCGTGGACCACGTGACGCCCGGCGCGGCCATGGATGTCGCCAGCATGTTCGTCATGCCGGCGGTGGGTTTGTATGGCGTGGACATGTCCCAGCCGAAGACCGGCCAGACCGTCGTGGTCCACGGCGTCGGCCTGATCGGCCTGGGCGTGGTGGCCGCCTGCGCGCAGCGCGGCTGCGTGGTCATCGCGATCGACCTGAATCCGCGGAACCTGGACGTCGCCCGCCAGCTGGGTGCGGACCACCTGATCAACGGCAGTGGCGGCAAGGTGGCCGAGGCCGTGCAGGCCCTCGTGCCCGACGGCGCGGACGTGGTCTTCGAGTGCACCGGCATTCCCGCCTGCATTGACCAGGCCATTCCGCTCTGCCGCACGCATGGCTCGTTCGTCTGGCAGGGCAACTACGGAGAAGCACCCATCTCCATGCACTTCATGCCAGCACACATGCGGCGCCTGCGCATGTTCTTCCCGTGCGATGACGGCTGGCAGCCGTTCCGCCGGGCCGTGGTCAAGAACATGGCGCTGGGCGTCCTGCCGTGGGGCAAGACCATCACGCACCGCGTCTCGGCCGCCGAAGCGCCCGCCTTGTACACGCGCATCAATGCCGGCGATCCGTCGGTTCTGGGTGCCGTGATCAAGTGGAGCGAATAGCATGGGCACGATCCTGTTGACCGGCGCGACCGGCTTTATCGGCAGCGCGCTGGCCACCTCGCTGGCCCGCAGGCACGAGGTGGTGGCCATCAGCCGCCGCAAGCCGAACGTCGCGGGCATCACCTGGCTGCGCGGCGAATTCGGCTCGTTCGAGGATCTGCGCGCGCTGGGCGCGCGGAAGATCGACACGGTGGTGCATCTCGCCGCCGTGACGGGCGGCTGTCTGGAGCGCGATGGCGTCCTGGTCAACGTGGAAGGCACGCGCTGCCTGATGCGCGCCCTGATGGACCGCGGCTGCCACAAGTTCGTGATGGCCAGCTCGATCGCGTTGATCGGCATCCAGAGCAAGAAGTTCCGCCCGCTCTGCCTGCCGGTGCCCGACGAGCACCCGTGCCTCGACCGCGACGGCTACGGCATATCGAAGTTCCTGATGGAAGAGATCACCAAGTACTACGCGCGCCAGAACCCGGAGCTGGACGTGATCAACCTGCGTCTGGCGTCGATCGCCGATGACGACGCGATGCCGGCGCCGGTGCGCGTCAAGCCGCTGCCGGACTGGGCGCTGGCCCACATCACCGTCATGGCGCGCAGCGACGCCGTGCGCGCCTTCACGCTGGCCGCGGAGGCGCCGCACAAGCCGGGCGTCCGCATCCTCAACACCACCGGACCGAAGGCCTGGGCTGCCGACCCTGTCGCAGATATCCTGAGCGCCTGGTGGGGTCGCGACGTGGACCTGTCGCCCTTCCAGCGCCAGGGCCACGCGTTCGACTCGCCCTACGACGTCAGCCGCATTGAGCGGGAACTTGGCTTCGTGGCGCAGCGGCTGCCGTGAATGACTGATTCTTGCGGAAGTGCGTCACACAGGTCGGGCCGGCGATCATCTCAACCGGCGCCGGACAACATGGCGATGATGTCCCGGCCCCAATGACACAACCGTGGGGCCGCCGGACCGATCCTGCCCTATCCGCAGCCGGGCGGTGCACCCGTCAGGCACGTCGAGGTCCAGGTGCACGACGTCGCCTTCGCACCGCCAATCTGAACGGATGATTCCATGGATCGTCCGCAGTTCGCCATGGGCCCATTCGAGGCCCGACGGCCACTCGGGCGCGAACAGAATGCGCCTGAATCCCGGGGCTTCCGGATCCGGCCGGATACCGGCGATGTTTTTCATCATCCATGCGGCGATGCCGGTAAAGGCAGGGTGGTCATGTGAGTTCATGCCGTTGCCGGTGAGGTGCTCCCAGTGCTCCCAGAGCGTGGTCGCACCGTGGTTTTTCATGTAGCCCCAGCCGGGAAATTCCTCCGTTGAGGCGACGGCGTACGCCAGATCCGGCCTCCCCCACTCTGACAGCATTTCCAAAAGATACTGATTGCTTGAGACACCGGCGCTCAGGTGCCGCTTCCGCGTCTCCACATTCTTCACCAATCCCGCGAAGACGCGTTCCCGCCATTCCGGCGGAACAAGGCCGAACCGCAGCGGGAGTACTTGAGCGGCCTGGCTGCCGCCTTCAGACTGCCGGTCAAAGCCGGGTTCCCATCCGTTGGCACGCGGTTCCACTGATGCGGTTTGGAGTTGGGTCCCATACAGGCCTCTGCTGGAATCGAAATGGTGACGCTGAAAGACATCGGCGATCTGCCGGGCAACCGCTTCGAGGCGCTTACGTTCCGCTTCATGACCCAGCGCGGCGGCGACAAGAGCGGCCACCGAGACCGAGCCATACCAAGCGGTGTTTTCCACGATGGCGGAGGGGGTTGGCTCCAGAGAAAGCCATTCGCCATAATTGGCATCATCGGCAAAAAATCCGGGGTAGGTGCGTTCAAGAAATGCGAGGTAAGCGAGGATCGCCGGGAAATGCTCTTCCAATACCCGCCGGTCTCCCGTGTGAAGATACGCCTGCCACGCAACGAATATCGAGGTGGTTCCCCAGGCGATGTCGCCGCCCATTCGCCCGAGTGAATAAGGCGCCGTATCCGGGAAGGCGCCGTCTGCGCGCTGACAGTCGCGCCAGTCTTGCAACCATTTGACATAGGTGGCGGCCGCGTCAAAATTAAACAACATGGCTTCGCAGGCTACCCGCGCATCGCAACCCCAGCCCTGCCGTTCGTCCCGTTGACAACAATCCGTCGGAACACTGTGCAGATTGTTCAGGAGCGTCCGGCGCGAGGCCTCAAAGGCCCAGTTCAGCACCGGGTCGGAACACTCGAAGCCGCCGATGCTGCGGAGATCCGTGTGGACGACGCGCCCGCTGATCGTTTCCAGGGTCGGGATTCCGGGATAATTCGTCAGTTCCACAAACCGGAACCCATGGTAGACGAAACGGGGTTCCCACGTTGTCTCGTCAGGGGAGCCGCTGGTCAGGTAACGATCGGTCGCCCGCGCCACACGGTAATTGGCATTGTTGATCATTCCGTCCGCTGTGGCGACCTTGGCTTCTTCCGCAACTTCCTCCGGACTGCCATACAGGATGTGTCGCTTCCGGAAATCTTCCCAGACCCCGTCCTTTCGAGACTGCGTTTGCGCCGGATCAGTCCAGACCGAACCATCGTCAAATATCGTTTCCGCGAATCGTAGTTTCACCTCCCGCCGTTCTCCGCCCGGAACCCGGACTCTGGCCCACCCCGCGCTGTTCCTTCCCATGTCAAAAACCCATACGCCGGGCTGCGGCTGGCTAAGCGAGATTGGGGCAATTGTCTCGACGATCCGGATTGGCGGCTGAAGTTGCGGCGAAAGGACTGGGTGATAATCCGCCAAAACCTCCGCGAAAGGATAAGCACGATCATCGAACTCCGCACAAAATACAGCGGGGTTATCCAGACTCGCGTCATAGATCTCACCATGGAAGATGTGGTTTTCCCGGGTGGGACTCGGTAACAACCGCCACGAGGTATCCGAACAGAATTCGCTCGTGCTTCCGTCGGGATACTCGACGCCGAGTTGCAGGATGACGGCGGGAGCCAACGTCCAGCCATTGCCGACCAGCAGGGTGACCACGTTGCTGCCACCCTGGAAAAACTCTCCGCAATCCCAGGTCGAGTAGAGCAATCGCCGGTCATAGTTTGTCCACGCCGAGTCAAGCACCGCATCGCCCACTTTCTTCCCATTGATGCAAAGCTCGTAAAACCCTTTTGACGCGACGCAAGCGCGGGCACGGACGACTGGTTTCGACAGAGAGAAAACGCGGCGCAGGAGGTTTCCTCCGCCTGCGTCCCGCCGGACCTCGCGCGGGTGGATGATCCCGTCGGTCAGACAATCCGGATGCCAATCATAGGCTCCGATTTCGATGCTTGAACGATTGACATTCGGAGCCTGAACGGGTTTCCCCAAGGCCAGGTTCCCGGTTCCCCTGAAAATCTGGAATTCATCCAGAGCGAGAAACTGCGATTGGCTAAGGGCTTTGTCAGGCGAAGCCGACGTGGAGCCATACGGCTGGAGCACAGTCAGCCGAACAAATCGAAAGCAGACCGGGGCAGGCAAACGGGTTGACCACGAGGCACGGCCCGGATTGGGAACATCGTCCTTCGTTTCACAGATCAGTTCCGGCGCCGCAAATCCGGCTTCGTCCGCCCCTTCGATACGGAACCTGACAGGGAATCCCAGGCCGGTGCCCGAACTCTCCCCGACTTCGGGACAACACACCGCCCAAAGGACGAGGCGGTCAAAGGACTCCCTCTGCCCCAGGTCAATCTGCACCCAAAGCTCATACGGAGTGCCCGCCGGAAAAGTCCTGCTGAAATAACCGCGCCCTCCTCCGCCGGTGCAAGGGACGGAAAGGAACGAGCCCTTCCAGGAGACGTGAGGTGTCAAGGCGTCTGTCCCCGGCTGGGCTCCGGCATGTCTTGGCATTTGATTTGTGGAAATTGAATTATTCACGGTACATTCAATCGCCAGACCGCATCCGGATTGATCTTTTGGTAGCTCTTAACACAGATCATGAATGCCTTCATCCCAGGCAGGTAAACGAGGCCTTGCCCATATTCTTTCGGCGGCTTTACTGGCAACTCCGGACCCTGTTCGGACCAAGAATCCCCGTTGTCATTCGATATGGCGATGCGACCCCACCCTCTGCAGGCGAGGCGTCCGTCGGGCAACTCGATGATCGAGCCCACCGTGGGACTCTTCAGCAACACCCAGGTCTTCCCGGTATCAGAACTGCGCGCCAAGCCACCTCTGACCGGCCAGAAAACAATCCCTTTCGAGCTGAGCATCGGCGCGCGGGCCGGGGAATAATCGGCGACCTTGGTCCACGTTTCACCCGCGTCCTCCGAGCGCCAGATGCCGCAAGTGCGCTTTTTTGGATCGCCCGATGTGCTGGCGAGGATCGTGTTCGGTCCAATCAGCAGCGGACTGTTTGAAAATTTCGTATCGGGCAAAATATTCGTTCCGATGGTCTTCCAAGTCGCGCCAGCGTCCTTGGAGATCATGAGGCCTTGCTTTTCATGCCGCCCGATGACCATCGTCTTTCGTTCCGGATCGGTGAAATCGACCGTCACGCTCTCAAATTGGACCTCCGTCCCAAGTTGCTTGAAGGTCTTTCCAGCGTCGGTCGTTTTTAGCAACCCCTTGCCATACCAGCAAGTAATCCAGAACGACTTGGGATCCTTCGGATCGAAGAGGAAGCTGCTCACATACCCATTGATGGCCGACGTCTCGGACGGCGTCACCAAGTTGGTCCAATGCGCGCCTCCGTCCTTTGAAGCAAAGAGCCCGAC
>CAITUY010000047.1 GCA_903895695.1 uncultured bacterium
ACAGATCACACAGCAGATCCCGATGATCAGAATATCGCTCAGCTTGTGCTCACGCGTGCGCTCCACTCGTGGATCTTCGATGCCCTGAAGACATCCCATCAAGTCCTTCGGTCGCTTGTCTCCCGCTTCTTGTGTCATGGCCGGCTCCTTTTGTGTTGCCCAATGATATAGTACACTATATCATATGCAACATGAAACCGACCCCAAAAGCCGCCGCCTTGCTCGAACAGATGGGCCGAATAGATCGGATGGAACGAGGGAAAATCTGCCAGATGAAGGGCCGAGAGCACTTCAACCATCAGACTTGGCAGAAGGGCCGCAACGTCGTCCGCTATGTGCCTCGCGAAGAGGTCGGCAACCTACAGGCTGCGATTGACGGTTACGCCCGATTCATGGAACTGGCCCAACACTACGCCGACGAAATCATCCGCTTGACTCGCCAAGACCATGCCCGAACTCGCCTCCAAGAAGACCGCAAAACCTCAAACTCCCGAAAGAATGCATCCCAGAAGCGGCCAGATTAGATGCGTTTGCCCTGGGCTTTTCCTCGGTCTCTCCGTCCGCAAATCCCGTGCTGGCCTTCCATCCCCTTGAGGAAGTCCGCAGGGGCGACGATCATGGTGCATCCCGGTTGGGTCCTCGCCGTTGACCTGCCGCACCCCTGAACGCATGGATTTCGGCAGCCATGTCACGAGACTTCAGCCGTTTCCGCTGTGCAAGGCTCTGCCCGTCGGCGAAGATTGCGACCCACCTCTCCCGGCGCTGGATGTATTCGCGGGCGGCCGCCCGCAACAACTCCGAACGGCTTCGCGCTTCGTCCCGCGCCACGCGATCGATGTCCCGAAGCAACGCATCTTGAAACACTATACTCACGGTCACAGTGCTCATTTCCGTTCCCTCCTCCGACAAAGAGCATTCAAGGCTTGTATATTGCACGTCAAGCCGGCCAGGCAAGGTTCGAGTCTATGGTCGCCGTCTTGGAATCGATGCCCTCGGGTCTGAACGTCAGGGCGTAGTTCGGGCTGGAACCTTATGGCGATCTCACCGTTCATCGTACAACGGTCCGTTCCGATCCCCCACCTTCTGCCGCCTCGCGCATCAGGCCGACAAACTCCTGCTGGGATGGACGGTAGAAGGCCAAGGCGCCCGCACACAGGGCCAGCAGGCACGCGGGAAGGATGTTGCAGGTGATCATGGTCACGACCGCCGAAAACAGGGCAGCGCCCTCGATCAAGGCCGCCCGCATGAGGAAGAAGACCTGATACTTCTGCACGGCGGCCCCCGCGTCCGCTGGAAAGCCGCTGACTTTGAAGAAGAACTTATGCAGTGCCGACGCCACCGCGAGGTTGCCAGCGAACAGCACGGCGGCAACGAGGACCACGGGGTTCTGATACGCGGGGACGAAACCCATCTTGCCATGGATGATGACGAGGACGACCAACCCGAATATGATGACCCCTGCGACCAAGGCGACGTGGATCAGCTTCATCATCGTCAGCCGGCCCTTGAACTGATCCAGTTGATCACCCATCCCACGTGTTTCCGTCGCCATGTGATGTTCCTCTCCTAGACCAGAACGAGACGCTATCGCCCATCGCCCCAACACTGCCAGTCACTGCGACGATCTGGGCGACTACTTGGCGGCAACCTTCGCCAGTTTGGCGCCGAGCGCCTTCAAGTCAGCGATCGCTTGCCCCTCGGGCCGCCCTTTGACCAGCACGGCCTCCGCCACCTTCTTCAACTTGAAGGACTGGGCGACGGACTCGATACTCTGGAGTGCCTTTCCCCCACCGCCGTGCGTTACAAAGGCGGCGTATGGCTTGTCCGTAACCTGCCCTTGCGTGGGGTAGAACGCACGGTCAAGGAAGTCCTTCAACTCGCCCCCCATGTAACTGAACGCATCGTACGACCCCAACGCTACGGCGTCGCATTCGAGTAAGTCTTGCGGCTTCGCGTCGGCACCTTTCTTGAGTGTGACCTTTGCCCCTGCGCCTTTCGCGCCATCCGCAACGGCCTCGGCCGCCGCCTTCGTGTTGCCCGACATGCTGCAATACACTATGAGGATTTTCGACATGACCCATCTCCCTATCGTTTGTGACCCGGTGCGCCGGGCGCTCTGTATGAGCGGTTGGTGTGCAGGGCTCCCGACCTCCATGCCGTTCGCCTGGATGCACTATACTGCCGTCGGCGGGGCCGATCCAGCACTTCCACGCAAGTGAATGGAAGCAAGGGACTTGAGAATGCGTCTTTAGCGGCCCATCCCTTTCCTGAAGCGGATCTCCTCGGCATACAACTCCTCGTAGACGCGAGGGGCCTCTTCCGCCGAGATCGGGCGGAACCCGTGCGCCGGACGGCTGGCGCGAGCCTGTTTGACCAGTTCCGCGGGCGCACAACGCGGGAACTGCCGGCGCGTCACGTTCGGCCGCGTGGCCCTGGGCGGCGGCAGTTCGCTATTCGTCACGGAGAACATCGTCCCATCCGGATAGACCGTGTGGACGTTGACGTGCGCGCCGATCGGCGATGCCGACTCGACGGCGGCAAACATGCCGTCTTCCGGCAGGACCATGAGCGCGACCTTGATCTTGGGCAGTTCGGCAATGTCCCAGGCGCCAGCGTCGACAAACTTGCAGGCGGCAAGTGAAGCCAGGATGGGAGCGGCCGCCTCTGTCGGCCCTGTGGCGCGGGTAAGGTGGATCGCCGCAGGCATCCGGTCAATGGTCGCGCTGATAAGTCCGAGCTTGGAGCTGAGACGCGTCAGCGCCAGCACCAACCGACGCCGGAAAAGCGTGATGATCACGAAGACGCCAACGCAGAAGAACACCCGTCCCGAAGTGCCCCAGAAGTGGATGGCCACGAACAAGCCGATGATATAGACGCCCCAGATCATCTGTCGCATATAGTTAATCCTTTCGAGCACATCCGGAACAGGAGGACTGGACAGGAAGAACGCCTTCACCGCCCGAAGGATCGTCCTCGCAGCAGAACGTCCCTTCGATCCACAGGAATCTGATTCTTCCGGGGAGGTCCATAGGTGTTCTCAATGTCCCATTCACAGTCCGCCGTAGAAGCGCCCAAAGGCGTACGCGGACATCAGCGCCATCGCCAGGCCGCCCGCCCCTGCGACCAGCACGTGGCCCCAGCGGCGGAACCCGAACTCGCCGACCCGACCCAGGAGCAGGTAGGCGAAGACGAAGTTCGCCGAGCCCCACAGGACGTTGATCCACGCGGGTGACAGCCCTTCACCGGGCGGCGTCGCAAACGGACTCTGGAACGGGTGACCGGTGACGCCGCTCACGAAATGGGGGATCGCATTCACCAGAAACGCACCGCCGAAGAAGTAGGCGATGTAATGGTACCAGCGAGTTTCCTTGGTCAGAGTTTCCGTGTCTTTCATGGACTACATCTCCAATTCACTTGCCATCATTGCGGATCAGGCCCAGGGCACGATCGGCCTCGTCCTTCATCCCGGCCTTCCGGTAGCAGTCGGCGGCATTCCGGTAGTGCTCGGCTGCATCCTTGGCGCTCCCCTGGGCGTTCCGCAGCCGACCGAGGCTCACGTGGGCCTGGGCCTAGCCGGACCAGGTCGCCGCTCTTGGTGAGCAGGCCGACGGCCAGCGTCAGCGCCGACTCCGCCTTGGCCGTCTCACCGCCGCCCAGACAGGCCAGTTCAGTTTGGTCTTCTGATCCAGTTTTGTTCCCGAACCACCGGCACGAGCCGGTTCGCTATCGTCATAGTACCTAGGAAGCCACCGAATCCATGCAAGCCACAGGCTGGCCAGGACCGAAGCGGCCAAAAATGAATACCACAAACACCATAGGCGAGTGACGGTCCACCCATCCTTGATAGCGTCCCCCTCACTCATGGAGCGATATTGGTCGATCTTTGGAACAGCCTCAATCGGGTGGCCCGGAAAGCTGTGAACCCAATTCCCCGGCGAGAGGAAACCGAACCCCGTGGGGTCGGTACAGCAGTACAGCCGGTCACCCACGTAAGCCCATACAATGGTAGACAGGATTGTCATCCCGAGCAGGGCTGCGGCGAACTTGGCGATGAATTTGATCATACATCTGATATGGTGCCGAACATCACTGGCCAAGCGCCGGCCTGCCACCCGATTGGGCCGATTGGTTCTGTCCTTCATCTGATTGCCCCATCCAGAATCTCTTGGACACGCCGCTCGACCTCGGCAGATGCAGAAGCATCCTTCGCCACCTTCACGAGAGCAGGGCGTTGTCCCCCAGTTTCACCGTCTGTCCATCATCGTATTTCATCGCCCTGCGCCAGTAGAGAGCCCTTGTGCGACGGGGTTGGGTGTCTTTCAGAAGAAGTTCACCTCGTCCAACAAAACCACCGATCGCCATGAAAGCACATACACGACGATGAAGGCAATGTACACCACGCCGCCAGACATCAACACCCCCACGCCGAACCGTCGCATCGCGAATTGCGCAAGCAAGACGAAAGACAGCCATGCCGCCATGACCTGCGGCAGCGCCAAATTGTACATGACGCGGTAGTACGAACCAAGACGGCAAAGGACATTGCCCTGAGTCTCACGCAATGAGATGAGCGACAGGCCAGGTATGCGTTCCTGGGCAAGGTATCGGTCAACATGGACGCGGCAGGTTCGCTGACGTGCGAATTCGGAGAAACACAGGTGATAACTCCGCAATCCCTGCACCGCCGCGCCGAGAAGGAGCGCAGCGATGCCGGCGCACGCCATGTATGATGTTGCTTTCATCTCCTTGCACCTTCACGGTCGGGACACCCGTTGCCGGGGGTCCGGCGGCATCTTCTCCGCCTGGTTTGTGATCGTTTCGGCCAATGGTTTCCATGCAAAGTCTTCGAAGAGCCGCATCTTGGTGTAGTCGACCTCGTTTAGGGGAGTGGTGTTTCGGCCGTCAATCATGTACATCTCCCGAAATCCGTTCGTTCCGTCCACAGTAACGGCGGAATTCGTAGTGCGGGATGCAAAGGTCAGCACGCTGTACTGTTGGGGTGACGCCAGAGGCCATACGCCAACCGTGCCGGGAGAACCCAGGAGCTTTGCCACACGGGTGGGCCCGTCAAGAATGGCCCCCGTGAAATAGCCCAGTTTGTCATTCGTCCACGCAGGCTTCCATCTGAGTTGCATGACCGTATTGCTACCCCGGCTGGCGAGGAGTCGGACGGGTATGCTCATAAGGAAGCCTGCTTCTCGTCTCGTCATCTTCCCGCCCATAGACGAAGGATTCTGCGCAGGGGCTGGTCAATACTGGTCGAATAGGCCACGCAGATAGAAAAGGTCATGGCCCAAGTCAGGTGTGCTGCATACTGGCAGTACGCGAAGATACCGGCAGCAAGGGCAAGTCCGACGACGAATTTTGCTAAGTTCGCGTGCTCATCAGTCACGGCATCCTCGGGGTCCAATGCCACTAGGTACAACAACACACACCCCGAGACGATATTCCAGACCGGGAATATAGCGCTCCACCGCCATTGACCCTCAAGCAACTCCATGCCGCACGCGATTCCAGCAATACCGTTCGTCGCCATGGCGAACGCGCCCATCACTGCCTTTTCGCCTACCGTTCTTGGTCGGGACGAAAACGCATGGAAGATGGAGAGCGCCATTCCGCCGAGAATGACACCTGTCCACATCAAGCAGTACCCTGTCGCACCCTTCTCAGGGGACATGAAGCAGTTGACAATCTGGTTTCGTAATCCCGAATCGACACCCACGAGAGCCGCAAAAGTCACCGAGATCAGCAGCAGGGCAACCTCATCGTATGACGGCTCGAACCAGCGCAGACAACTAGCAGGAATTTGTGCTTTTGGTGTTTCCTCGTTCATTGACTTTGGCACAACGTCTCCATTCCCGTCCAGCGAGCGGGCGGGCTGCACCGCGAGGCGTCTTGCTTGATGGTCATGTCTCTTCAGTTTGGAAGGTCCCCCTTCGCCCGCAAAGCAACCCCGCCCTACATCGTCTGCCATCTTGATGACATTCCTGACCCAGTAGACTGCGACTTCAGACCCAACGTATGCCTGCTGCAAAACATCACGCTGTTCGCTTGCCCACTTCGCCTCCGCGGCGCTGCAGACAACGAATACACGCTCGCCGGTTCCCCAGCTAGGACCATACCGGCCGCACGTCTCGAACCCCACCTTGCCGCGTGCCAAGGTGACGCTGTGCCCACGATAGGAGATGTTCGCCTGTTCCTCGGCGTTGAATTGGAACGCTGTTGTCTCCCGATTCAGCCGATCAAGGACATCGTTCAACTTTTGGAGACCAGCCGTACTGCCATGATGCGAGAACAGGGCTGCTTCGCAACGCTTGAACCTGCGGCTACTTAGAATTCCGTAGACAAGAAGTGCGACAAGGAGCAGCGGAATCCACGATGCCAAGTGCATAATCATCATCTTCCAGTTCCAACGCTCACGGCTCACCCGCGGCGGACACGCCATCGTGCTCAAGCGGGTGGAGTCTTCATTTACTGTTCTGCACGACTAACATACTGCCGACCAAGCAGATCCAGACAACCTGCATTGCCAAGAACGCCCACCCGGACCAACATTGACGGCCTGTCTCTTTGGTAGTCTCCAAGGCAGTTGTCCAATCTGCCCACATCGATAGGCCCCACGATGCAGCCGTGACTCGGGCGCGTCCATTCCTTGCCACGAATGACCGGATGCCAAACAACCACACCAAGACGCTGGTCGGAGGGATTAGAAACGCCGCGAGCAGCCAAACCAAATCGATGTTCCACATGAGTTCCACGAATGTGCTCTCAATTCATGCTCGGCGTGCCCCAACACCGCCCGACGAAACTCGTGAGCCGCCCCATCGGCCGCACTGTACTGCCCGCCGGCGGCGGAAGTCCATCCCCTTACCACGGATCCATGATGGTCATGGGCGCCAGTTGAGTCGAAGCGGCAAGCACGCAGAGGAACACCAGCAGAACGCCCAACGGAATGCAGAGCAGAAGTCGCGTCTTGCGACTGCTCGCCGCCTGGGCGACCCAAGCCAGGGTGCCAATGCAAAGGCATACACAGGCGGCCGCCACGAGATCGGTCATGGAATGGTATTGGGTTCCCGGAGGCATTCCGTAGTCGGGACCGAGACGGGTCCGTGTCAATGTCCATGCCAGCGCCCCGAGCGCCGGGACGCACCAGCAGCAGAGGAAGATGGGTATTCCGGCCTTCATCCTAGACCGACCGTTCATGGGCCTTTCGCGGCGGGCACGACGTTGTGTGAAAAGTGGTTGGGATTCCGCTGTTCCTCTCGTTCCAACTGGACGAGGACACATTCACGGATTTCCACCCGCAACCTGTTCACCGCAACGTCAAAATGTGACTTCACGGTGGTGCCCCTATACCGGCCCCGTCCACGCTCTCGCCCCGCGGATTATGCGGCGTGATGCCGCCGCCTTTCCGTCGAGGAATCTACCAGCCCACCCAAGCGTCCGCAAACATATCCACTGGAGCTTTTCGCACAGAAGAGCAAGCCTGCGACCAGCAGCACTCTGGCCCGCCGGGCAGTGGCATGGAACACCCGGTGGCCGTTCCCGTCATCTGAACAGATCGGAATGAGTCCCTGTGCGCTCAAGCCGCAGCGATTGGTCGTCAGCGGTGTAGATCAGGATCCAGTCAGATTCCACATGGCAGTCATGCGAGGGTTTCCACTCGCCGACAAGCGGATGGTCCCTGTGCCTCGGATCAAGCGGGTTGCCGACGGCAAGCTCCCTCACAATCGCTGCGAGTTTCGCCAGATCCTTCCCTCGCTTCCGCAGCTTCTTGACGTCACGAACGAACTGGGTGGTCTGCGAGACCTTCTTCATTTCTTCCAGGTCTCGAACATGGCGTCCAGCGACTCGAATTCCTGCACGTCCTCGCCCCGACGACTTTTCTTGAGAGTGGCCGCTGTGCATTCGTTGGGAACGGCTACGGCGAATGGGAGCCCGCGCCTGAGGGTGATCTGCCGATAGAATATCCGAATCGCCTCCGTTGGGCTGATCCCGAGATCACTCAGAACGCCCTCGGCCTGACGTTTGATCAGTGGCTCTATTCGCGCATGGATGACGGCTGTCTTCATGGAACTACTGTGTCACATATGCAACACATGCGTCAATTCATTCGATCCGGATGGCATAGGAGGTGCCCGCCTTTGCCGCAAACGAGACAATGCCGTCCGTCATCCGGTTTGCGATGATCGCGTTGCGTTCATCGGTGACCACAGGTGTTCCTTCGCCCCACGGGGCGCGGACCCGGCATTCCCCGCTGGCTTCGCTGACGATCGACACCCGCTGCAGTGCGTTTGCCTGCCACGCGGCACTGACCAGAAAGGCCCCCTCGGCGCGGAGGGTGCGGAACTCCGCATCCACGTCGACCGGCCAGGCGGGAAACACGTCGATCACGCCGGTCCAACTCTGAAGCAGCAACTCCTGAATCGGCGCGATGATTCCTAGCGACTCGGCCCAGGCACCAATGTGCCCGTACTGGTTCGGGTCCATCGCCGTCAGCAGCCCGTTGGGCCGGCGCCAACGCCGCAGATGATCGCGCAAGGGCGCAAGATCGCGCCCCGCATCGAACAGCCGCGAGCGCAGTTGGGTCATCCATGTCCACGGCACCTTTCCGAAGTACCACGCGTAGAGCGCGCTCGACCGGTCCGCCCAGGCGACTCGCGTTGCGCGCCCCCCATCCTGTCCGAAGAACTCGGGCGGCAACCGTTCCGCGAGCGCGGGGTCCATGCCGCCCAGTTCGGGGCCCGGCACGCCGTCGTCGGCGGCCGCATGGCACACAAGGTCCCGCCACTGGTCGCGCAGATCCGCGTCGGTCTCCAGGGCTTCAGCCGCCTGGATCGCGGCGCGCAGGCAGTAGCGCATGTGGCGCATGATCTGGGGCCGGTCGGTGTAGTCCTTCGGATCGCCGGTGAACCCGTCCTCTCCCTGGTTGGAGGGGAAGGCGTGATAAAGGCCGTCAGTGCCCTTCTTGAGGAAGTCCGTGTAGAACAGGGCGCAGTCGCGGATGGCCGGATAGCCGCGGCTGGCGAGCCACGCCTGGTCCCGAGTATAAAGATAGCGCCACCAGTAGTGGTTCGCCACCCAACCGGTCATATAGGCCATGCGCCCCATGGGCACGATTCCCAGCCAGTCATCAGCGGCGATGCCCGGATAGCCGCTGAGCTGGATGAAGACGCCGCGGCAGTGGTAGTAGTCGCGGGCGATCTTGCGGCCGATCTGGAACATGTATTCCATGGCCTCGAAGAAGTTGTCGGCCAGGTCATCGACGTGGTTCGCCGTATAGTCGCCCCAGTACGGGGACTGCAGGTTGTAGTTCAGATGATAGTCGCCGTGCCAGTGCGTGTAGTCGCGCAGCGAACTGGGCAGGAACAGGCCGGGCGCGGTTTTCCCGGCGCGGTAGTGGCAGCGCCGGGCGTGCAACGTTTCGTACCAGGTGCGCTCCAGTTCGGCGTCGCCGAGGCTCACCCCCGATCGCCCCCAGAAGGCGCGGGCGCTCTCGGCGTTGGCGCGCCGCCAGGCCTCGAGGCAACCCGCCGGATCGGCGGCCACAGCCCCGGCCACGCGGCGCGCCTCGGACTCCGCACCGCCGGCATCCGACGTGGTCGTCACCGCGGCGGCCATCCAACCTGACACGGCTCCTGCATCCTTTGGGCGCAAACGCAGACGCGCCTCGCCGGGCGTCATCGACCGGGCGTGGCCGGCCGTGAAGTGGGGTGTTGGCGAACTCAGCAGGCACGAGAAGCCGTTCGGGAACGTGGGCTCGGCGTGAAAAGTCTGCTCCACGATGAGCAGATCGCCCGACTGTCGGCACGCGGGAGGGGGCAGTGGCGTGGCGACAGGTTGATCGTGCCCGCCCGACGATCCGCCGCCGTCGCCCATTGCGCAAACCCCAGTGAAGAAGGCCGCCAGAGGTGGGTCCGCCCATCGGTACAGGGAGAAGAAGATCGGCGGGCAGTCGAGCCCGGCGGGCCAACCCTTCAACGCCCACTCGACAACCAGCACGTTGGGCGTCGGCGGAATGAATGCGTTGACGTCAAGAGCGATGCCGCCAGCCCAGGTGCAATGGATTTCGAGGACCGCAGCCTCGATGCGCAGGCGCTGGCGAACCCTCAGGCCGCTGAGATTGGGCGGCAGATGCAGCGCCAGCTCGCCGGCCGGCTTCGGGCAGGGATAGGGCCGGTAATGATAACTGGGGGGACATCCCTGACATACGGCGCGCATGCGTTCCGGCTCCTTCGCGCCCTTGGTGGCTTCGACTCGGCCTCCGTAAGGACCGCATTTCCAGCCTTCGTCGCGAATCCCGCGCGCCAATTCGTCGATGTCGACCGGCTTCGGATCGTCGCTCAGGTCAAGCCGCCGATCCCACACGTCGCTCTTCCCGAACCGGAATACCAGTCCACCGGCCGCCTGATACAGACACACCGACAAGTCCCCGTTCCCGAGCGTCAGCCCATCGTCGGGAACCAGGATGGTCTCTTCCACATCTATTACATGTTCGCACTGCATCGTCTCGATCCTTCCCATCGTATGCTATCCAGCTGCATCCGGCTTGTCCGATGCTGCTGCCCCGGGAGGATCGCCAAAGTCGGGCACCTCCATCAACACGCCGCCCTTTAATGCCGACTCGTGAGCGATGAGGCCGGGAACGAGATACCGGGCCGCAGCCCAGACATGGTTCGGGGGTGTCCTGCCTGTCACACAAGCCGAGACAAAATCGTGCACCAGGAACTGGTGCGACCCGTTATGGCCATTCGGCAGTCCCCTGAACTCCCTTGGCAGAAGTTGGATCGGATGCACAGAGGAGACGCCGTGGTGGGTTCCGTCCGCCGACGTGATCTTCGACATGCCCGAGTCCTCGGCGACGGCAGGAATGTCCTTGCACCGGAGTTGTTCTGCCAAGTCGAGACATGTCGCCCGATCCTTGGTCACCCACATCTGACCGTTAACCTGTTCCTCGTAACTGGCTTCAGTGCCGTAAAGCCTCATGCCGACGGTTCCCGGGTGACCGACCCTGCGGAACTCGCTGATGCGCGCCATGCTGCCGTCCGACATGCGACACAGCATGGTCTCATTGCTGAAGGGGTTCTTCCACACGTTGTCGGCCCGGGCGTAGAGATTATCCGGGTGGCGATCCACGAAACCCATACCGGACACATGGGTCGCGTGCGCGCCTGTGACCGACACAATCATGCTGGTCGAATGGGTCGGGTAGAACAGCGGGGGCATGCCGTAGTACTTCTCCCAGTCCTTGCCGTGTCGCCACTTCAACACGTCATACATGCCGTGAACATAGTCGTGATAGTATTCCCCTTCTGCGTAGACAACATGGCCAAAGTCGCCGCTCCGGAATCGTGTCCGGCAGTAGATGGCGCACGGGTAGTAGTAACTGGTCTCACCAATCATGTAGATCCGGCCGGAGGCCTCCACTGCCTGCACCAACTGCCTGATCTCCTGGAGCGAAATCGCCGACGGGACCGCGGAATAGACGTGCTTGCCTGCCTTCAGTGCCTGTACGGCCTGGGGACCATGAAGATGGTGCTGCGTGATGATGGCGATCGCATCCACATCCATCGTGCAAAGGTCGTCCAGTGACGGACATCGATCCGCGATGCCGAACTTCGCGCACTTGGCGGCCAGTTTGCCCGCATCCAGATCGCACAAGACGACGTTCTCCACGTCGGGATGGTGCTGGAACAGGGGAATGAAACAGTCCGCGAATGCTCCAACGCCGCAAATGCCTATCCTAATGCCCATGTGACGGTACCTCCTTATTGCCGAGCAACCTTGTTCCGTCATCGACCGCACACGCCATCCGCCACGGCGTGCGTGATTTCCAGTGGCGCCACGTTCCCGGTGCCCGCGCGCCGAAACGCCAGCAGTCCCCAGGCGCTGTGGGCGCCCCAGGCGAGCGGCGCGTCAAAGTCCTTATGGGAGAGGCAGAACGAATCCGTCGCGTCCGCCCACGCAATTTCCAACGCCACGGCCTCCTCGGGCTTCGCCGCCGCACCATTGAGTGTCACCGGCAGGCGTCGCACGCGCGGCAGCGCCCGGGTGTCCCCAGCCGCCCGCGGCGCCAGCACCCACGCCCAGCAGCCCGACTGCGCCTGCATGCCAAAGGCGAAACACGGGTACCGTTCGGCGTCGAGATGCTTCTCGCGGATATAGGCGTCCAAGCCGTCACTCCGGACCTGCGCCAATTCGAGTGCGTCCTCCCCGGGCGGCACGATCGTCAGGCTGGGACCGCCCGGCTCACCCAGCACGACCGCCCGGCCCTCGATCCGGCCGGGAACGCACCCGTGGAAATACGCCTGGTACCGGTTCACGGCGGAAGACTCGACACAGTCCAGGACGATCCAATAGGCCGGCTCCGCTTTGACGAAAAAAACCTTGCGGGCGTGCAGGATTTCATGGCGGCAAGGGCGGTAATACCCTTCGTGCACGCCGTGGAAGAAGTCGTGCGTCGGCTCGGTGATCCAGCGACGCACGCAGGGCATGGTCACCGCATCCCACCGCCACTCGCCGACGAGCGGCGTCTGCTCCATCCCCTCGATGGCCAGGCACGAGTGTGCCTCCGTCTTCTGGTCGTAGTCGCGGCCGGGCGAGATCCCATAGGGGGCGTCGCTCTTCTCGCCGATGAACCGGATGCCGTGGGCATGAACCTCAATCGAGAAGATGTTGTTGTGTCCGTGGCTTGTCACCATCGGCCCGCGATCCGCCGCGGCGACAGCCAGGTGCAGGGCATCCGGAGTCAGACCGGTGCGCATCGCCGCATAGCCGGTGGGGCCCATGAGCACCGAGGTCGCGCGGGGATCCTTCGGCCGGATCGCCGCGTAGGCCCGGGCGCCCTCCAGGCCCACCTGCCAAAACGCCGACTGCGGGATGGAGTCCGGGCTTTCGCCGGCTGGTCCCGCCCGGCGGGCGCGCGCGTATTCGGCGTACCACTTGAACTCGCGGTCGCCCGTCATCGCTGCCGCCACGGCTGCCATCGCCGTCAGCTCACCCGGATTGGCGCCGTCGTGATCGTCGCCGAACTGCGGCATGCACCCGCTGGGAGTCATCAGATGCAGCAGGTACCGCGTCGCCCGCCACGCCCCCTCGGCCAGATCGGCGGAGACGGGGTAACCGTTGCGCCGCGCCACGAGCAATATTTCCCACAGGTTCATCATCGAACCGACCTGATACCCGGCGGACGTTTCGCGGGCGCCGCCGTCGGCCTTGTAATGCCCGCGGACATGCTCCTCGACCACGCTCCACGCCGATCGCAACAGGTAGTCCGACCGCTTGCATTCGGGGAACATAAGCCCCACCGCGGGCAGACCCCGGACCCCGTGCAGCCACCAGTTGTGACCTTCCGGGCCCAGCATCAGGGAACTCCAGCGCGACACGGACGAGTCCCAGGCGTCGTTGGCGATGGCGAATAGATGATCCAGGAACGCGATCCGGCCCTCGACCGTGAACCCGGGGCAATCCAACAGGAGGTGGTAAGCTTCCACTTCCAGGCCCGCCTGAATGCCGTTGAAGTAGTACCAGGAGAACATCTTTCCTGTCGGCACCGCCCGGTAGAAGCGCTCGAACGCCGCCCCGTAGGCCGGGTCACCCGTCGCCCACCACGCCTCGCCCAGGAGCGCCACGTCAGGCAAACCCCGCGGGGCCTGGGCGTCCTCGATGGAGCGCGCCGCCACCCGATCCGCCGGAGCCCGGTCATAACGCCGCCAGGCTTCGTAGTGGCTCTGAAGATAGTCGAGCAATTCGGCTTTGCGGTCGACCTCCAGCCAGAACCGCGGCCGGGGCGGGGCAGCCAGGTACTTCACGAGCGCCTCAGCCGGGGCGGCCGATACCTTCACGGCCGCCAGGCGCGGATGATCCAAATTGATGTAATCCAGCAGGTGCGCGGCTTTGTCAGTCATGGTTTCCCCCTACTTCACCGTCACGTAAACCGAACTGCCCGCCGGGACCTTGACTTTTTCTTTCACCGCTTTCCGGTCCTTGACGGCCTCGGCACTACGCACCGTGGCCGAAATGTCCCGGGCGGTCGGATTGTTAACCTCGATCACGGCGCAGTCCTTGGTCCACTCCGCCCCAAAGGCCAGGTTCAGGTTCGTGTCGCTCGCGGTCAGCAGGTTGCCGAAGTAGAAATCGGTGTCCTTGTCCACGCGCAGGAGCCCGAGGGCGACGCCGTCAAGGAAGCCGTACGGCTCGACGATGTTGGTCACGGAGGTCCACAGCCCCGCCACCCAGCGCGGATTGGCGCCGTGCAACTGCAGCGGGATGCCGGTTTCCTTGTCATAGCCGGGATTGACGCCCTCCCAGCCGCGCGGCGCCCGGTCCGGGATCGCCGCCCCGGTGAGGTGCCCGGCCACGCCGCCCTTGTCGGCGTCGAAGTGAATTGTGGCCACGATGCGGTTCACCTTGCCCTGGCGCATGTCGAGCGTGTAGGGCGTGAGCCCGTCGAGGCCCATGGACTTCAGGATGGCGGGCGCATTCGTCGCCTCGATCTTCGTGAAGACGCCGCGATAGACGGTCCCGGACTTGGCCAGGCCGTCGGCTGGCGGCGGGAACCCGATCGCGCCATCCGCGCCCACCCGTAGCGGGCTCAGGGCCACGATATCTCCGGCCCAACCGCCCTCCGGCAGATCCACGAACGTTTCGACCTTGCCCGCAACCTTCTGCCCCTTGGCGTCGGTGAAGCGGTAGTCCGCCTTCGCGGTCGTTCGCCCGATGATCGGCCACACGTTGCCCGACGACTTCAGGTCCATCTTCAGCCGAATGCTGCCCTCTTCGTCAACAAAGGCGGGCGGCGAAATCAACTGCCGGTAGCTCCGCGAACGATAGTGGATGTCGCGCATCCGGGCCCAGTACTCCGGAATAGGCATGTCGTTGAACACCGGGGCGTTATCGGCCCGGAACTGGCGGCCGCCCTTGCCCCAGGTCTTCGTCTCGTAGACGTAGAGATCGCCGGCCGGCACGTAGGTCGAGCCCACGTCAAAGTCCAGGATGCCGTACAGATACCCGGCATAAAACATCTGCGGCTTGTAGCAGATGGCCTGCGCCAGTTTGACACCGGGTACTTCAATCTGCACCTTCGAGGCTGGTGCTTTCCCGATGTAAGTCAGCCACGGCATGCGCATGCCGAAGAAGTTTTGGCGGTCCATGCAGCGGATAAAGTAGTACAGAGGCAGGGAGCGGATCGCCGACAGATACGCCCTGCCACCCTGCGCGTCGCGCAGCTCCACGACAAACCAGTGCTGCCGGCCCTGGTCGCCACTCCAGCGCACCTCGGCGTTCGTCGCCGCCGGCGTGAACCGGCGATACACGCCCTGCTGGTCGTTCACCAAGATCTCGGAGATCGGCCGCGGGCCGTGCGCCTTAAGCGTGACATTCCAACCCGGCGCCTGCCAGTTGTCCATTCGGCAGTCGTCGAAGAGCGGGCCGCTGCTGACGTAATACCGGGCGGGATTGCCGCCGAAATTGGGCTGCCCCAGCCGGTAGTAGAACGCTGCGTGTTCGGGCGTGTCGGAGTTGATGTAGTTCTGGAGGCCCGCCCCGGCCGCCGCCGCCAGTTGATCGGGCGACGAAACCTCGTGCACGGCCACGGGATGCGGAATAGTCGCGTTGTAGACGAGCCACTGGTAAGCGAACAGCCCGTCGTCCACGGGCTTGTCCACCTCGTAGGTCTCCACGGCAACGCCCACCAGGTGGCTGTACAAGTCCGGCGGCAGCGCCCCCTGCGCCCCGCGCACCGTGGCCAATTGCTGCGGCCGCGCCGCGACCGGCAGGACATCGCCCATGCCCAGCACCATGTGCCCTGTCCAGAACATCTTCTTGCGGTCGGGCGTCAGCAGGTGCGGGCGGACCCGTTGATAGACCCCTACCAGCAAGAACCGGTTCCCAAGGTCGGTGTCCATGTCGTAGCCGGGCACCAACGTCACCGCGCCGTCGCTGTACTTGCGGCAGTCTGCGACGTATTGCTCCCACTGGTCGTGCTTGAAGAACTCGAACGGTTCGGTGAAGCAGACCACGTCGTAGCCGGCCTTCTTCGCGGCTTTCGCCCAATCCTCCGGCGTGCCCTTGCCGTTGCTGGCCGCGCTGCGGGCGCCCACGAGGATCTTGATCGGGCGCACCGGGCCCGTCACCATCGGGTCCTTCTCATTCCAGACGTCCGACAGCATGGTCTCGTCCTTGCTGTGGTCCTCGGGCGGTAGCACCACGCCCTTGGCGCTGTCGAATCCACCCAGGCCCGCCTTGAGCGACGGCTCCGCGAGCCAGCGGTACGTGTTATCCAGCAGGACGTGCAGGTCGCTCTTTGTCTTGCCGTCGCCTTCGCTCATGGGGATCCCGTCCACCCGCGAGAAGGAACTCTCGGTCACGTCGCCCGATTTCGCGTAAGTGATCAGGAACAGGTGCCACCCGGACAGGCCCGTCACCGCCACGCGCCCCTTGCCGAACTCGCGCACGCCGAACAGCCCCGGCTCATCCCAGCCCTCCAGGGCTGTCCAGTCGCCCTTGTCGTCGTAGATCGAACCGCGGCGCATCTCCGACCGGCTGCCCGGCATCGCCTTGACCGCCATCGTCCACGCGCTATCCTTCGCCTTGAGCGGAATTGTGGTGTAGTTGTCGTCCCAGCGCGTGCAGTAGGACGGATAGTAGATACGCTTGACGCCCTCCGTGACCGGATGGGCGGACACCGCCTCGGTCCACGGGTAGTCCGCGCTGCAAAAGCCGCTGGCGGCGGCCTTGAACGCGCGCGCCGTGTCGCGAACGCAGGCGCACTCGGTCTCCAGGCCATAGGGGGCCAGCAGATCATTGAGCGAGTAGGTCGTGCGCATACCGACCTCCTCCAGGGCCGGGACAATGAACAGCCCCCCGCCCTCCCGCACCCACTGTTGGAGCAGCGTGAGATTCGTCCGCACGGTCAGCAGGTGGTACCCGCTGCGCCACCCCGTCATATCGATGTAACCCCCGCCCAGGTACGCGCTCGGGTTGAGGTAGACTGCGACGTTGAACTGCTTGAGGAACTCCGGGGTCAGCGCCTGCCACTCGTGCGTGGTCGTCACCCGGTAGCCCCGGTCCTTGAGCATCTCCTGATATTTCGCGTCCAGCTTCGGCTGCTCCCCGAACGCCCATTCGGAATGACCCCGGATCAGCAGCAGGTCGATGGGTCCCCCGCCCTTGCCGCCCTTCGCGGGGTCCGGCAACGCGCCCATGGCCACCCCGCATAACCCCAACAGGCCCATCAGGATCGCGATCCATTCACGTCGTCTCACAGGAATCTCCTTCCGTAACTAGACTTCTCTTTCTATTCCTGCCATCGATACACGTGCCAGGCTTGGGCGCTGAGGCCCCGCTTGCCGGGAACGCTTACGTTTCGTTCGCCCGCGAGGGTCTCGACCTGAGTGTTACCCGGCACCGGGCAGAGCAGATCCTTGAACGCGAACAGGACGCGTTGCCGCCCGTTTTGCCAGAGCACGCCCTGCCGCTCGGGCAGGAGGCGGCGCTTGACCAGGTCCGACTCCACGGCCAGGTACGTGTCGAGATAGGGCTTGTACCAGGGAACCACCGGCACGTCGGACATGGCCTGCACATAGCGGTCCATGGCCGGCACGCACCGGTTGGCGAGGCAACGGAAGAACCGACACCGGGCATCTTCCTCCGTGCGGTCGCGGTGGACCGAGGCGCGCGGCTGCTGGCCGACCAGCATGTCCTCGTTCTCCTGGTACCAGTCCCAGCAGTTCTGGCCGGCGATGCCCTGCACGCCGCCCGTGGTCTTGGGGTCCGTATCCATGACGCTGCAGGCGGCCACGCCGAAGGGGCTCACGCCCTCGATGGCGATGTTCGGGATGCCGACCGACTGCAGGCCCGCGATCCACTCCCCGATTGCGAAGGCGTTGGGCTCCATCTCGCGCGTGTAGTCGGTCGGCAGCAGGCCCAGGTTGCCGAGCGAATCGATCCACACATAGTCGAGCCCCCCCTCCTCCTTCCAGCGCCGGAGATCGTCGAGGATCCACTGCCGGACACCGGTGTTCATGTTCAGGCTGGCGAGCTCGAAGTTCGGGTAGCCGCCGGCATAGGTCAACGTGTTGAACCCGTGCACCGCCCAGTCGGGATGCTCCTGCAGGATCGGGGCATGGTAGGCTAGGTGCGGCGCAAGCCAGATCCCCGCCTCCATGCCCAGGGCATGCGCCTTGTCGTAAAAGTACTTCCACGCCTGCATGCCGCCCCAGAACGCGGCGGGCTGGAAGCGGTGCGTGCAGCAGCAGGACCCGACATTGAGGTCGCCGTGAATCCCGTGGTGCAGCTTGCATTCCAGGCCGCGCTGGGACGGGTCGCTCTCGCTGACCGGCTCGGGGATGACGCGCTTCACGCCCTGCGCCGCCAGGCGCGGCAGATAGTCGTCGGCCATGGCGATCAACCACTCCTGCGCCGGCACCCAGCGCTGGCCCACCTGCATCAGGTAGCGGCCGTCCTTCTCCAGGCGCTGCCCGTAGTTCAGGGTGCGTTCGGGCAGCGGACGCGAGCGCCGGATCCCGAAGTGGGCACGGGCCAGGTCCGTGCAGTGCTCGAAGGCATCGTTCCAGCGGTTGCGCTGCTCGTGCTCCGGCAGGCCGGACCTTGCGGCGGGGGCGAAAAGAATCGCCTTGCGCGGGATCGCCGCGCGGTTCGCGGCACGGAAATGCGAGGCGTCGACGAAAAAGAAGACGTCCTCGCCGGGGTTCTTCTGGACGAAGCTGCGCACATCGGCTTTCTCCGGCCAGTAGCCGAGCAAGGTGCCGGCGCTGGAAGCGAGGAAATCGAAGCACTGGTGCAGCCCCCAGCGCGGCGTCCACTGGAACGACATCCCCTGGGGCTTGCCGAAGTCCCGCAGCGCCTTCAGGCAGGCGCTGGTGAAGTGCGTGTCCTTGTCGGCGGTGTAAACCGCGGGCGTAACCTGGCCCTGCGACAGGATCGTGTTGCCCGCGGCGCTCCCGCCGATCTCCCACGTGCCCACGGCCACAATCCGGAAGATCGTCTGCGTCGCGGACTCGAACTCCCAGGCGTAGGAGAAGCCCTGGTAGGCCAAGCCTTCCAACGTCAGGGACTCGGGGCGCAGAATCCAGGTAAGGCGATCCTCGACCGGAACGTCCGAAGCCGAGACGCGGAACTGGTGGTCGTTGTACTCGTCGCCATAGGCCTCCTCGTGACGCGGGACGCCGCAGGCCGTGGTGTCCACGGCCACGCCGCCATCTTCCAGCGTCCGGACTTCACCCAGGCGGAAGCGGACGTACTCGAGGCCGCGGATCGACTGGAGCCAGGGGTAAAGCGGGACATCGCCGTTGCGCAGGACGGTCTTCCCGGCTTTTACCGTCCCGAGGCCGAGGACGTCACCGGCCTTGTTAAGTTTGAGCTCGATGCTGACACGGTTATCGAATTGGACGACCAGGCTATTCTTGCGTTTCTTCCAGATGGTCATATCAATAGTCTTCCTTTTTGCCGCTCTTCGTTACCACCACAGTCCCGGGCGGATGGAAACATCAGCCCCACATTACGCCGAAGTTGGCCCACCTTCTCTTCCACCGTCATCTTCGCCAGTAACTTCGTGATCTCCATTGTGCCGTATTCCTTGCTCCGATGCCAACTTCAGCCCGGACGCCAAGGGTGACTTCAGGCTCCGCCACCGTGCGCAAGTCACACCTTCGCGGTCAGCATGTCGGCCGGCCGGTTCGTACAGAGTTTGTCCAGCCCCATGGCACGCCACCGTCCCAGCGTGGCCGGGTCGTCCACTGTCCAGGCATTCACGCGAATGCCCCTTTCGTGAGCCTCAGTCAGCAGTCGCTCATCCACGGTGACGTGATCGGCATGAATCCACGGCAGGCGATGCTGCCGGGCGTGCGCCAGGATCTCGGGGCCGCTGCCAATCAGGGCCAGGGTGATCTCCGGGGCAATGGCGCGCACTTGCCGCAGCGCAGGCAAGTCAAAGGAGGACACGACATAGTGGCGTTCCTTTCCGAACCGGCGCAGCAATTCGACGACGGCGCGCGGCACATCGGCGCCCGCGGGCGACGCCATGATCTCCACGTTCAGCCCGGTACGGGTCGGCGCGACCAGCTCCATAACCTCCCGCAACTGGGGGATGCGTTCGCCGGAGAAGGTAGGCGCGAACCAGTATCCCGCATCAAGGCGGCCCAGTTCGTCGGCCCTCAAGTCGCACACGGCACCGGATCCATTGGTCGTGCGGTCAACGGTATCGTCGTGCAGAACCATGAGCGTGCCATCCTTGGCGGGATGGACGTCGAGTTCGATCCACAGCACACCCAGCTCCAGAGCGCGCCGGAATGCCGCCAGTGTGTTCTCAGGCGCATTGGCACTGTCGCCACGGTGCGCCTCAATAACGGGCGGCGTATCGGCCACCGCCTCGCGTGCTTTCCGTGTCATCGCGACCTGCTCCCTCATGCGCTTCGTTTGACTGCCGTCACGCGCACCGGCCCCATGAGTCCTTGATCCCAAAGGCGGTACTCGTCAGTCCAGCCCGCCGAGTGCGGGTTGAACGACGACTCGTCGGCACCCCGGCCCTCGACGTGCGCCGAACCCAGCGTGTTGCGGCGACCGCCCATGAGTTCCACGACGACAAGCCCATTCGCCGCCTCCAGCTCTTCCCGCGGCACGAACGCCGCATAGGGCGGCCACGGCAACGGCCGGCGCACGTCCGCCACCTCGATGGCGGCGGCCATTGCGCGCAGGTCCGTCAGTTCGATCCAGACTCCCGCGGCTCCGGCCGGTGCCTCGACGCGCACTTCGTAACGCACGGCGCCGCCATAGAAGTCGAGTTTCTGGCCCACCCACGACCCCAGGGCCAGCTCGCAAGGCGCCTCGACCAGCGTGACATTATCCCATGTCCTCCGTTGCGCCGGGTTGAGCCAGGCAACGCCGAACTCGCCCACCAGGTAGGCCGCCTCGATGTCGCGGTCGGCCCGGAAGTCATCCTCCAAGTCGATCCGGTTCGTGCCCTCGCGCAGCAAGGCGGCAATCTCGCAGGTCTGGAAATCCTCATCGACCCACCAGCCGTCCGCCCGCCACGGCAGGCTCGTCCCGTTCACGCAAAGCGATGCCCCGAGCCCCGCGCCTTCCAGCGCCAGCCGGCACTTCGAGGGACGACCGGTGACATGGAACGACCAGGAGAGGCCGAAACGACCGAGGTTCGGCAGTGGCTGCGGTTGCCGCCCGTAGAGCGCCCACGGCTGCACGCCTTCAATGCGCCGGGGCGTGAGTCCAAACGCCGCCCGGATGGCATCGTCAGCGGCGAACACGGGCGTCACCTCGCCGTACGGTTTGTCGTTCACGCGGAACCGGCAGAAGTCCAGGGGCAGCGAATTGGGCTCGGTCCGTCCGATTGGGAACGGCCCGTTATAGTCGCGCACTTCCAGAGTCGTCTCCGCAGCTTTCTCCACCGTTCCTGCCGGCACTGGCAGCCCCAGCGCGACCAGGGCGGAACCTGTCGCGGGCAGTTGAAGCTGGAACGTGACGAAGCCGCCGACCGCCTTCGACTCCAGCCGGCGCCTTTCCCCCGAGAGCGCGTCCCAAGCGACAACGGGCGCAGCGCCCCTTACCCGCACTTCCACCGTGTGCGACGCTTTCCGGTCGTGCGATTGCACGAAGAGGATCTGGCCGCCATCCACGTCGCGGAGCATGCTCCAGCACGGGGCGACTTCACAGCCATTCTCGGCAATCGAAAGGCGTCGCAGTGCCGTCGCCTCAAGGGCCTCGACCACAGCCTCCGGATTCGGGCAGCGCGACCGCGCCTTGCCCGCCAATGCGCCGGCCCGCGAATCCGGGACGCCGTCCACATGATCCGGCGACCGTCCCATGAAAAGCAGGATGCCGCCGGAGTCGGCGAAGCTCTCCAGCAACCGCACGGTGCTCGCCCGCAGCGTCGTGCAAGGCGGCGCCACGACCACCCGGTAGTTCATCCGCCCGACGGTAAACGTGCCGGCGTCGGCCCGGCCGTGCTGCGCGAGCAGTTCCTCGTCACCGAAATCCCAGTCCCAATGCGCCCCGCACAGCGCCATCCCCAGGTTGTGCAGCGCGTATTGATCCGTCTCGACCACGTCTTCGCACCACCCGTCCCGCGGGACGGCAAAACCCCACGCCGTTTCGATCGGATGAATCACCAGCACGTCGCGGATCGGGCGGCCCTGGGACAGCCAGGACTGCAGGCGCGCAAAATAGCCGGCGACAACGTCGTGGTCGCACCACCAGGAATTGACCGGTCCATGGCTGGGCAGCCAATCACGCTTGCCGGCGCCAGCCAGGGTGTAATGCACGAGATGCAGGCAGCGGAAATTGACGCCGCAGACGACATGCCAGTCGCCCACGTACTTATGCCCCTCCAGAGTAAAATTCCACCCGGTCGCGGCATAGAGCTCCGACAGGCAGCGCTCCTTGCCAAGCTGGTCCGCGACCGAGGTGCACTGCTTGGTCATCACCAGCTTCTCCGACCCGGCTTCGCCCAGGATATCGATGCCCGGCCACTGCATGAGTGCGTAGTGGGGCATGGCCGCCCCGATGTTCGCGATCTGGCGGCTCAGGGTTTCCTCTTCCAGGAGATGGCCCGTCAACGCCACGCCATGGCGCTCGCACCACGCCGCCACGCGGCCGGTGAAGTTGATGACAAAGAGCTCGGTCAGGGTCCGGCGGAAATCATGCCGCACGCGCGAGAAACGGCCGCCGGAAAGCTCATGAAACAGTTCGGGCAGATGCGCCGTGAGCGCGTAGCCGCGGCGCCGGAGGAACTCCGCCTCCAGGACCGCGGACCAATGCACCTTGTTGCGGCCCCCGCAGGTGCCGTAATGGGTTTCGTCCATGAAGAAGGCTGGGATGAGACTGCCGAAGTCGTCGCCGAAGCGTTGGGCATAGGCCTCGTGGGTAATGGCCAGAAACGCGTCGACGGCCGCGGGGTTCAGCGTGTCGAGATAGGCGCCGCCATTGTACCAGGCGCTCGGCTCTTCCAGTCGCACGCGGTAGATTTCGAGTTGGCCCTCCGCGCCGGCGGCCGCCGAGGCGGGATGGTACGCGCCCAGGCGCCCCTCGGCGTCCAGGACGACGCGGAAAGCCCATTGCTCCGGTGCCGTGGAAGGCATGACGCCAGGACTCGAGCGTTCGAGGAATCGCGAGCCGAACTCCGGGTGGGCGACGGTGACCATCCCGGCGGCGGTGCCCGACGGCCAGCGATCCTCGTCGTAAATGTAGACCTTGACTCCGGCGGCGCGCGCTTCGTCCAGGCAAACGCGAATCGCCTCCCACCAGGGCTCCGCCAAGTAAGGCTGGCGCAGCCCATAGCGGCTGTGCGGAAAGACGCCCCCCATTCCGCCGTGGACCATCTCCCGTAGTTGGCGGCGCAGCCGCGCTTCGTCAAGTCGTCCGTTCCAGGACCAGAACGGAACATCCCGCCACTCGGCCGGCGGCTGGCGCCACACGGCTTCATTCAACTTGTCTGACATACTCATCTCAATCCACTCTCTCCGCAGTCGCGCGATAATGCCGACGGCTCCTTGGCCACTCAACTCTATTCAGGGCACCGTCATCATCCCCTTGCCGCTCAGCGGATACTCTCCTCCCGGTAACGGAGGGCCTGGCAGGAGACTTCGCCCCAGTTGCCCCAGTCCCCGCTGGTTTCCGAGCCGCTCGCATAATAAAGCACGGTCACGATCGTCTTGTCGGCGAGTTGCACGGTCGAAGGATAGCCGAGGTCGCCGTTGCGGACCCCATCGCCGGCCAGCAAGACCTCGCGGTCCGTGTCCCACGACAGGCCGCCGTCGGAACTGAAGAGCACCCCGCAACCCAGGGGCCGGATGCGGCGGCCGAACGTCAACTGTACCGCGCCGCTCGCGAGCACGGTCAGGTCAGCCGGGTGCTCGCCGTCGCGGGTCACCTGAACCGGCTGGCTCCAGGTGCGCCCGACGTCGTCGCTGAACAGGGTGGCCACGTGGCCGGACTCGGACCGCGCGGCGGCCAGCAGGCGGCCGCCAGCCAGAAATACGTATGAGGTCTCATTGTGGCCGGTCGCCACCAGCGACTCGTCGGCCCACGTCTTGCCGCCGTCCCTGCTGCGCACCAGGATGCTGATGTCTCTGACGCCCTTGCGCTTCCGGCGCGGCGTGCCATATACGGGCATGAGCAAGGTCCCATCCGGCGCCGCGATGATACGGCCATAGGGCGATGGAAGCTTGAGCAGCTCCGATATGTAGGGCCATTCCTTGCTCCAGGTGCGGCCGTTATCGGCGCTGCGGCGCACGAACATCGTCGGAATCGCGCCCTTGGCTTCGAGGTTCTTCCACTCCGGACCGTTGGGCCCGTCCACGTAGCAGTCCAGGCAGGCCTTCCAGTAGGCGGCGATCAAGGCACCCTTGGCGTTTACGCCGAACGCGGGGTTGCGGCAATCGGCCCAGCGCGGCGCAATTTCAACCGGGTCGGTCCAGCCTTTGCCGCCATCGGCCGAGGTGGCGACGGCCAGCGTCGCGCTGGCCGAAACATGCGTGCCGCCGGTGCGGTAGATCACGGCCAGCGCCCGCTTGCCGGTTTGCACCAGCACCGGAAAATAGCCTTGCGTCGAGCAGACCAGATATCGTTCCAGCCGCCCGCGTTTGCCCACAAAACAATCCGACTCCGCCCGAAGGAACCTGCTTGTGCTCATATCTGTCTCCTCCTCCTCACTTGGTGAATGCACGGGTTATGACTCACTGTCCGGTGAAGTTGCATAGCCTGTCCGGAAGCCTGCCTGCCTCTTCCCGGAGCGGCGCGGCTTCCCGCGCCGGTCTGCCCTGAGTGCCATCGAAGGGCCGGAGCCGGAAGCGGCTCCGCTCCCTGTGGCAGGAGGGTCTTCGGACGGCCTCTTATCTGTGGGACTCTTCGCGCCTAGCCCTCGCATTTCAGCGAAGCCCGCCAGCAAGGGCTGCGAGCCCTTCGCGATCTCCTTGAGCTGGGTTGCGATCCTTTCGGCCGGAATGGATCCAAGCAAATTCATGGCCCTCACGGCCTCGGTGCGGTAGTGGGTGCTGCCCAGACCCTGCGCCATCAAGGCGGGATGGGACTGGCACATTTCCGCCGCCCGGCCGGCCGTGAGGTTTCCCATCTGGCCGAAGAAAGCCTGGAGTGAACTCATCTCGTCCAGGGTCCCCTGCGACGCAGGGCGATCCTTGCTCGATTTGGTCTTTACGGTCCAATCGCAGAACCGCTGGTACTGCTCGATCATGCACCACTCCTTGGCAAACTGGGCCGCGTAGTGTTCCGGCTCGAACCGTGACATGTACGCAAGCCAGCCCACCCGCGCCAGCACCGCTTCGGAGCCGAGGCACGGCAAAGCGGGTGCCGCCGGCGAAAACCCTTTGCCGTCCGTGTACTCCGCGGCCACGCGCTGTTCCTCGGCATTCCAGTCGGCAATGCGCTTGCGGCCCGACTCGACGAGGTCAACTTTTCCATACAGGGCAATTGCCAGCGCCAGGGTCCGATTGCGCAGGAACGGCTGGGTTTCAAATCCCGTCGGCGCGGCCTGCAGGACGGCCGGGAAACCGGAATCACCAGCCAGGGCCATGAGCTGGAACCCGCACCCGCGCACGTGGGCCTCGGGGCTTGCCAGGCATTGCCGGGCCACTTCCTTCAGGTTGGCGGGCGGATGCTGCTGGAGAAACCGCACGATCTCGAACCTCACGTCGTCGGGCAGGCTCCTCTGCTCGGCGAGCTGCTGGGCCACCAGGGGGATCGACGCGGCGTCCTCCGCCGCCATCAGCCGGCGCAGAACGGCAATGCGTTTCTTCAGGGCTTCCGGGTTCGCCTTCTCCGCCTTGCCGGCGGCCGGCGCGAGATCGCCCGGCCCATCGGTCGCATCCAGGGACAGCCCCTTGTTCCCGCCGCCGATGTCCAAGGCGTTTTCGATGGACTGGGCTTCCAGGTCGTGGCGCAGGCGCGCCAGTTCCTGCTGATCGATTTCCGGGGCTTTCGGCGGCTGCACCTGGCCGGCCTCGGGAGCCAGCCACCGCAACAGCGCCTCGGCCACCCCGGGCCATTCCTGCCAGTCGAAGAAGACGGTCGCGCCGGCGACGGATGTCCCCTTGTGCATCACGGGCAGGCACGCCACGCGGCCCTTGCCCACCTGCCAGCCCACCAGCACGGGCCGGTTGCCGGACTTGAGGAACACCTTCACGCCCTTGTCGGGACGCACGGCAACCTCGTTCCAGCACCAGAAGGCCGGACGCGCGGCGAAGTCGGGCTTTACCCCCAACTCCGGCAGGTCCGGCCCGGGCTCGATGAAGAGCGGGTCGCGCGCATAGCGGTTGTCGAAGTTGCCCTGCTTCGGCGGCGTGATGCTGAGCACCGGCAGGAGCTCCTGCTCCAGCACCGTGTCGCGGTAGAGACCCTTGCCGAACGAATACTCGCCTCCAGTGAAAAGTGCCGCCCCGCCGGCCTTGATGTAATCTGCCAGCGCCGCGCTCTGCTCCTCGCCGATGACGGTGTACGGGATGTCCGCATAGACAAATAGATCCTTGCCCGGCATAGCCGCTGCGCCCGGATGATTGGAGAGCCTGTACGACATCCGGTTGCCGCTGAGGGTGGCCTCCTGCACGTTCACTTTGTCCAACCGCGCAAAGGCGCGGTACAGCCCGAGGTTATAGTCAATCATGCCGCGGGCGTAGAAGATGTCGGTCACGCCGTTGCGAATCGGAGTCAGGTCACCGAAGGCCGGCGGAGCTTTCCGGACGGGCACGGCCGACTCCGCGCGGCTGGCCAGGACCGCGGTGTTCCGCTCGTCCCAACCCATCGCGGCATACGCCGCGGGCTCCTCCCACCACTTCCCGCCCTCATCGGGGTAGCGGGCCTCCCACTCCTTGCAGACGTCCTCGACGGGCCGGCTGATATCCAGCCGCTCGACGGCCTTGCGCTCCGCCTTGAGATCCTTGTGCGGCGCGCCCACCGTCTTCGGGGGCCCCCACTTCGCGGCCAGGGCGTAGGCCCCGGCGTCCGGTGCCACGGCCATCTGTGCCACCAGCACCCGCCACAGCCGTACGGGCGGCAGGGAGATCCGGTTGCCCTTGCACACGAGGGGCTCGACTGCCAACGTGAAAGGATCAATGAGGTGCGCGGACTTCAACGTGTGGGTCGGCGGCAGGGCCAGATCGATATCCAGCGGGTCGGTCCCTGGATTCAGCACCCGTTTGGAGTAGTCTGCGTCCTTGGAGTCCGCGAACGTCTTTATCGCCAGGAATTTCGTGTCCGGCGGCAGATTGAGCAGGTTGACCACCAGTTCGCCCTGGCCATCCTTTGCCGCGGTCTCGAAGACATAGGGCATCCAGCATAGGTTGGTGGCGCCGACGGGCTTGATGAGCTCTTCCGGCTTCTCCAGCCGCCGCATGGTTTCGTCGAACGTGTATTGCGAGAAGCGGGTGGCATAGCGGTTGACGACGGGATCGCTGGTGTAGCAGGGATGCCCCCCTCCGGCCATGACCAAGATATACTGGACCAGCAGGTCGCGGGGCGAAAGCTTTTCCATGAGCGAGCCGACCCAGTAACCGCCGCGTTCGCGCGTGAAATCGCCCTGGGTTTGCACGATACGGGTGAAGTCCCGGTAGGACGTCCCGAATAGCCCGCGCATGTCCTCGTTCATGAGCAACCCACCCCCGCGGCACAGTTCGTCCAACTCGTAATTCTCGCTGGCCCAGTCGTAGGATTGCCCGGCGCCCAGGTAGTTGTAGCCGTGCCGGATGGCCGGGAGTTTCGCGTTCACGATGTCCTTGAAGTAACGCACCAGCATCGCCGCCTTGCGCTGGGCTTCGTAGTCGTAGTCCCACTCGCTGAACCTGGGATGACCATCCCAGCGCAGGGCGTCCCACCCGAACATCGCGATGGAGCGGCACATTTCCTCGGCCGCGAACCGCACGTTGTACGGGGAAAGGTCGGGCCCGGTTCGCGGTATGCCATAGTCCTCGCCCACGAAGGCCCACGCGTTATCGCCCTGCGCGACCCGCGGCACCTTCCATCCCACCAGTTCCCCGTACTGCAACTCGTCGAGCCATGCGACCTGCGTGGAGGCCCAATGCCCCACGGGATAACGGTAGGCGCCCTTGTTGTGGAAAGGCGCGTCGTAGACGTATTTCCAGCCCAGCGGACCATAGAGGCAGAACTTGGCGTAGGTTATGCACTTGATCCCCGACTGGTGGCTGAGCCGGATGTACTCCTGCAAACCCGGTTTGCCCAGGTGGTAGCCGGTCTGCCCCGCGAACCAGGCGTCTTGCGCCGGGCTCATGGCCACCATGTCCTCGGGCGCCCAAAAGAACATCTCGCGGCAGTTGTAGTAGTCGCGCTTGAGCTCCGCGACGGTGCTGCTCATCGCTTCGGGCGCGCGAAAGGACAGGCCATTGAAAGGGTGGCCGTAGTAGATGCACACCCGGAAGAAATCGTCCTCGATATTGAAGTACTCGGACTTTTCGTGGCGGTCGCGGCCATCCGCGGAAACGAACTGTGCCACCAACGCGTGCCCCAGCCGGCGCTCCGGCAAAGTCACTTCGAAGTCCTGCGTCCGGCTCACGCCCGCGAACTTGACCGGGATCTCCTTGACCAGATCGCGGCTGTCAACCCCGTGCTCCAGGAAGAGGCATAGTTTGCCCGATACCTCGGGGCCGAATCCCGAGAGTCGCGCCTGCCCTTTCAGGGTCTCACCCGGCGCGTAGAGCACCTTGTCCACATCAAGGCCGCTGACGGTGGCCGAGCCGGAGATCCGCGCCACTTCCACCTTTTCGACGGTGTGGTAGAAGCAGGTCTTCGGATCCAATTCCACGACGAGGTTCGCCATGAGCTTGTCGCTCGCCTTGTTGTCCCCCAGCAGGTCCGCGGAATCGATTTGCCCGATGTCGGGCTTCCCCTTTTTGCTGATGGCCGCGTTCTCGAAGGCATCCTGGGCCACGTAGGAGACAAACGTGACGGAGAAGGGGCCTTCGCGATGCAGCAGGAAGTCGAGGGTCTTGGTCTCGGGCTGATGCACCCGGGTAAACTCGGTCCCCTTCCAGTCCGTCGTCGTCTCGCTATCCCCCGCGCGCACCGTCACCCGCAGCCCCCCCTGGCACGCGAGGCTGTCCCAGGTGTGGCCAGCCCGGACCGTGAACCTCAATCGGTAGAGGCCGGGGGCATACGCCGCGCCGCTCTTCACCGTCACCGCCCGACGGCTGGCCGCAGGATAACCCACGGCGCACGTCCAGTCGCCCTCAAGCCCCTTGATCGTCAGGCTTCCCCCGGTCCAGCCCGCCTTCGGCAGCGCCTGGAAGTCGTCAGCCGGCGCCACGGCCGCCAGCGACAGGAGCAACGCTGCTGCCGCGAGGAGCGAGCACGCCGGACGGCGTGCGATGGATTCTTTTGTATCGTTCATACTCATGGATCTTCCACGTCCACAACATAGACCGCACAGTTACCCGTGGGACCGGTTTCGCGATCGCTGGTAAAGAGGACCTTGCGGCCGTCGGGCGAAAACGCCGGGTGCGGATGGGCGTCCTGGGTGTGTTTCCCGCGCTCGACATAGCTCGATCCGTGCAGACAGAGCTTCCATTGTTCGCCCGTTTCCAGGTTCACCCGCCAAATGAAACTCTCGCCGGGAGAGACCCCCTTCTGGTCCGCCGCCAGCCAGAGGCTGTCGGGTGTCCGCCGTGAAGCATCGGTTGTAGAAGTAGGGATGATGGCAATGTTCCGCCAGGCCCGACAAGCGCACGATCGTGCGGCCGGTACAAGGATCGATGGCATAGTCGAGGTCGGCTTTCATGGCTAAAGGCCAATTCCCGCCTTATCGCTTCCGCGTCGTCGCCCCCTCAATGAACGCGGGCACCAACTCAACGGGCTTGCCGTGCAGACCGCCCAGCCGGTCCAGCACGCACTGCGCCAGGGCTTCACCATGGGCGATAGGGTCCATCTCGACGCGGGTCAGCGGTTTGGAGAAGACCGGTCCGAGTCCCTTGTTAGCCCACGAAATAACCTGCACGTCTTCCGGAATGCGAAGGCCGCGGGAGGCCATCGCGAGCAACGCTCCGCGGGCTGCAAAATCGTCGCCGAACCAGATCAGGTCGGGCAGCGTCGGCCCCGTCGCCAGCCAGCGCTCCACGGCCTCCAGAGCGCCGCGCTCCACCCGCTCCGGCGAGCCGTATCCGGGCAAGTCATTGAACAGAAGGTCATCGACAATCAGGCCGGCATTCCTCAGCGTGGGGCCGACGTCAAACGACGGCTTCGGATCCGTCACCTGGAGAACGCGGCGCACGCCGCACGCGAGACAATGATCGCGCAAGGCCAGCAGCACAGCATCCCGACGCACCGCGACCGACTGCACGGCGTGCCGGGAACACCGGCTCTCGATCTGATTGAATTCGATAAAGGCGACCTCCCGCTCGGCCAGGATGGGCTCCAGCAGAGACGGGTTGCCGTCGATCACGGCCAGCGAGACGGCATGCGTCAGCGCGGCGCGCGCTTTGGCCAGGGCCATGGTAGGTTCGACGCCGAGTTCCACGGTACTGACCAGGACGTTCGCGGCATGGAGCCGGTCAACCAGCGCGGCGCTCAACATGCTCTGGTAGTACATGCGCGCGCCGGCGATGCTCATGTATAGCACATGCCCACGCCACGTCTTCAACTTGGTACTGCACACGGTGATGCCGGTGCGGGGACGGGGATTCAAAAGCCCCTCGCGGGTCAGGCGCTGGACCGCGTGGCGGGTCACGATTTCACTCACCTTGAGGGCCACCGCCATCTCCTCCAAATTCGGAAGCTTGGCGCCAACCTTGTATTGTCCCGTGATCACGGCACGGCGCAATCCGTCCGTTACCTGGTCCGTCAGACTGGTTCGGCTTTGTTTCGACACTTCGAATGGCATGCTGTGCATAGATCTAATTCCAGATTCGCACCCGTTGAAACGGGGGTATGCGGTTTTCGATCTACGCAAGGCCGTGCGGCCGAGCGGTGTGAGGTGGTAGGCCATGGTTACTGCGTCAGGTCATTTGGCAATTGTCGAGACGCGAGGTTGAGTGTCGTAGCGGTGGCCAACCACGATCACAACATCGTCTGGCGTGCCACCCCGTCCGTCCCCTCCAACTGACATCAGCACAACTTCGCCGTTTCGTCTCACGCAGACAATGGGTCTATTCCAACCATCCACGAACCTATCGGTGTCGACCGTAACTGTCTTTAGAAGCACTGCTACCTCCTGAGTCCCCGTGACAACCGAGTGGAGCACATTCGTATGCGTTCCAAAAATATAGTCGAGATATTCCAGGTTGCGGACAGTCCGATAGTCCGCACCCTCAAGTCGCCCACCGACGAGTCGTGTGTACCGAATCGCGCACCACAGAACGACCGTTACCACCACGACCGCGACACTAATCGCTTTACCGAATGTCGCATTCCGTCCCTGTAGTATCGTCATTGCAGAGTCCACTGAAGCACGCTTCTCACGGGCCGCATCCATCTGACACACTCACGGGCACCCCTGCTCGCGCCGATGTGACCGGCCCGACCACCCTGCATGTCAAGCCTCTGCGGCAACCTTCATACCGCGACTAGAACGTCTTGTCACCGTTCGTGACTGGCCACCACGATTTCGTAAACGTCCGTGCCCCTCGATTGTCACGGTATTGGGTGACTTCGACTCCCCATTTCACCATCTTTATGACCGCCCCGCTTTCAGTACCCTTCGTACAAATAACCTGGGTAAACATGTCAGACTTAAAATGAACGACCGGTGGATCGCGCAGTCGCACTATAACGTCCGGCCTCGGGAAATACTCATACAGGCCAGGCATATCGAGCATCATGTGATAGAATCGTTGGGGCTTGTCACTGTCGTCGTAGTAAGTGCCGCCGTGGAGGTGGTCTTTGTAGTATTCGCCCGGCGTCGGTGCTCGGCCATCGTCCCAAAACTGATAGTCGCGGGCATCCTGTTTGAAGTCGGGAAACTCACAGACGCAATCACATTTCTCATGATCTAGTTGGGCGCTGATCACGACAACCACGATGCCCTTATAGGCGGCTGACCTTTCCAAGCCGTCTATTATCCGAATTGTAAACTTGGAGGCATTCACGCACTGTCTCAACTTGTCACTCCAACACCCCAGCATGTCCACGCCGTTTTCACAGTCATTTTCCGCAAACTGATAACAGTTTCTGCCCCCTGCTTCCCCAATCGGATCGCGACTCACCCAGCGTCCTAGTCCTGGCGAGAAGAAACGGAAACCAGATTCGCACCCGCTGAGACGGGGGTATGCGGTTTTTGGGGTACGCAAGGTCGTGCGGCCGAGGGGTGTGAGGTGGTAGGACATGGTCGACTATTCTCGTGACGGCAACTGATGGGATCGGGCTGTCCCTGCGACGCTTCGTTCAATCCCTATTCTCTATTCTTGGGCCTTCCAACCCCCGTACCCCTATCTTCTGTCTTCTCGGGCTGACACTGGCGCCCCATTATTCCACTTTGTCACCCTTGTCAGCACCCGACCCCACTCGCGGGCTACACAGTTTCACACGAAGACCAACTGAAACAGAAGGAATGCAAGAAGAAGCACCGCAGGGCACAACGGGGATGCCTGCTCGCGGCGATACAGGGACATCAACCACGCGAAACTTCCTGCAATGATCGAAACTATGGCGACAACATGGGCAGACGCTCCTGAGTGTATCTCCTTCTCAATGGTCAAGTGCAATTGATTTCGCTCCACAGAGGCGAGCGTAACGGATCTTGCGGCAAGCAAGGCACCGGCAGAGTCGTGACGTTTGCCTTCAATATCCACGATTATCGCGATCAGCAACAGACTACAGGCCACCATGAACAACGGCTTCACGGGTGGGCACCTCATTGGCCAATAAGGGCGTCACCACATGCCTCCTGCGCAGAGACAGCACAGGCTTCACGTCCCACCCCAATAGGACAGTAATGGTGTGCGATCTCGTGGATCAGCAGAGATGCTAGTCCACTGCTCCCCAATTCCTTGCACTGACTTGCACATACGCCTATGCCAAACCCAGGCAGCGTCCAAGTTGGGAAACCCAAAATACACGGAATCATCCAGTCTCCGTGGCACGTGATCGTATATCCCGGTATCCAATCGGTAGATCCCCCTCCGCCTCCCGAGAAATCGTGACCGTGATCCTCAAACCATTTCCTGCATTTCCCCTTTGGTATGGCAGCATCGACGATTTCCGCCGCCTGCCTCACTTCCGGACAGCACTTACAGCCGCCAAATTCATGCAGACCTTCTGGGTCTGTCAGTACAGTCGGTTGATTATGCACGAAGAGATACCGCGGCTCCTGCGACTGATGCTTGATCCGTTCTCGATCCTCTCGCCGGATTCCCCTGCTTCGCGTTTGCAGAAGTGCCTCATCCCCAATTGGGTCGCTGCTCATCCACCGCCCCATTCCTGGCGAGAAGAAACGGAAACCAGATTCGCACCCGCTGAGTCGGGGGTAAGCGGTTTTCGGGCTACGTTCGTACGCGTACTCCGGCGAGGTACGCAAGACCGTGCGTCCGAGGGGTGACAGGTGGTAGGGCATGGTCAGTGCGTCAGTTCATTTGCCGATTATCAAGATGCTGGGTGGTCGGCCCAGGTTCAATTCGGGAAGCCCGTCCGGTCATAAATGGTCGGCAACAGTTTCTACTCGCCCGCCCCTTTGATCGGGGACTGCTGGCCCGCCTCCCAATCGCCTCCTATCTCTGGAGGCACTTCAAATGACTCTACCGTTTCATTTGTCGTACCAAGTAGACTGCGAAAACGGTCACGCAACGCGTTCATTCCACCTGTTGTTTGATTGAGGTGCTCAAGAACCAAAGGCCAACTTACTTTTTCCTCATCCGACTTCGTCCAGTTCGTCACGCCAAGATCGAACACCGAATTCACCGGGTCATACGGTTCGGTATAGGCACAGAACCAATTTGTCACTGATGTTTGCCGCAAGAACAAGAGATACACCTCCCCCGAAACCTTCAAATGAAGCGAACTTGGAGGGTTGGCAATGAGGGCCCTCCGAATCTCATTAGTAACTCCGCGCCTCAGATAGAACATATTTATCGCCTCGCCATCGCGGGCGTTCTTGAGACCTTCGATCACGTCAATCCTGGCCCTACACACTTCAAACGGGTATCCACGTAGCGTTGGATATGTCAGGAATATGCACCCCCCCGTCGCGCCAAGCCGCGCAACCCTCCCCACGACAACTTTGTCTGCCCTCCGCACAAGTGTCTCCGCACTCTCGCGTTGCTCACCCCTCGCAAGTGCATACGAGCCACCCACGCCGTAGCAGACTACCCCAATCACGAATGATGCCACCATGTGTCTTAGGCTTGCCATTTCGTCTATCATCGTCCTTGTCACTCTGGCCACATAGACCTGCCGCATGCAGGAAGTCTGTTCGATGCTAATGATCAGTAAATGCTTCTTGTCACTTGAGTTGGGGAGTTGCCACTGCAGCAGTTCCATCTCGCCATCAGTGAGCGGTGGATGACATCACCAGAGGGAGGCGGCAATATTGGATCTTCATTTACTACCCCAGTGTCTCCACCTGAAGGCGAACGTGGATCGTGTGGCCAGTTTGATGTATCAAGCCTATCGTAGTAGGCGACAGTACCCGTATAGAGCACGTATCCTTTGGAGCATGGCAACCCTCCCGGATCGCTAAAGGCCCATGTATCACGGGGAGGGTCGTCCATGCTCGCATCGACGATAGACCACGCCTCCCAATAGTGTTGGTCGGGATCATTGATGGGGTGACCTTGGCAGTCGGTAATTGAAGACGTCATGGTCATCTCTTGAACGACGGAACCCCATAGAGGCGAAGGACCTCGCACTTTCCACAACACTGACCACGAAAAGTGGCCACAGTCATCCGGAATGAACACGAGGTCATCCACCGAAAAGGACAACGAAGTCCCCCCGAGAATAGTCTGCTTACCCGTTCTATCGCACTTTTGCACACTATTGTTCTCGCAGATTGAGAACAGGTTGAGTCCACCTCTTTCCCCAATCGGATCTCGCGACGCCCACCGCCCGATCCCCGGCGAGAAGAAACGGAAACCAGATTCGCACCCGGTGAGACGGGGGTATGCGGTTTTCGATCTACGCAAGGCCGTGCGTCCGAGGGGTGTCAGGGAGTAGGTCATGGTCAGCGCGTCAGTTCATTCGTCAATTGTGGAAACATGCCCCTGTGGCTTCCGATCTCTCAGGTTGACGCTCATCAGATAATCCGTAATTGCGGGATTATCGCCACTCCGGGAGAACTCTTGGACTCGATCCCAATACCTCGATCCTTCTACTATCGCAAGAAGCGAACTAGCACGTTTCGACTTAGCTTCAATGAGTATCTGATAGACAGGGACAAGCAACAATGTTGCCGTCTCACGTTCACGTCGGTCTTTAGAACGCAGTTTCGTCGTCAAATACCGAATTCCAGAATCGTTCACAAATGGGAGCACAAGTCTCGCGACTTCTGCCGCGTCAATCTCACCAGGAGACTTCCTCAAGGACCAGTAGTCATTCGCTTCTGACATGGCCTTGTCGTATCGGTGGGCCACACACCCTGTCATCACAATCCACAGAGGCAAGAGCAAGAACAGCGTCATCTTCTTCATGGGGATTGGGTTCCTACTAATTTGAATTAGTATCGTCCCAATCAGTTCCCAAGTCCTCGAACGGCGTACAGGTTTCGCCTTGGGGGCAACACTGGCTAGACTCACCCGTGGACTCAAAATGGTAGTACTGTTTGCCCCCTGGCCCTTTACCCAGGGAGACCTTAGTTTTGCGGTAGTGCCTCCAGAAGAACCAATAACGGAAACTAATCCACATTTCTTTCGCAGGAGACATGCAGATGCATTGGTCCCAACCATACGGAATGCCAGGCCCGCCCGGCGAGATCTCCCCTCTGAATGATCTTGTCTTGCACTGGCCATCGCCCCCGCAAGTCGCACCCTCGCTTAAGCAGTACCGCTGAAGAGGAGCATTGTTACATGCACAACCGTTATCCTGCATCACGAGGCCAAGCAGATCCCAACGAGATTCTCCATTGTTACTGAGAAAATCATAATCATTCGCCCCTCTGGAAACGGTCATGGCGTCAACCCGTTTGCGGACGCTCTGAGCCACAAATGCAAATTTGAAGAAAGTGTGCTCCCACATCGGATCCCGGCTGCACCAGCGACCCACGCCCGGCGAGAAGAAACGGAAACCAGATTCGCACCCGTTGAAACGGGGGTATGCGGTTTTCGCGGTACGCAAGGCCGTGCGTCCGAAGGGTGTGAGGGAGTAGCTCATGGTCAGCGCCCTACCAACTTCTCAACCACAGGTTCGATAGGAAATAGTCAGAGACGATCCCGCGTTGCGTGTAGTACACAGCCAAATACCAACCCTCCAATGCAGACGCCCCTCCCTCCGGATGACGGTTCTGAACGACATCCGCGAAACTCACGCATGCTTTGCCGATCCCCTTTTCCAGGCCATAGTCATCGGCATCAGGACCGAAGATCGTCTTGATAGTCGACATACGCGTTCCAACACGCAGCGACTTACTGTCTAGTAGCGAAACACAGAATGCCAGCTTGTCGTGGCGGTTGCTGCATCCCAGGTACTGCACCTTCAGTATCTCCGCGCTGGTGTCGGCCTTCGTGAGGTGACCGTATACCTCGCCTAAGACGGGCGCCTTACTTACCGCCCTGACGGCATGTATGCCTTCCGGACTTTGAACCGTGTCTTGACCCGCTGCATGGCGGGTGAGTGCCGCGCAACCAAAGCCAATCATAATCATGGCCGCAACTCCGCATGCGTCCAGCGCACACCGAAGTATCGTTGAGGCCAAGTGACCGTCACTATCTCGGTCAGTTGTCATCAGGCGTAGGTATCTGGTGTTTGGGCGTTTGAATGCAGGTGGCTCCGTATATGGTGGCAGGAAAGCCGGGGGGCTTCGGCATCTTTCTGCATATGGTGAACCATTGCTCTTCACCAGGTCTGGCCATTTGGTCGGCGTATATGTAATAGCCCTTCTGGATCAGGACGTAGTTCCAGTATGAGTCATTATCGGTTCTTGCACTCGTGATCGCGTGACAACTCACGCCACCATCTGGAAGCTTCTTCGGTTCCCCATCCTTCCATTTCCCCTGTTTGGCCCACGTCAGGCAGCATGGTTTCGCCACGAGTTTTTTGCATTTCGCGCAGTCTTTTCGCGCATCGTCCTCGGTAAGCCAACACTTCGTGTCAGGCCAGTTTTCCGGCCAGAACTTGCCATCCCCAGCAATGCAGGTAACCCCAACGCAACCACGATCAAGTTGCCGCTTTACGTACGCATCCACGCTGACACCGTGGTCTTTTAACCAGTCCTCAAACTGGTCTCGGTCCATGTTGATACACTGATCCACAGGCGGTTCACTCTGTTGCTCACTGGGTTCTGAGGCCAGCCCGAGACGATCACGATAGCCCAGAGGTTGGTTGCTGAGGCATATGTATCGATTCATGCCATGTCTGGCACTAATCGGATCCCTCGACGCCCACCTTCCCATCCCTGGCGAGAAGAAACGGAAACCAGATTCGCACCCGGTGAGACGGGGGTATGCGGTTTTCGATCTACGTAAGGCCGTGCGTCCGAGAGGTGTGATGGAGTAGGCCATGGTCAGCGGGTTAGAGCGTTTGCGTCTTGCGAGAATTGGTGCAGTTGCCTGTTGGCTTTATTCAATGTTCGACTTCCGCATCACCAAGGCCGGCTCCCGGCCGCTTGGCAGCGACACCAAACAAGCGAAGCAGGCCAATAATCTTGCTGTCGCGGACTACCTCATCATCGGCTTCGCCCATAGATAGAACGACTCCACTCAAACTGCTCAGGGCCAAGGCCCAGAAGTCCCTGCCGCGGAGCCCATGAAGCACTTTGTCCTCAACAGGAATCGACGCTTTCCCATGCTGAATGTCATCTGCCAGGTACCTGACGAGCGTCTCAGTTGCAGCACCTTTCGTGACCCCTTGCCGAAGCTGGACTGTCACATAAAACGCATGGTGCATCACAACGCACCTCTCCCCTGAAAACAAGTCGTGCGGAGCCTGAGGCCTGGCGCTGTAACACCCTCCAAGCAGCAGAGCGAAGAGCAAAGGCGTGCCTTGCCGCAACAACCTTTGTTGATTCATAGCTCATCGACCCCCAGTTGCACGCTGAACCATCCGCGGGGGGTGCCCTTCCACCGCATGTATCCTTTCTTCGGTATGCTACTGGCATTCCACGTCGCAGTACCGGCAAAGCCCCACCATGTCTGTACTGATGGTGCCTCTTCGACATAGTCATGCGCCTGAAACCAATACGTTTGCGGACTAACGGGACGCGTTCGACTCACATCGGCGTTGTGCGGATCATCAGTAAGCCACCATCCTCCGTAGAATCCTGGATTGGGCTTAGCCGAACCGTAGTCATCAGGCAGGACTATATCGTCATTAGGAGGCGAGTCAGAATCGTCGCGCAACTCTGCGCCTTGGTGCAGATGACAGCCGCTGACATCGCCCCCTGCGCTATGGGTCACAACCGCCTTGACGCCGACACCGAAATCCCAAAGATACCCTGGCCTATTCGGATCTGTCGGTTGATATTTCAACTCTCTCGTTGCGCTTGTCCAAGAGAGGTCGATTCGACAGTTGCCGGGGTCTATCGCACAGATGCAACACGCCTTCCTCAGGCCCAGATAATCTAGCGCAGTGTCCGGGCAGTTCCTAATGAAGCAAAGCAAGTTGCCTCCGCCTTTCTCGCCGATCGGATCGCGGCTCATCCAGCGTCCGATCCCCGGCGAGAAGAAACGGAAACCAGATTCGCACCCGTTGAAACGGGGGTATGCGGTTTTCGATCTACGCAAGGCCGTGCGGCCGAGGGGTGTGAGGGAGTAGGCCATGGTCAGCTATTCTCGTGGAGGAAACCAATACGATCAGGATGTCCTGCGACGCTGCGCTGAATCCTCATTCTGTATTCTTGGGTCTGCCCCGTGACTGCGCTTCTTCTGAAGCCGCAGCACCAAACCCATTGCCCTCAAGTCCAGGCGCTGACGATGTCACCACAGTGACGATATCGTCTTCCGTTCCGAAAACACGGTCGGGACCCGCCGATGACACCGTGCAGACATTCTGACGGACTTGGCACCTGAAGGGAGACCCCCACGGATCGGGTAATATGGCTTCCTCACGGGGCATCAGATCGGAGAGGGACTCGGGCCACTGCCCATGTCGAGCATGGTAGTCCGCCGCCACGTCGCCCAGCCGTTTCACGTAGCGCAGCACGCCTTCTGCTGCCTCTCTATTCCGTTGCGCCCTGACTGCTCTCACTGCATCGGCACTCCACAACCCAACGAGCCCAATGACCAGACACGCAACTCCGATCAGAAGCACGACTCGGTGTCTATTGAGCCATAAATGGATGGTTCCGCCCGCAGGGTCTGCGCACGTTTTACTGTCGGCCATAGGCATCGTGTAGCATCCATTCGTCTTCCAGCTCCCCGAACACCGAGAAACTCGGGTCCTGAAACAAGTTTCTCTTCCATGCATAGAAGTTGAGCCACCGTACCCAGATCCACTTGTTTGCCGGGTTGCCATCAGGCAAAACATTGAACGTGTAATACTTCGCCATCTTGACCGTCATCTTGCACGACCCCTCACACTCACATCGACCCTGTGAGTCAGCACACCCGCATCGCCATTTACAGTCGGCGAACAGTGACACCTGCCAGTTCCCCGCGTACGCAAGGCCAAACAACGATACGGCTGCCGGCATTACATCATCGAACACCTCTGCCGAATGCGGTGGTGCGGGCAATCGGATATTCTCGATTGCGGCGCCCATGCATCGAAACCGTGTTCCCAAAGCCTTTTCTACCGTCAATCGCCAATCCTTCATGTGCCACGACGTCTTAAGGCGAGAAAGCACGTCGTCTGAAAGTCTCCCGCCTTCTGGGGCGAACGAGAAGTAGTTGATGAACATCTGCCAAGGACCATCGAATGTCCACTCGACCAACCCTGCGGGGTCGGCCCTATCCGGCGAGTCATTGGCACAGAAAACATATGCGTCGAGTCCGCCCATCTCCTCAAGCGGATCGCGGCTGATCCAGCGTCCGAGTCCCGGCGAGAAGAAACGGAAACCAGATTCGCACCCGGCGAGACGGGGGTATGCGGTTTTCGATCTATGCAAGGCCGTGCGGCCGAGGGGTGTCAGGTGGTAGGGCATGGTGAGGGTCCAGGTTCGTACGGCCAGCGCACGGTTCCCGATCCATATGGTGAGGTTATTACAGCCCCTCGACGGAGGAACACCGTCGTCTTCCATGCAACGCTGTCCCACTCTGTTGCAGGATGATGGGCACTCAGACTCATGATCCCATTCACATTTTCACCGATAGTCACGCTACCATCGGGATCGCCCTCCAACTCGGCCGCATTCGTACCAGGAAACGTTATGCTCTGAACCACTCCATACAGGCGACCCTCTGACATGACGCGGTCACCGACGCAGACAACCTCTCCCGTATGATACCGGAAGCAATCGCGCTTCACGGTGCGACACCTCCGCCAAGGATTGGTTCAACCCAAGGCCCTTCTCCCGGCCACGGCGTATCTCCACACGTCACATCCAACGCCAATGACTGTCGCTTGCAGGCACATGGTTCTGTCGGGTGCGTCACAGGGAGTTGCACAACATAGGCGTGGTGCGTGTGCGTGCCCGGACACCCGTGCCCAGCGACAAAACATGTCCTGTTCATTGTGTATCCCGCGAGCGGGATACATGGCAGACAAAACGGCAGATGCGGGACGGTCTTTGTCTGAGTTACCGTTTGCGGCACGGAGTTCACACCTGTATTCATGCATTGACAGTCCCGTTCCCGGTAAACATCGTATGTCTCGGTATAGGTTCCCGTCCGCGTGTACACCAAGTATGTCACGCCGCCGGCAATGAGCGTGCCAGCAGCCACCCATGGACCCCATTCCGGCAATGTGACGCCTGCAAGAATCTCAGCACAGATCTCCCCTATAGTTGGTATTGCGATTCCCGCCTGGCCCAAGGGATCAAGGAGGAATATGGGGGTGTTCTGAACGAACGCGTACCGGTTGACTCCGCCACTCTCCGCAACCGGATCGCGCGACGCCCACCTTCCTAGCCCTGGCGAGAAGAAACGGAAACCAGATTCGCACCCGTTGAAACGGGGGTATGCAGTTTTCGATCTACGCAAGGCCGTGCGGCCGAGAGGTGTGAGGTGGTAGGCCATGGGTAGCTGCAGGCACCGCGCCCTGCCTGATCGTTCATTGCTGCTTCGCGTGATTCATCACTTAGGATTTCGGCCGCTTTGTTAGGCTATGATGGTGCCCAAATGGGTGTAGAACCAAAATGCCGTCCTCATACATGACCAGAAGACCTCCCGTGTCTTCACAGTCAAATGAGGCCGCCGATTGGGTGCCAGGCATGCATACCGCCTCAACTCGTCCCGGTCTCCCGTCAATCATCACAAGATCTCCGTTCCTCACAGATTCTTGCGAATCGCCGTATTTCGAACTGAGAGTGTCATCAGGCATTTCCGTTGCGTTGCTGAATGTTACTAAGGCGCAATGCCTCCGCCCTGAGCAGGGCCGGCTTCCGGTGCCAAAACCCCAGGCAATGGGTCGGGCAGTACCTCTTTCCAGAAACACTTGCACCCTCCGACTGCCGGACTCTGCAACATCACTAGCATGTGGGAATGCGGCGTGGGAATTCCGTTGTGGGCTGGCGAGGGCGGCAAGTCCACGCGATACGCAATGGACCCAACGACTGGTAGGCACGGCAGACACCCTTGAGTTCTTCGTTTACAGCGGTCACATCTCTTCATTGCCTCCGCAATACCATCCGCTACGGCGTCCGCGAAACTTGCTGCGGCCGCTGCAATATCGTGGAGTGTTTGTTGTCCTGCAGGCGATTGCGCCCAGGCTTCGGCGGTCACACACACCGCAATGGTCCCGATTACCAAGAGTACGACTGCGTCATCCGCTATTACAATTCGTCCATCCTTGTCGTTCTTATCCGTGGGGTTGTTCGACACGAAGCCATAGAGATTCCGCCCCCCGAGTTCTCCCATAGGATCGCGTGAAATCCACCTCCCTGTTCCTGGCGAGAGGAAACGGAAACCAGATTCGCACCCGCTGAGTCGGGGGTATGCGGTTTTCCATCTACGCAAGTCCGTGCGTCCGAGGGGTGTCAGGTGGTAGGACATGGTTAGAGGGTAAGATCGTCCAGCGATATCAGTCTTGTTTCAGCGACGTTCTGCGATGCCATTTCGTCCAGCAACTACCATCCCGGCCTCGCCCCCGACTGCGGTTCACGCTCCCGCCCCGTAGATTATGCGGCCGGTCGGGGCGCTCACTTCCGCCCCAGCCGCCGACAACTCCACCAGCCCCAACCACCGTTGAAATGTTCATCCGAACAGGTCCGTCGCGCCGACGCCACAACGATCAGTTCTGTTTAGGGTACGGGAGCGCGGCGGCGGAAAAGCGGCTGTTTTGTAGTAACCCATGGGACGAAGTCCTTATGGGTGGGATTCTAGGAAAGAGGGGGCACGGAAGAAAGGCAAATCAGGCAAAAAAGTGGGCAAAAAACGGGGAGGCGGAAACCTCAACCCGGCGTCGGAGTTTGGCCCTTGGCCCGGTCGAATATCTCGTCCACCGTCTGCCCGTCGTAGAGGCGCCGGGAGACATCCACGTAGTCGGTCGGTTCGCGGTGGATCAGGGTGAGAAACCGAAACGCACCTGTTGCACCCAAGGCCTTGTTGAGGACCTCAATGCCGCTCAGGCGCAGTTCGTTATCGGTCATGACTTGGCTTGTGCTCATATCCTCACCATCTCTTCTGCACGTAGTCTACAGGATTAATGACCAGAAGCGCAACCGGCAAACGGCCAGCCTTGGACACGATCTCGTCATCACAGGTCACAAACCACGCTGCTTTCGCGTGTTCGGCAGCAGCAACGTGCAAGGCATCCTTGGCCGACAGCCCCGCCACGGCCTGAATCCGAGCCGCGGATATGCGAATGGGTTCTTCTGGGCCTATTCGGACGCGGCAGATTGCGGCAAGGCGGACGACTTCCTGTGCACGGTCAACGAAAGGACACACCCGGTTCTCGTCCTCGTGCATAAACGACCACGCCAATTCCACCTCACCGTTCTCGGCATCCTCGAAGATCTTCTCGCAGGCTTCCGCCTCCAAACGGATACGATGCTGCCGGGAGTCGTCAAACCCCCGCTGGAAGCAGTTGTAGTCGAGATAGATGAGTTCCGCCATGTCGAGTACCCCGTGCCGAACGTGGTTACGATAGTATGGACTCTTCCTGGTCACAAGCCTCTTTCTCCCTTGGATGGCACTTGCGGTGGGTCTCTTTGAGGTCGGTGATGGTGAGCTTGGCGTAGTGCTTGAGCGTCTCCAGCGACTCGTGGCCGAGCAGTTCCTTCACGTGGTACATGCCGGCCCCGGCCCGCAACAGCTCGGTCGTGCAACTGCGGCGGAAAGTGTGGGGCGTGACGTTGACGTCGATGCGGGCCTGTTCGGTCAGCCGGTGCACAAGTTTGAGGAAGACGCCGTACTTGACCCGCTCGCCCGCCGCGGTGACGAAGAGGGCCTGCTCGTCGCCCGTCGGGAATGCTGGCCTGACTCCTTTGACGTACCCTTCGAGGTAGTGCATGGCCGTGCGGCCGATCGGCACCATGCGTTCCTTCTGGCCCTTGCCTTTGACGCGGGCCAGCCCGTGGGCGTAGTCGACGTCGCCCAGGTCCAGCCCCAGCAGTTCCGAGACCCGCGCCCCGCTCGAATAGACCAGTTCCAGCATGGCCCGGTTGCGGTAGCCCTCCGCCCCGTTGGTCGGCACCACGTCCAGCAGCCGCCGCACTTGCTCGTGGGTCAGCACGCTGCCCGGCAGGGTCTTGGGCTCCTTCACGTACTCGATGCCGTCGGACAACCGCGACTGGATATGGCCCTGCACGGCCAGGTACTTGAGGAACGAGCGCAGTTCCTGGACTTGCTTGTTGATGGTGCGGGGGTTGAGCGGCCGCCCCTTGCGGGTCCGCCGCCGGGACAAATGTCCCTGCCAGCGCTGGAGGTGGCTGGCCCGCAACAGGTCGGGCGAGTACACGCCCACCGTCACCCCGAGCCACTGCGCCCAGTTCCGCAGGTCGTTGTTGGCCTGCTTGCGCGTCCAGGCGCTGAAGTTGAGCGCGCCCAGGTGCCGCACGTATTCGTCCAGTAGTTCGAGGAAAGTCGTCATAGTCGCATCCTCACGATCCCGGTTTGCTCCGGGCATGAACCGCCTGCAATTCCGTGATCGTCAGGCGCAGGTACTGGGACAGGTGACTGAACGAGGCATGGCCGAGGAGCATCTGCAGGTCCACCGGGTGGGCGCCGCGGCGCAACATGTGCGTGGCGCAGGCCCGCCGCAAGCTGTGCGGCGTGATGCGCGTCTGCACGCCCGAGTCGCGTCCATGCCTCACGATGCCGAGCCGGATGGCCACATATCCGAGCGGCTTTCCATACTGCGTCACCCAGAGCTCAGGCGGCCTGCCGCCCGCGGCCGTCCTCTTCCCGACCTCGGCCTCGTACCGCCGCAGCCACTCCACCGCCTGGGCGCCCAGCGGCAGGACCCGCTCCCGCTCGCCCTTGCCCATCACGCGCACGGTCCCGTTCACCATGTCCACGTCCCGGACCATAAGCCGGGACAGTTCCTCGACGCGCATGCCCGTGCCGTAGGCCGTCTCCAGGATGGTCCGATCGCGCAGTCCCGTGTAGGTCGTGGTGTCCGGCGTCGCCAGCAGGCTCGTCATCTCCTCCTCGGTAGGCACCGGCATGATGGGCGACTGAATCTTGCGGATCACGATGCCCTCCGCCGGGTTGCAGAACACTTCCTGCGTCTGCTCCAGCCAGCGGAAGAACTGCTTGATGGCACGGATGAAAACCTCCACCGAGGCGGGCTTCCACTGCCGGTCCACCATGCCGGCGCGGTATTCCTCGATGTCCGAGCGCGTCACGTCCATGGCCCGCACGATGCCCTTACCATCCAGGAACGCGCAGAACCGTTCCAGCGCCTGCGTATAGATCTCGACGGTCCGCCGGCTGTACCGCCGTGAGGCCACGCGCTCGGCGTAACGCCTGACGAGTACGGCTACACGACTACTGCTACGACTATGTGTTGCATCCATATGCGCTCCCCGCACCACTTTCGACCAGGTTATTGCCATCCGCCTGCATTTGAGGCACTTGGACCGATTCCACGGGGTGGCCAGGTGCTGACCACCCTGTGACCACCCCCGCCGCTGCCATCGAGGTGGCCTGTCCGTCGTACGCCAGGCGGTAACGGTAGGTGAGCCCGACGCGCCCGGCCACGGTCAGGACGAACTCCATCTCGACCAACTGCTTGAGGTAACGGCGCACGCGGAGATGGGCCCAGCCGGTGAACTCGCGGATCTCCCGGCGGGAGAACACCACGTCGCCGGGCACTTCCACGCCATCGCGCCCCTCCCGCCGCTGTTGCTCGATCCTGCCGGCCACCATGCGTTCGATGTGCATCAGCAGGTCCAGGCTCACCCGGTTGAGGTCGTCCAGGCTCTTGCCCAGGATCTCCCGCGCCAGCCCGTCGGCAACGGCCAGGTCCGCCGCTTCCACCTCGATGTAGTCCCGGCCCTCGTCCTGCCGGACCTGCTTCGACATCTGCCGCAGGAACGCCACGGCCCGGATCAGGTTCAGGTACTTAGGCTGGTCGCGCCGGCTCTGCAGTCGGTCGTCGCCGTAGCAGAGCTGTTCGGCGAACGGGTTGACCACCTTGACGGGTTTCAACAGCCGCTGGAAGTTGCGGTGTAACCGCAGCGTCGCCTCACGCCCCCCGCGCTCCTTCTCGCCATCGAGGGTTTGGCGCCTGCGTTGGCAGGCGAGGATCGCCCGGGTCTGCTCCCGGCTCTCGTCCACACTCGTTACGAAGAACCGACTGCGGGTCTCGGGGTCGGTCTCGGGATCGGTCGTTGTGATGAAGACCGCGGTCGGGCCTTCCACGCGGTTCACCGCGGTCGTGAGCTTGCCGGTGGCGAAGTCCTTGACGGTCACCTCGATCACCAGTTCCCCGGCCGAGATCAAGTTGCGGATCGCGTACGTGGCGTCCTCCGCCCCCGCCCCTTCCTCCAAGGCGAGGATCTTGTGCTTGAGGCTCTGCCGGGCCTTGTAGAAGAGCGCCTTACCGGACAGGCTCGTCAGCTTGACCGAGTCCTCCGGCGGACAGAACGCGAGCGTCGCGTCCTGCAGCGCCGACTTGCCGGCGCCCGAACTGCTTAGGATCAGCACGGACAGCGGATGGTCGGTCTTCCGGCTGACGGCGGCCAGGTAGCAGAGCAACTTGTTGACCTCCTCGCCCACGAGCCCGCACGCGGCGTAGTCGGCGACGATACGTTCGATCAGGTCCGGGCTGCGCCCGAAGGCTTCCGCCTCCCGGCGCTCCTCCTCCGGGATGTCGACCGTCTCACCCGCGTCCGCGGCCGACGCAGACGGCACGTGGGTTTCGCAACAGCGGATCAGCCGCACCAGGTCCGCCTCGATAGCCTCGGTGGTCTCCTCGAAAAACCGGCACAGATCCTGGGCCAGCGTTTTGCGGGCCTTGGCCGAGTAGAAGTCGAGCGTGTCCACGTGCAGTCGGCCGGCGTGCTCTGTCCTGAGCGTCGCTCGCAGCCGCCTTGGTCCCTTGTCGATCCCGCGCAACTCATAGCGGCGGCGGTCGAGCCGCACGCGGAACCCGTCGGGTATGGGCTCAGTCGCCGAGTCCGGCCCGGCTGACGGCTGCCCGGTGTCGAATTCGGCCAGGGCCGCATCCACGAGCGCGGTGACGCGCGGGAGTCCGTCGCGCAGGAGGACGGCATTGAGCGGCTCGGCAAGCGGACAGGCCCGGATGGCGACCGGCAATCCCGAGAAGGTTTCCCGCAGTGAGTCGGCATTGACGGCCAGGCACGCGAGTCGCTGTACGCCGCTCGCGCGGATCGCCTGGCGGTCGCGCGCGGTGAGACGGCCCTCCGGCACGGCGACGGCGTTGGGATACCCCGCCTTCTGGAGCGTGAGAGCGTCGAGGATGTCCAGCGTCGCGAGCACCTCCCCATGGGTGCGGAACACGGGTGCGTTCCAGAGCCCCGTGGCGACGCCCGGCAGGTGGACCGCCTTCCCGGTCGCCATGCAAAGGCCCGCAAGCCCGATCGCCAAGCCCTCGACATCCGCCAGCGGGAAGACGACGCAGTCGCGGAACCGCTCCTTGCCGGACTCATCGAGGATGTTCATCGACCTGAGTACGTCGCGGATGCCGCCCTGGCGTGGCAGCGTCCCGACAAGTTTCCCCGTGGCGCAGCCGATCCGGAACTGACCGGCCAGGTCGGAATCGTTCAGGCCATGGCGGGCAAGAAAGCCCGGCCCTTCCGGCTCCTTGGTCAGCGTCTCGTGGTAGAACCCCGCGACCTTCTCCCACAGGGCCGCCTGCTCACAAAGCGGACCTCCCTCCGGCCTTCGTGGCATGTCCGTCCTCCCGTTCATGTCGCCAACCCTAGGCGCGAATTTCCCAACGGGCCACGAAGTTTTGTAACGTAAGACCCACATCGCGCCAGACCCCACGCCAGTCGCGGATTCCCGCGATAACGACGTGTCGTAACGCAAAACCATCCAAGTCTCGGAACCTCACACCGACCGTGTTTTGACCGGCGCGATGAATTGGAAGCAGAATGTCCACCGTGAACGCCTTCCGCCTGTCCTGCCGCCAGTAGAACGGATGAAGCCGCCGCCAGGCCTGGCTGCGGTCGATGTCCTTCTTGAAGTGGTCGGGGTTCTTCCGCCGCCATTGCCGGCAGTTCTCCCGGTTACGCGCCCGCTGGCACACCCGACGCGGGCAGTACCGCTGGTGCCAGGCGTTGTGGGGTTCAGGCTGGAACAACTTCCGGCAATGCGGGCAGCGCAGCGGTTTCATGAGTCGACCTCCTTTGGCCCCGCGTCAGACGGAGCGGGGGAATCGCCATACCTTAGGGGGAAGTCAATACGACAGGAGCCGCTGCCGACGCGAGAGCGGCAATGGCGGGATTCGTCCGGACGAGAGGTAGGCAACGCCTATTCCGTCAGCCAGGCCACCAACCGAGCCGTAGACCCGGATGAGCCCTATGACCGCACCGGTAAATCGGGGGAGGAACAAAAGAAGGATCATCCGTCCGACGCCGGCGTAGTCATCGAACTGTTACGACGAAGCCGACAAGAAACATCGCACGACGGAACCGGGGATTCCTACGACCGTAGCGCTGGAATCAAGGTCGTTTCCAGCAGGTTTAATTCGGAAACCGCGTGCGACGGCAATTCGGTCGACAGTAGTTAACGTCGCAGGCGATCTGCAAGGCGCGTTCTGATGCTCTGCCATGTCTGCCGGTCCACGTTTCGCCTTGAGCCGGTTTCATCAATGGCGGTTAGTTCCGGGTGCCACACCGGACACATGATCCGAACGCCTTCGGGTGTGTTTGTGAAGTATAGATATGTGATTCTTAGTGAAGTGGCCCCATTGCTTGGTCCCACCCACGGAGCCTCGATCTTCTCGAATTGCGGACTGTTCGCTAGGGCACAGGAGAAAATCCACGTTCGATTCGTTGCAAGCGGGAGAAGGTCGGAAAGACTGGCGGGGCGGACGCCGTGCGCTTCTTCATACTGTCGGCAGAGTTCCCCTAAAGCCAGGGTATTCGCTGCGCAAAGTTGGTAGAGCGCGCCATGGGTGCTCCTCTCTCGCCGAATATACAGGCACTGCCCTATGGCGAACCAGCACAGGACAGCAAACACAAAGACGGACAAGAGCGACTTGATGACGGACGATGGAGAAGGCATCGCTATTGCCTCCTTCTGTCACGCCCTCCCCCACCCGGCCAAGTCGGTCCCAAGCCGGAATTGCAGTATTTCTGGTCGCACGGCTTGCAGTCTGCATAGCGATCATCGGCCGGGACACTCCCGGAGCTGGGAAATCCGTTGAACCCGGCCTTGGCAAAATCTATGGAATTAGCCACTTCCGGCCAGTCCGATGGCTGAAACGACTTCCAGGCGACGATAGCTGCCTCCATCTGCACTGTCGAGGCGTCGCACAACTTCGCCATCCATCCGAATAGAGCGTAGTTGACTGACCACTTCCAGTAGCAACTACCATTCACGGTCACGGACTCGGAGCACTTGCGGCCGAAGGGACACTGCGAAACGCCATCGGCACCTCGGATACGAGGATCGGCCCAGACCAGACTGGCCAGATCCCACCCACCGAATGCAAAGTCCGGGGACTGTGTCCAGTCCTTAAAGAACGGATCACAATTCGAAGCAGCACGTTTCGGGTCTGTCTGCTTCAGATCGTTGAAACGCTGTTCAACCTGCGTCTTCGATGCCTTCAATCCATCCGTAACGTCTGGCCCGCATTTCCAGCACGACTTGTTGAACCACCAATCCCACATGGTGGATAAACCGAAAGGGTCGTACTTAGACAAAGGTTCGTTAAGCGCGAACCCGTATAGGTTGTAGTCGCGGTTAATCGTACGCCTGCGGTTATGCGCTCTGAATCCAAGTTCGCGGATGGGATCACGACTCATCCATCTCCCGGTCCCTGGAGAGAAGAAAATGAGTCTATAATACGGAATATACGTTACCATTCAAGAAGAATGTGTCGTCCAGGAATGGCGCGTCCCCCTATCGCGATCCGTCTGGCAGGTGGTGCCACCGGCGATCATCCGGCCGCGGGATGGACGACGAGTTCCGCCCAAGTCACCGTCACCGCCGATTTCGCCTGGATTTCGACCACGTTGTAGCCGTCGCGCAAGGCCGCTACCGGCACGCGATAGCGCCCGGCCGGCTCCTCGGGACAGGGCTTGGCCAGGTTGACGGGCTCAGCCGCCCCGCACGGTTCGCCGTTGACGCGCACGGTCGCCGCATCACCGACGCCGCCGGCCGGGCCGAACGCCAACACGACCCAGGCCTCGCCCGCTGATGGACGCGGTCCGATCGGCAGCCTGAAGGCGTGCCACCCGCCGGCCCCGACCGGTGTCGGCAGCGTCGCCGCCGGCGGCTCGCCCACGGCCCAGGTGTCGGCAAAGGTCAACACGTGCCGCCGCGGCTGCGTCGCCATCGCCGCCGGGTCACCAATCTCGCGCAAGAGCCGCGGGTACTCGTCGCCCTGGTCAAGGGTGGTCTCGGAATCCATGTAGTTGAAGAGGTAGATCCGATCCGCGCCGCGCTGCAAAAGCGAAAGCGCCGCGCCGCGCACCGTCTCCAGCGAATTGGTCTGGAACCGATTCGACTCCGGGTAAGGCCGCAGCAGGACCTCCAGGCCGGCGCAAAGCTCCACCTTCGTGCCGGAAAGCAGTGCGCGCCACAACTCCATGGGCATATCCGGCTCGGCGGTCGCCCAGAATGGGGTCACGACCAACCAGTCGATCAGCCCCTGCCGCGCCCAGGTCACGGCGTCCATGCCAAGCCCGAGGGCCGTCTGCGGACGCGACGGCACCCGCGCGCCCAGTCGGATCTTGTGGCCGCGCCGCTCTTCGCAGTTGTCGAGAAGCCGGCGGACCCGCCCGGTGAACTCGGTCAACAGCCCGGCCCCTTCCGCCTCATGGCCAGGGCGGAAGTGAAAGCCGAACCGCATCCAGTCCAGTTCGAGGCCGTCGAAATCGTAGCGCTCCGCCAGTTCCTCGACTAACCGGAAATGGTACTCGCGAACCTCCGCGTGCCCGTAGTCGAAGGCGCGGTCGGGCCAACCCCTGAAGCGGTACGACACGCAGCGGTACTCGGGGTGTTCGCGCCAAAATTCGCTGTGAATGTAGCAGCGCTCGTCGTCCACGTTGTGGATGTCGTTCATACGCATGGAAAGCCAGGGCGCAATGCCGTGCTTCCGGGCGCGGGCGATCCAGCGGGCATAGACGTCGATCCCGGCCTGGTCGAGCGCCCAGGCCGTATGAATCCACTTACGCGCCTGGATCCGGCCTTCCGGCGTCAGGCTGGCCAGCAGCGGCTGGTCGTCCGGCGCGTGCGGGTCGTAGCCGCGCCAGATCGGGTCCCACACGCGGCTGGCGTAGCTGGTGCGCATGCTGTTCGGGGAGAACAGCAGGTGCGACACCTGCGTACCGGCATATTGATCCACCAGCGCGTCGACGGTTTCCGCGGTCGACGGCTTGCCGGCGCGGCTGAAGAAAAAATGGGAGTTGTCTTCGTTAAGGGCAATGCCGCTCATGGCTTTCCTTTCAGGCGTACAGCCACCCGACGTCAAACACGGCGCCGCAGAGATGGTTATCGCGGTGGGTCATGTACCAGGCGTCACTGTACGGCGTCTCGGTGTAACTCACGATCACGCGACCCTGCCGGGTGCAGAAGGCCACGGGGTTGTAGTAGCCGAGGCGCGGATTGTCGGCCAGTTTCCGCACGTGGGTCCAGGTCACGCCCTCGTCACGGGAGAGAGCGACGGTGAGGGGCGAGCGCTTGCCATAGTGGCTGGCAAACTCCGGGTCGTATTCGGCGTTGCACCAGACGATCATCAGGTCGCCCGTCGAAAGCCGGATGAGTTCGGGGCAGGTTTCCGGCGACCGCAGGCCCGTCGTCTGCGCCTTACTCCAGGTTTCGCCGCCGTCGGCGGAGTGCGACTGGAACACAGCGCCCAGTTGCGTGCGCATGACCATGAGCAGGCGGCCATCGCGGAGTTCCTCGATATGCGCTTCCATGGCCCCGCGCAAAGGCAGGTCGACCCAGTTCCGGCTCGGCCGCCAAGTGCGGCCGTCGTCGTCGCTGAGCAGCGCGCCAAGAACCTCGTGATCCGTTGGCGACCAGGTCGCCCCGGTCTGGCGCCCGGCGGGGAGGACAATCCGTCCGCGCCGCAGTTGCTTGAGGACGCCGCTGGCGCATCCGATGGGCTGCCGCTCGGAGATGGCCGCCGGTTCCCCGAACGTCGCGCCCTCGTCGCTGGAGCGGCACGCGTACAGACTCATCACCGGCGCCTTGCCAGCCGCCAAGACGTTATAGCGCATGAACACGTACAGGATCTCGCCGCTGGCCAGGCGCAGAAGGTTGGAGTTGTAGACGTTGACGTCGCCGGGGTTATTGGTGACGCGGATCCGCTTGTCTCCCCAGGTCAGCCCGCCATCGCGCGAGACGACAGTGACCAACTGGTTAATCCCGTCGTCTCCGCCGCCCACCGCACTCGGCAGGTACTCCTGGTATCCCAGCAAAATCGACCCGTTCTTGAGTTCGACCATCCCGGCCTCGGAATTGCGCGGGTTGTCTTTGCCCGCCCGGGCGATGATGATATCGGTCTTATCCAATGGCATAACTGAGTCCCCCTGCTGTGGTTACGTCAAGGTCCCTACTTCTCCGCCACGATCGTGGCACGGCCGTAGCCTGAGCTGTTGGTGCCGGCACTGTTCGTGGAATAGAGTCGAACAACCTGCGGCGTTGTGTTGGGCCGGACCAAGGTGGTCACCGCCACATCCAGCAGCAACGCGGCAGCGTCCGGCTGCCACCCAAAGAAGTCGAGAGGCACCGTGGCACTCAGAATATATCCGCCGTCCTCGTAGGCTACCACCCAGGCTACGGGCGGCGGATCCGGAAGCTCCTTGCCGTTCGCAAAACCCTTGGCCGTCCCTTTCTGGACATTACTCTCGATCTGAAATATCACCTGCCGAATAGCGTGGCCGTCCTCCGATGCACCGGATATTTCCACCACGCCGCCCCAATTCAGGGTCGTGAGTTTGGCACGCAAATCCCGCACGAAGATGCGCGCGGCCAGGTTTGTCCCGGCAACGGCAAAGGCGGCCGTCCCGTACGTGCGCCCGGCCGAGTCAATAGCCACGGGGGTGGCGGCATCCAGCAGGACTTCGACGCGCTCGGCACGACCTCGCGGGATCTGCAGCGCGGGCCGCGCCTGTTCCGCCGGGACCGCCTGGCTTGGCGCCACGGCGCCCCACAGGCAGACGGCCAACAGCCAGGGAAGGCCGGCACCGCAACGAACCCGCCGTACGACCTCACGCCGCAACTTGCCACTCAAATTGCAGTTCACTCCCCTCTGCCCTGATCGTTGGATCATGTCCCCTTTCTCAGGCATCAACCAAGGCCGCCACGCCGTCTTCGGCGGCAACGACCCGGGCATACACGCCCCAGGCCAGACCGTGTTGCGATACTAAGCCGAAAAGAATCTCATTCAGGCCCCGGCGCCAACGTACCGCGGCGCCGTACTGTCCTTCGACGGCGGGATTGGTGGCCTTGGGCCGGCAGTCCACGGCTTGACCGTTAACCCAGACGCGAACCGGGCCATCGGCCCCGTAGACGAGGCTGCCGGCGCCACCCGATTCCAAGTGGCAGGTGGTGCGGATGTAGAGCAGACCGTGCCGGCCGGCATGGAATTTCTGCACGTTGCAAAAGGCCGACTCCGGCACCACGGTGGTGACGGGCGCGAAGGCCAGGGAGGCCCGGGGCGGCGGCGCCTTGGCCACATCGGCCGGCGCCCGCTGAAGCGCGCTGCATTCAAACTCGCGCAGCAAGCGGGTCCCGAAGCTGCGCACCGCGGGGCGCAGCACGGCGGGCGCCACGGTCAGTCGCAACGCGGTCGGAGCCAGGCCCGGCGCCTCCGCCGTCAGATTGAGGTCTCCCGCCGAGGACCCGGCCTGGACGATGACCTGGCACCAGCCGTTGAACGCGCGGCGTTGCCGGGCTCGGTCGGGCTCATGGCTGGACGGATCGCCGTTGCCGACCCCGAGGATTTTTCCGGCGCCAGCCACCGCGAAGCGGATTGGATTATCCGCCACCGGAACCACCCGGCCGCGGGCGTCGACCACGGCCACGTTGACCGCGACCGTGTCTTCCCCATCCGCGCGCAGGCTCCTCTGGTCGGCGATCAACTTCAACCCGGCGGGCGCGCCGGTGGTCGCCACGCGCCGCACGGCAACGACTTTGCCGGCTTTCCAGCCGCGCGCCTCCAGCGTGCCGGGCTTGTAGCGGACCTGCCATTCGAGGTGACGGGCGGTCTTGACTTTCTTCCGGCCCAGGCTGCGACCACTAAGGAAGAGTTCGACGGCATCGCAGTTGGAGTGGACGCGAACCGGCACAGGCTTGCCTTCCCGCCCCGGCCAGTTCCAGTGGGGGAACACATGCAGCACGGTACGGTTGCTCCACCACGCCTGGTAGTAATAGTAATCGTCCTTCGGGAACCCGCACGTGTCCATGATGCCGAAGTGCGAATTGATGCACGGCCAGCCGTAAGGCGTCGGCTCCCCGCGGTAGTCGAATCCTGTCCACACAAACGTGCCAGCCAGCCACGGGCGCTCCAGGCAGAACCGCCAGTTGTATTCGGCGGTCTTGCCCCAGCCGGCCGCCTCGTCGCCGTAGGTCGAAACGTAACCCTTGACCGGGTCCGTGGCGTAGATGCCGCGCGTGGCGACCGCGCTGCACGATTCGGTATGGACGATCGGCTTGTCCGGAAAACGCCGGTGAAAAGCGTCAACCACCTCGTAACTATAGTTGCAGCCCTGCACGTCCAACGCCGCGGACATCTCCCGGCCCCAGGTCGAGATCCCGTCGTTCATGGCCATGGTGACCAGCCGCGTCGGGTCCAGCCGCCGGACCACGCGTTTCATGGTTTGCGCCATTCGCCCACCTTCTTCCGTTCCCTGCAGTGGCTCCTCGTTGGCCAGGCTCCAGAGAATGACCGACGGATGATTGCGGTCGCGCCGGACCAGGCTCTCGAGTTGGGCGAGAACCTCGGGCGAACTGCCGAGAAGGCGGTTCTCGTCGATGACCAGCATGCCGAGCCGGTCACAGACGTCCAGCAGTTCCGGTGTTGGGGGATTGTGACTGCACCGGTACGCGTTACAGCCCATCTCCTTGAGGAGCCGGATCCGGTATTCCTGCAGGGCATCGGGCAGGGCGGCGCCGACCCCGGCATGATCCTGGTGACAGCAGACACCCTGAAGCGGGACCCGCTCGCCGTTGAGCAGGAACCCCCGGTCCGGATCGAAGACAGCGGTCCGGACGCCGAAGCGCGTTCGTGTCTCGTCGATCAGGCTGTGCCCATCTTCCAGCGTGGCCACCGCGGTATAGAGATGCGGAGTCGTCAAGGACCAGAGCCGGGGCTGGCGCAGCTCGACGGCCTGTGTCACCGTGCCTTCTTCGCCTGGCGCCAGGGCCAGTTTCACCGTGGCCGTGCCCGCGGGCCGGCCCGCCTGATCGAGCAGGACGATCGTAAGGCGCGGGTTGGCGGCTTCGTCGCTGTCGTTCCGCACCGTCGCCTGCACGGTGACCGCAGCGCTCGCGCCACCGTCGGCCACCGCAGCGGTCACGAAGACCCCGTCCGGCGCCACGTGTACCGGCGCATGCTTGACGAGCCAGGCATGGCGGTAGATGCCGCCCCCCTCGTAAAACCAGCCCTCGTACTCCGTGGCGTCGGCCCGCACGACGAGGGCGTTGTCCCGGCCGAAGCGGGTAATGTCGGTGACGTCGAAACGGAACCCGGTGTAGCCGCTCAGGTGCCGACCCAGGAAGTGCCCGTTGTACCACACGCTGCTGTTGCGCGACACGCCGTCGAATTCGACGGAAAGACGCCGGCCCCGGTCGCTCTCCGGGACGATGAACCGCTTGCGATACCAGCCGACCGCGGCCGGCAAGGAACCATGCATGGTGTAAAGGCTCTGCCCGGGTGCCAGGCCGGCAATGCCCTGAACTTCGCCCGTCGATTCCAAAACGCGGCTGAACTGGCCTTCGACGATGAAGTCGTGAGGCAGGTCGACGCGGCGCCAGGCCGAGTCGTCCAGCGCAGGATCGGCCGCCCCGGTGTTGAAGTTGCCGGCCTTGGCCCAGCCGCCGTGCCCTTTGGGAAAGGGAATATCGCCGCGGTGAAAACGCCATCCCGGATCCAACAATAGCCGTTCGCGTCCGTTCATAAATCGATCTCCTCAATGCGGGCAGCGAATCTACCACATTCGAAAGCGCCGCCGCGACGAAGTGTTTGGACAGGGGCAACGCCTCTGTGACGCTCTGGGCCCCTGTAGGGGCGTCGCTGCGAGACCCGCGGGCGTCGGCCAGCGACGCCCCTACGCCTGCGCCCACCCTAAGCATCACCGAGGCATTGCATGACGGGATCTACTGCAAGATGAACGCGGTCCCGTAGGTACCTTGGACCGAGACTTTCGTTGCTGCGAGTGTCTCGTCGAAGAACTTTCTCTTTTGGTTCGCGCTTGCCCAGCCACGTAGCACGGGCATCTTGCCCGTAGCCTTTCCTGTCGCTCGCCCATGCGCTTGGCTACGGGCTGGAAGCCCATGCCACGAAGGCCATGAGCCAACAACGAACCAAGAGCTCCAAACCCCGCCGCCCATCACCTCACTGAACGGTAAATATCACGCCCCGGTCGATGGGCAACTGTCCGTAGTAGACGGTCCCGAGGGTCGCGACCGGGATGTAACCGCCGACTGCGGTCCCCGGGTTGACCGCGACGTTGTTCGTGAAGGGCCAGTCCAGGAACTGTGACCACACCGCAATCCGGCCGCCTCCGCCGCCGCCACTTTCCGATCCGCCGTTCCCGCCGTTGGCCTGCATCCAACCGGTTGCCGTCCCGTTGAACCGTTTGCAGCGGACATAGATGCCACCACCGGAACCAGCGGCTTCATAGCCCGACGGCGCGCCCCCGTTGGCCGAAAGCGTGCCGTTGAGTAGTGCGCGGTTCGACACATCGATCCAGATCAGGCCGCCCCCACAGCCTCTGGTAGTTGAAGTGGCCCGGTAATCACCGCCGCCGCTGCCGGGCAGCACCGGATTCGTCGCCGACCCGTAGGTCGTGCCCGGGTAACTGCCCGTGTGGTTCCCCTGCTGGCCGCCGCCGCCGTAGCCGCCGCCGCCGCCCGAGTTGGCGCCGCGATACCCAAAGCCGGGTCCGTAACCATTTTGGTGGACACTGTCGCCGTTGGCAAACCCCGCCGCATCGGCGTTGACCTGCCCGCCCTGGTCGATCCGCAGGTTGGTGCAGCGGAACTTCATCGAACCGCCGTTCGTCCCGTGCGAATAGGCGTAGATCGTGCAGTTCGTGGGCACCGCCAGGTCCCCGCCCCCCAAGTCCAGCAGGCCCCCGTAAGGGATGCCCGTCGCCCCGTTGGTCATGCCGGCATACACGGTGAACTTGCTGCCGTTCGTCAGCGCCAGTTTGCCGCCGATAGTCAGCGACAGCGGATTCGTCAAGGCATACTGGAAGGTCAGGGACCCGTTATTCAGCGTCACGTCCCCGCCCACGCTCAACGACTCCGTCGAGTTGGTGTTACGGTACAAGTTTGCGTAGCCGCCGTTCCAGGCCGAGAGGCTTCCGCAAGACAGGTTACCGCCGATCGTGAGCGTCAGGCCGGCGGCGCCGCCCGGGGTGGTGCCGCACACCTGCACCGCGTTCGTCACGGTTAGCCGGAAACCCGGTTCGTCGAAATACACGGCACAGTTGCTCACGGTCAGCGAGGCCGGCGCCCAGTTAGTGATCCCGTAAATCCGATAGGCATTGGAGAAGACGCTGCCAATCGTGTTCGGCAGCAACTGCGTATCGGGCAGGTAGATCGTGCCGGGCTGGGAAGCCCCGCCCCACGTGTTGCTGCGGGAGGTCGCCGAGAACGACACAGCCGAAGCCGGGCTCTCCCCCGGTTGCGCCCCGGTGTTGTAATAGACCGCGATCCGGCCCCCGCCGCCGCTGCCTCCATAGCTTATGCCACTGCCGCCGTCGGCCAGGATCTGGCCGTTGCCCGCGAGCGTGTTGCAGGTCACGTACACGCTGCCACCCGCGCCACCGCCGGTTCGATCGCCGGAGACACCCGCCACACCGTTGGCCCGAATCACGCCGTTCACCAGTACGCGGCCCGTGGCCGCCACCCGGATGGCGCCGCCGCCGTTGCCCCCGCCCAACGAGCCGCCACCCGCTCCGCCGCTGCCCGCCGCGATCGGCGCATACGCCGAGTCATAAGCGCTCCCGACGATAGTGCCCGAGTCAAGACTCTTCGAGCCGATGCCGCCATGGCCCCCGCCGACGCCTTCGTTGGCGCCGCCGCCATAATACGGTCCACCCCCCGGCCCCTGGCCGCTCAGCGTCGCTCCGCCGGCCACATACCCCTTCCCGTTCGCATCCAGCGAACCGCCCGCATTCACCGTCAGGGTCGCGCAGGCGATGTTCACCCGGTTCGAAACGCCGGGCGCCGCGATCGTGTCGATTGCCGCGTGCGTGATCACCCCATTGGACAGCACCAGGACGTCCGTCGCGCTGAGTTGCGTCAGCCAGTTTGTGAACAGCAGCGTCGCGCCATTGCTCACGGTCACCGACTGCACGGCGGCCGGATCCGTCAGGATGCAAGTGCCCGACCCGATGATGCAGCTATCGTTCGGCCCCGGCACCCCCGACGGCGACCAGTTCGACGCGGTCAACCACGGGTTCACGCCGGTCCACGTGCGCGTCTTGGGCGAGGTGTCCGCAAAATTGGCCACGATCGTGCGCGCCGAATCCATCGTCACGGTCAGCGGATTCACGAACGACTGCCCCGAGGGCACGCCGGCTCCCGACCACATCGAGAAGGCGTAGGGGGCGGCGGAGGTGGCCGTGATCGTTACCTGCACGACGTTGGTGTACCAGCCGCTCATGTCCTGCGCCAGGCCGCCGTTGGCGGCCGCGGAACACGTCAGGTACCACTGGTTGGTCCAGTTCCACACGAGTGTGACGTTCGTATTCACCGTGAACACCGCCTGCGTGGTGCCGTCGCCGCCCAGCACGACGCCCGCGTCGTTCGTGAGCGTCCACCCGTAGCAGATGTAGCGCGTCGTTGCCGTCTGTTCGGTCGTGAGCGGGATCGAGTTCGTGACCACCGTGCCCGGACCCATGGGGGTGCTGCCGTAGTCGTACGGAGTGGAGACGTCGTGGCGAGTCGGATTGCCCCGCACGCGCAGCAGCAGAGAGAGGCTCGGATCGCTCACCGAGTAGAAGGTCCCGGTCCAGCCGTTGTAGGTCGCGCCGCCGCCCTGGCCGATGCCGCCGTTCATCGAAATGGTGCCGCCGAACAGGTTGGTCACCCAGTTGACCAGCGCGATGCGGCCGCCGCCGCCACCGCCGCTCTCGCTACCCCCATTACCCCCGTTCACCCGGATGACCCCGGTGGTGGTACTGCCCAGCATGCGGCACCGGATGTAGATGCCGCCGCCCGAACCCGCCCCTTGGTAGCCGTTGGGCGAGGTGCCATTCGCGCTTATGGTTCCGTGGCACAGCACCTGATTCGTGACTTCGAGCCAGATCAGCCCGCCGCCGTTGCCATCGTTGTTCGGCAAGGTCGCCCGGTAGTCGCCGCCGCCGCTGCCGGGCTGAAGGGGCAACGTGGCCGAGCCGTAGTTGGTGCCGGGATAACTGTCGGTATGGTTGCCCCTGCCACCCACGCCACCGTAGCCGGCGCCGCCGCCGGAATTGGCGCCCTTCAGTCCGTAGCCGGGGCCATAGCCCGAGGTATGCGTGGACGTGCCGCTACGGAAGCCCTTGCTGTCGGCGTTGATCTGCCCGCCCAGGGCCACGGTAACATTGCTCGCCGTGATCCACACCGAACCGCCGTTCGTGGACTGCGAATACGGGTACAGGTACGAGTTGGAAGCGATGGCGATAGTGCCTGCCACGTTCAAGGCACAACCGTACGCCGTCGTGCCATTCGTGGGCAGCGCGTAAAGCGAAAGCGCTCCGCCATTCGTCAAAACCAGATTCCCGCCCACAGTCACGGCGCTGGCGGCATTGAGCGTCAGGGCGCCGCTAGCCGTGCACACCAGGTCGTTGGTGACGTTGAGCGTGAAGCCCGCTGGCGCCGTGAACCGGACGGGTCCGTTGTTGACCGTCAGACTGCCGGGTGACCAGGACGTGAAGCCCGGGATCACGATTTCGCCGGAGTGCGGCAGCACCGTGCCGAGAATACAGGGATCCGTGAAGGAGATCGTGCCCAACTGTCCGGCCAGATACCAGCCGACGGTGCTGCCGCCACCCACTGCGGAGGACGCGAAGGCCGGCTTGGGCGACAACAAGCCCTGGGCCGCCGCATTGAAGTCCACGGCAATGCGCCCGCCGCCGCCGGCACCGGAGCCATTGGAACTCCCGACACCGCCGATGGCCTGCACCGTTCCGCTGCCCTGGATGGCCTGGCACCGGATGTAGATGCCGCCGCCCGAGCCGCCGCCACATTGATCCCCAGCACCGCCTCCGTTGGCGCGGATGGTGCCGTTGACGGTTACGATGCCCGCCGCCTCAATCCAGATCGCCCCGCCGCCCGTCCCGCCCGTGCCGCTGCCGCCGCCGCCGCTGCTGCCGGGTTGCGAGGGGAGCGTCACCGAACCGTAAGTCGGCCCAGCGGCGACGGTCGAAGGACCGGCCCCGCCAACGCCACCGTACGAAGCGCCCCCGCATTGGGTGCCGGAGTAACCAAGACCGCCACCGGACCCATAGCCGTTGCCGTTCCTCCGACCGATGAAACCCGACAGGTTTCCGTCGATGAACCCGCCGGCATCGATGGTCAGGTTCGTGCAGACCACATAGATCCGATTGGTGTCCGAAGGCAGCCCGTTGGTGCCGCACAACACCGTCTTCAAATACCCGGCGTTGCGAATGAAAAGATTGGAGGCCTGCAGCGCGGTGCTCCAATTGGTGAACGTCACTGTCGCGTTGCTGATCGTTAGCGACCCCACCGTAACGCTGTTGGTCAGTTGGACCAGGGCCGTGTTGGTGATGATGACGTTGTTAGTGGGGCCGGGCAGCACGCCCCCGCTCCAGTTGTTGGGATCGAACCAGTTGGTCTTGTCGCCGGCCCCGTTCCAGGTCACACCGAAAGTGGCGAAACTCGTAAACGGCGCCAGGTAGTCGCCATAGTCATTCGTGGCATAGCAGGCGTAGTAGTAGGTCGTGTCCGGGATCAACCCGGTGAGATTGGTCGAGAATGGCCCCATCGTCCGCACGCCGAGATCGTTCGTATTCGCCGGACTCGCCGGGTTCGGCCCCCACAGGATGTAAACGTGCCCGGTAAGGCCGGCGGTCAGGTTGCCGTTCAGGATGGCGGTTGTGAACCCGACGGCGGAGGCGCCGCCCGCGTTGTTCACTATCGGCGGACCGGCGGTCTGGAACGACGGCGAACCACCGCTGCTGCCCCACACTGCGCCGCTCGCGTTATTGGCCATGAAGTTAAAATAGTAGAGTGTGCCCGTCGTGAGCGAGCTGGCCGTGTTGGTGAACGTCTGGCCGGTAATCGCTGGCCCCAGGTTCGCGTTGGTCCCATTCGCGAGCCAGGCCGCCGCGTTGGTCCCGCCATCGTTGGTGGCCCAGTAGATCGACACGGTCGTCGGGGCCGATCCCGTGGAAAGAAGCGTGCCGACCAAGTCCGCCGAGGTCGTCTGCAGGTTCTGGGCCGCGCCGTTGGCGATCGTCGGCAAGTTGGCGTCGAACGCGTACCGCACGATCACAATACCGGAGCCGCCGTCGCCGCCGGCTTTGTCCGCGCCACCGGCATAGCCGCCGCCGCCCCCGCCACCCCCGGTATTGCTCGCGCCCGCCGCCCCCGTGTAGTTGCTTCCGTTCCCGCCGCCGCCCAGTCCGCCAGCACCACCGCTGAAGATAGTGCGCATCCCGCCGCCCCCGCCGCCGGCATAGACGGTTGCCACCCCTGAGATGGAATTGGTGATTCCATCGCCTCCCTTTCCGCCCACGGAAGAAACTCCCGCGGCACCCGCCAGACGGGCCCCGCCACCCCCGCCGCCGGCATTACTGCCGTCCCCAACCCCGCCGTCATTGCCTTGACCGGCTGTGTACCCGGCGCGTAGGCCTCCGCCTGCTCCATTTCCACCGGCTGAGCCGCCCGTTCCGGAGGCATTCATGTTGTACCCGCCGCCAGCGCCGCCGCCGATAGCGGTCAGTGCGCCAAACACGGAATCGGTGCCCTTGGCTCCCGGGGGATACGAACCCGCTCCATCCCATCCGCCCCTACCCCCGCCGCCCACGATCACGGTATAACTACCGGCGGTCACACCGAACCCATTAGTGTAGAGATACCCGCCGCCGCCGCCGCCCCCCCCAATGGTTTCGCCGCCGCCGCCGCCACCCCCGACCGCCAGCACCTCGACATTGCCCCCAGCGAGCACTGTAAAGCTCGTGGTTCCCACCGTCATGAAGATGTGGGCGAAATACCCGGTGCCGCCGGCGAAGTAATTCGTCATTATCCCGCCGGATGCCGCCACCCCGTGCGCCTGCGGCGCCGCCAGCACGAATGCCAACACCATCCCAACAGCCGCCAGTCTCATCCTCTTCATCGACGCGCCTCCCCGTTACGGTTCCGAGTTGCTTGCCTGGATCTCTGCTTCCGCGGTTACGTCTCCCCCTCAACGGCGGCTGCCCGAGCACGGGTAACCCCGCCTCGCAACCTAGCCGATGGACCCGACTCTACAAAGAACAAACTGAGTATACGGGATATACAGAGCCTATGCAAAATATATCTAATCGCAAAGAATAGCAGATGGGCCGAGCCAGACTTTCCGCAGCCACAAAATCAGCGTCTGTGATTTCTTCAACGGTATTACTTGGTCGACACCTGGGCAAAGAACCCGTTGCGGGAGAACGCGAATTGCGGCGAGTAGAGCCACAGGTACTCGGGCCGTTGTTCGCGGCAAGGCGCCGCATTGACGGCCGCGTCCACCAGAAACGACTTGGCGTCCCCGGCAACCCCGAAATACGACAGGGGCAGCGCGGCCTCGAACGTGTAGGCGCCCTCGCTGACCGTCGCCACGCGCCATGCGCCCGGAACGGTCCCTGGCCTGGGGCTCCCCATTTCGTAGCCGGTGGCCTTCGCTGCCCGTCCCGGCCCCTGCAGTTCGAACACGACTTGGCGGACACGGTTGGAGTCACCCGGGCAAAGATAGATGTCGAGCGAGGCCCCGGCCCAGTTCGTCTGCGCCGCGCCGATGCGATAATCGAGCACCCGCATGCGCATCAGCACCGACTCGCCGGCAACGGCCAGGGCGACTTTGGCATACTCGCGTCCCCCGCGCTGGAATGTCCGCTCCACCGCCTTGTCGAGCTGCGGGCGCGCGGCGTCTAGATCGGCCACGGCCGCGCCGCGCGGGAGCATCAGGTCCGCGTGAAACGGCTTGGGCTCCTCGGTGTTTACCGGCCAGTCATCCGTGCGGAATGCATACGCCGGGAGCCCGGCGCCGTTCACGAGGTTGACGCCCGCCAGTTTATCCCAGGCGAACCGCACCGCAACCGGCTCCGGCACCTCAGCGGACGACACCACCACACTCGCACCTTCGATCTTCGCCGTCGCGGGATGAAACACGCGGTCGCTCCCGGCCACCGTGAACCACGTCAGCGCCCCATCGTCCGAGCAGCGCAACCCCTCGGCATGGTCGAAAGCCAGGCGGATAACGCCCTTCTCGATCTTGGCGGTACGAAAGACCGGCCCGGAATATTCCTCCTTGGTCTGCCGGTACGTGAGCGCCAGGGCGATGCGCGCCAGCCGGCGACCCACCGTGTGCTTGTCCGGCGGATGGAGGTTCACACCGAGATCGGCGGAGGGCGACATGTAGGTATTCGGGATGTCCAAGGCGGCCAACTGGGCCTGCCAGAGCACCGGCAATTCGTTCGGCTTGAAATCGTAAGCCGGCGCGATCTGGACGTAGTAAACGGGAAACTCGCCGATGCCCCACTCCCCGCGCAGTCTCGTCACCAGCGTGCGCATGTCGTTGCTGTACGAAAGCCGCGGATCCGCCTCGCCCTGGTACCAAATCATACCCCGCATTCCGTAAGGGATGAGCGGCTTCACGCAGCCCTCGTACAGTTTGCCGTCCGGCGGCGTCCACGGGACGATGGCCGAACCGCCCAGCGCCGCACTGATCATGCCGACCGGAACCTTGAGCGTCGTCTGGATTTCGCGGCCATAAAAATAGGCCACCGCGGAAAACGACGGCACCACGTCGGGCGAACACGGCTTCCAGGCGTTGACGGCCGGCGATTTGGCCTCTTCTCCGACCGGCACCTGGAACAGGCGCAGATTCGGCCAGTTCGCGGCGGCAATCTCGGCGTCGGCGTCCAGCACCGGCCCGCGCCGGTTGCTCTTCATGGCCATGGCCATGTTCGACTGGCCGGAGGCCAGCCAGACTTCGCCCACCAGCACGTCGGAGCAAGTCACAGTACTGGCGCCGGCGACAACCCTGTCGCGGGGCGAGGCGTCGGCTTTCATCGGCTTCAAGTCGACGCGCCAGGTCCCGTTGCTCGCGGCCACGGCGCTCTGCGACTGGCCACCAAAAGTGACGGTGATCTTCTCTCCCGGCGCGGCCTTGCCCCACACCGGCACGGGCTGCCCCTGCTGAAGCACCATGTGGTCGCCGAACGGCGCCGCCAGTTTCACCTCAGCGTGCACGGAAACCACCATGCCGACGGCGATTAGACACACACCCAGACGCAGTCTGTACTGATTCTTCATGGATCCTCGCGTTGTTGGTCATTCTCTAGTCCTGCTTCAAAGACACCGATTCATAGGGCTGCGCGGCCCGATCCAGCACGAGGCGCTGGCCCGCGACCGTCGGCAGGGCCAGGACCGCCGCGTCGGACGCGAGCAAGACCGCGCCCGTCGCCAGGTCCCGAAGCCGGGCGGTTTCGCCGGGCCACGGGTTGGCCACCTGCAGCGGGTTCCCGGCCAGGCTCTGGACCAGCCCGTAGTCGACCGCTTCCCCGCGCTTCTCGGCCGACACCAGGAACGCGCCCGGCGTCCGCAGGTTATGGAAGGCCGCCGGGATGGTCTTCGGGAAACACGGGAACAGCCGCACGACGCCGCCCACGCCCAGGACCAGCATGTCGCTGAGCACGCTGCACATGCCCGGTCCGTGGTCGGCCTGCAGGTAGAAACTGTTCCAGTTGTGGGTCAGCCCGTTGGTGCGGTCGCCGGGCTTCCACCGGGCGGCCGCGGCGGCCGCCTCCGCCCGGCCCAGCCGGATGATCTCCCGGATGCCCTGGCCGCCGCACCAGGCCCCGCCGGTGGCGCTCTTCGCCGTAAGCGGATCCTCCAGCGTGGCGAGCGCGCGGGCCCGCCACGCGGCGTCGCCGTGCCAGAGGCTCACCAGCTCCCCAGGGAAGACGGGCGGCAAGGAGAACTGGTGCGAACCAAACTCGCGCACGTCCCGGCCCTCGAACCCGATCCAAAGCCGTTTCTCGGCATCGGTCGGGAAATCCGGCAGTTGCGCGAGCACCTTCTGCCAGCGGGCCTGGTCTTCGCGGTCCGTGCCGAGGACCTCGGCCGCCGCCAGCGCGCAGCCGAAGGCGACGCGGACCATGGTCAATTCATACAGGCTGTTCCGTCCCCAGCCGGCAAACCCGGGCAGGAGCGCCTCGAAATGCACGGACGGTTCCAGCACATAGCGGTTGGCTTTTGCGTCCCACGTCAGGTAGTCCTCGTAAAACAACGCCACGTCCTTCAGCAGCGGGTAGGCTTGGTCGCGCAGGTAGGCCCGGTCGCCCGTGTAGTCATAGACCTGCCACAGGAGCTGGGCCAGCCAGCCGGAGCCGCCGACCGACACGCCGAGCAGCGCGTAGGCGCCGTTCGTCAATTCGACGCCGTCGATGCCGCCCGCGTGCGGGAAACGGAGGCCGCGCATCCGGAAGTACTCGTGCGTGTCCTTCCGGGACTGGGGGGCGATGTCATGCAGCAGGCGGACGTACGGTTCCAGGTAGTCGACCCGGTTGGCCGCATACAGACCCCAGTAGACGGCCTGAATGTTGACGTTGCTGTGGTAATCGCCGAACCAGGCCGGGACACTCTCCTTGATCCACACACCCTGCAGGCCGGGCGACTGGCAGCCGGGCTCGAGGGTGGACCCGCACAGGTAAAGCGACGTGTACCACCACTTTTCCAGTGCCGCGTCGTCCAAGCAGACGTAGGCGCGCTTCCAGTACTGCGCCCACCAGGCGCGGTGTTCCTGCGCGATGACCTCAAACCCGGCTGACCGGGCCCGGAGCAGTCGGGCGCGGGCCTCGGCCAGGGGATCGGCCGCGTCGCGCGAAGTCACCACCGTGAGATGCACCTCGACCGCCGTCACGTCGCCTGCCTGAAGGGCGCCGGCCAGCCGGCCGCCGACGGGACACGCACCGAGCGGCACGTTGGCCGCGAGGGCCACGACGACCGTATCACCCGTGGTGAACGTCTGTTGCACCCAGGCCATGCCGTCGCCGGTCCCCGCGACGGGGGCGGCATGCGGCGCGTGCGGTTCGCGCGACAACTCCCACGCGACCGGGCCCAGCGTGCCATAGCTCAGCGCGACGCGCAGGGACATCGTCCGGTAGGCGCGGGAGACGAGCACGCTTCCGTCAAAGTTGCTGTGCGGCTTTCCGTACAGGACCGCCGCGCCGGTCAGGTGCGCGATACCCTCCCAGAGCGACACGCGCAAGGCCGGCGCGAGGGTGCCGACCGCGTCAGCCAGGTGCAGGCGGAACATGCCCGCCGTGGTGGCATGCTGGGCTTCGAAGCCCGCCGGGGCCTGGCTCATCTTCTTGAACGCGTCCTTGTCCTGCTCCAGGTAGGTCTTCCGGAACTCGTCGAACGTGCCGGCCGGGAACCCGCTGCGGCCGGAGCCCGAGCGGTCCCACAGGTCAGTCTTGCCCAGCGCGAACGACAGGTTGTCGGGGTGCCCGTAGACGAGGGCCCCGAAATCGCCGTTGCCCAGCGGCGCGCCTTCCTTCCAGGAGGAGGGCGGCCCCGACGGTTCGCCCCACACCATGTCGTGGCCGGCCAGGCGTTTCGAAAGATCAGCCTGGAAGCGCAGGGCCTCTTCCGGCAGGGAAGCCGGCTCGCAGCGCAGATGCAACGCGCGGGACGCAGACGGAATAGGCTCGGGAGTCGTGTTCATGGATGAATCCTCATTCTCACCGCGCCTTGAAACCATTCGGGAACACCTGGCAGCCTTCCTGCCCGGCAATGCTCTTGTTCCATTCGGCCGGATCGAATGGGCCGGGTATTGCAGGCGCGAAGTCGATTTCCCCGATGCGGAAGGGTTGGCAGATGGGCAGCGAGCCCTTCACCGTCCAGCGCAGCGTGAGCGTATCTACATCGAAGTTCGCGTTGACCTCCGCCTGTACCGAGTGCGCATCCAGGCCGAAGTATTCGCGCCAGCCGGCGAAGTGCTGGAAATTCCCCGGCAGGGGATAACCGATGTAGAAGGAACAGTCGTCGTGACGCTTATCGAACAGGTTCCCGTCGCTCCGGTTTTCCTCGCGCCGGCCCAGATGCACCCGGTGGCCGCAGCAGGAGGTCACGTTGTTGAGCGCCACATTGGCCCGGCATAGGCCGGTCCGCCCGCGATGCCGGCGGTCGTGCTGGCTCAGCCCAAAGAGGATGCAATCGCCCTCAATCCGGCCGAAGACGTTGTGCACGGCCAGCAGCTTCTCGTTGCAGTCGGCGTAGACGGCCGAGCCGCAGCCGCCCAACTCCTTCGGCTGGCCCTCCGCGATGCGGAGATCCCAGAACAGGTTGTTGTCCACGAGATTCGCGTCATAGTTCATCTCCGAGTAGAGGCCGCCCCCGCTGTAGATCTCGGCAAAGACGTTGTTCGTGATGCGGCAGTTGAACGCATCGCAGTCGAGCCACATCCCCCCGATGTGGAGCCGACGGAACACATTGCGCCGAAACAGGGTGTTGCGGGGTCCGTGGAGCTTGATCCCGCCGCCCTCGGCGTTGGCCGCCAGGTCCAGGTGACCGATGTCTTCAAAGATGTTGTCCTCGATGAGCGTGTCCCAGACACCGCCCGCCCCTGCCAGGCCGCACAGGCCGCAGGTCCGGACGGTATTGCGCCGCACGATGTGGCTGCCCACCACCGCGGGAACCGTGCCGGTCCAATGCTGGCACCCGATGTCCATGCCCAACGCATTCGACCATTCGACCGTATTGTCCTCGATGATCCAGTGGTGGCCGCGGTTGGTGCTCAGCGCCCCGCGCTGGGGAACGGGCAGCGCGGTGGCCGCATGGCGGAGGATCAGCCCGCTGACACGGATATACCCGAGGTTTCGCTCGCGCGGAGCGAAAACCTGTTCGCGGGCGCTGATCTCGAGGGTGACCCCCTCGGGCGGGCGGGCGCCGGGCAGGCGGAAGTGAATCCGCAGCCCGGGCTCCTCGACCCAGAACACGCCGTCTTTCGCCGCCAGCTCGCCCGGATAGAAGACTTGTTTCAGCCGAACGCCGTCCAGAAATACCATGGCCCGGCGCAGCATGACCCGGCGCATCCAGTCCGGATCGGTGAGCCGGCCGTAGTAGGTGATGTAGTCGTAGATGTTGCGGACCTGGAATGGGTTGAAGCCGCCCAAGAGGTGCTCCGGCAAATCCGCCATCCAGGCCGGCCCCGTGCCGCTCCAGCCCTCACTGGGCCTCGCCGCCGGCGTCCAGAATTCGCCGCCGGTAACCACGACGCGCTCGCCGGGCGCGGCCTCGTAGGCGATCATCCGGTCCGGCGCCGTCCCGCCCCGGGCGGGCGCCACGCACTCATGATAGGTCCCGGCATGAATGACCGCCTTCTCGCCCGGCAGCAGGAGTGCGGCCGCCCGGCCGAGGGTCGCCAGCGGCCGGTCCGCCGTCCCGGGGTTCTCGTCCGAGGCGCTCGGGTGGTCTTTGGCCACGTGATAGACCCTCGAATAGGTCGTCTGGTCGTCCCACCGTTTGAGCCGGGAACCGTCCGGCAGGAGATCATCGGGTATGCGTTGCATGTCGCTGTTCCTTCTTGCTGTCCGTTGCTTCCAGATGCACCTGCACGGTCAACGTGCCGGCCATGCCTGGGTGCCGGAACGCGACACGGCGCTGGATACCTTCCAGCAGGGGCAGTTCCTCGACCCGCCAGGCGCACCCCGCCGGCGCATCGACCACGGCGCGCCCGCGTTGCCCGGTAATGACGGCACGCGCGCCGTCCACCGTCACCGGCAGCCGTGTTTGCCAGTAGAATTCAACGCCCTCGCCCGACACAAGCTCGTAGTCGTCGGTTATGGCCAGCCGGTCGGGGCTGGGCGAATCCCACGCGCGGCGCCAGTGGCGGTAGTACCGCCCCCACCCCGGCGTGGCGTCGAGTTGGGCGTGAAAGGCGGTGGCATCGCCCCGGCCCTGCGGCTTCACGTCGGGCGGGAGCGGACATTGCGGGGCGGGCCGTTCGGCGGTGCCGTACGGCACGAGCATGTTGTGCCGCTCGCAGTTCTGGAGAAGGCCGGCCAGAGGGTGGCTGTAGTCGCACGTGCCCGGGTCCAGCGCGAACGTGTCGCCCGCGAACTCGAGCACGAAGCTGCCCTTGTCCTCGTGCGTATGCCCGGCCCCAGCCCTGTTGCCCTGGATGAAAAGCTTGACGCAGTGCGCGCCCAGCCGACGCTGGGAGGCCAGCGGCCCCATGTCGGGCAGGACGACGAGCGGTTGCGCTTGGTGCGCGCCGCCCGGCAGTCGCTCCGTCAGGTCCCAGGCGATGGCGGCGTCAACCAGGGCGGGAACCGTGTCTTTGCCGGGCGCCAGGCTGGCCGGCCAGCCGCCGTTCCGGGCCATGGCCTTCTTCAGCATCGGCGCCCAGGCGCTTTCCGGCAGCAGGCCCGCCATGATGGCCTGCGAGATGATGCCGTGCTGCGGGACGGCGTCGCAAATGGGCACCAGGTCACTCCCGTCGTCGGTGCTGACCAGGGCCTCGGCGAAGGCGCCGCAGCGCTGCATGGCCGGGGGGATCAGGCCGGCCATGGGTTGGCCAAGCGCCCGGCTGTAATGGTAAACGCCCAGCCCGGCGTAGCGGCCGACGCAGCCGAAATAGGTGGGCCCTTCGACGTAACCGCCGTCGGGCAGAATCGTGGCCTCGAGGCTCTCGCATAATTCGCCATAGGCGATGTCGAGATAGGGCCGCACGCGGGGCCAGTGGCGGTTCAGGACGCCAAGGGCCAGCATGCGGCCCGGGCTGAACCAGGCCAGCTGGTTGCAGTGGAAGATATAATCGTATTTCCACGTATTGAACTGAATCGATCCGATGGCCTCCTCGGCCAGGCGACGCAGGAGAAAGTCTCGCCCCACGTCGGTGAAATATTCGCCGGCCAGGTCGAGGATGCCGGCCACCTCATAGGCGCACAGGCTCTGCACAAAGCAGCGGTGATCGAACGTGCCGCCGGGGAATGCGCAGATGAAGCCGTCGTCCCACTTGCCGCACAGGCCGATGCTCAGGGCAAAGCGGGCCGCCAGGCGCAGCAGGCTGGCATCCTGAAGCAAGTGCCCGGCAATGGCCGCGTTCAGGCCGTGATTGAGGATGAACCGGCCATGGTCGCGTTCACGGTTATAGCGGCTGTCCCACCAAAAGTTGACGAATCCATGAATCAACCCCTCCGGAGTTGTGGCCCGCGCGGCCTCGGCGGCCACCGCAAACGGCGAAGGCGTCCCGGCCGCCACCAGCGCCTCGTGTCGCGTGCGCAACGCCGCCAGTTCTTCGGTGTTCAACACCAGCCCGTAGCTGGGTTTGAACTGCGGCGCGTAGCCGTCGGGCTTGAGGTGCTTTTCCCAGCGCGCGTCCCAGGTTGTCTGCGGCTTGAGCTTGTGCGCCAGCCGGCCGCTGTGCTGCAGTCCGAGCCAGTTGAACCAGCCCTGCGCCACGCCCTCGGCGCCGGCCTCGATCTCGATCGTCACGGACTCGAGGCGCGTTGCGCCCTCGAGATCCAACGCCAGTTCCTTCTTCTTGAGACCGGCGGGCGGCGCGTCGAGACGGCGCGAACCGCGGTCGGTCTCCGCCATGAGCCGTACCACCGCCTTTTCCGGCGCCATGACCGAGAGCACCAAGCGGTCGTAGCCGCCGCAATCGATGCCGCAGGCGCGGCGCATGCGCAACGCCGGGCCCGCCGCCGGGCGGCGCGCCCACTCGAACTCGGCCCAGCACCAGTTCTGCCGGATCGTCAACCCATGGGCCGGGCCCGGCTCGACGGTCCATTGGCTCAACTCGCTCTGGGCGGGATCCCAGAGCGGATCGAGTATCGCTTCAGCTTCATTGATCGGCGTCAGACGCATATGGAGTTCCCTTGCTCTAGTTCAGTCTTACAGTTGTGGTGCCTGCGGGGATCGTCAGTACTTTCTGTTTCTTGTCGTTGGTCTTTAACTCCACGCCCTTGGGCGCGCTCCAATTGCCTGGGGCGGCGATCGTTACTTCGACTCCCTTGTGGTCGGCAGGAAGGACCAGAGTGAGGGCGGCCGGCTCTGCCTTCAGGCAGGCAGCCGAGGCGCTCGCCAGAGTGTATTTCTGGTACGTCACGCTGCCCCCGGCGGATAGCGTAAGCGCCACGCCGGTGGCGGGCCGGTCCTGCACGCTGGCCGCGGTGCCTTCAAACGCCGCCCTCTCGGCCTTAGCCGAGGCGGATTCGTGGCTCAGGAATACGTAATCCGTGCCAAATGAGCCGGCCACCTTGATGACCTTGCCGTCGCCGAGTCTGGCGAAAGTCGGGGCGGGCTCTTTTCGCTCATGCGGGAAGACAGCCACCAGATAGTGGCCGTCGCCGGGGAGTTGGAGATTGAGGAAGTCGCGGAAATCGGGGAGCTTCAGCCAGCCGACCTGCCCGCCGTAGCGAATCGTGTGGCGCGGCGTGTCCGTGGGGTTGGCTACGAAGAACTCCAGGTCAACGCCTGTGGTCCCGGCGGCGGTGAAGCGGTCGCCTTTGATCTCGCGCGCGTCGACGGGCTTATCGCCGGGCTTGTCGGCCAGGAACTTATCCATATCCGCTGCCTTGGAAGCCTCGCCCAGCTTCTCGGAGACCGATCGGAACTGCCACTCCGTGGGCTGGCCGCCTTCAGTGGTATCCAGGAAGACCATGTAGCTGGCGCCGGTCGGGTTGGCGTCGCGGACGCACAAGGCCTGGCGTGTCCAGGCAAGCTGCGGCTCCGTTGCGGCCTTGACCTTGGGCCACGACGGCAGAGCATCCGGCAGCCAGTCCCGGTCATCGGGCTTGGTGATCGTGTAGGTTCCGCGGACGTAGTCGGCCGCCGGCAAGGCGGCGAAACCTTCTACCGCCGTCTTGGTGTAGTAGCCGAATGGCGTGGCGGCCTTGTCGCCGGCGGCATGATTCCGCGCGAGCATCACACCGTCCCGGGTCAGTTCGTGGGCAGAGGCGTAGCTGCCATCGAAGAAGAACGCTGCGGAGACCTTCCGTCCCTTCGCGTACCACGTGGCGAGACTGCCCACGTTCGGGGTCCAGACGTCAAGGTTGCGCATGGAATCGACGGCCGAGAGCAGCAGCACATAGTTCTCATTGGATGTGCCCAACCCGCTGCGGAACAGGGCGCAGAGGTTGGGGATAAGCTCCGAGCCCCAGTCGGGCTGCTCGGCCGGAAGCGTCGCGTCCATGTATTGAGCCTCGAACCCGCCCAAATAGCTTTCATCGTGTTGGGGCTTGCCGGCTTGGAGCCACGCCCACTGCATGACCTTGGAGTAGTCCGGGTAGGACTTGGCCGTTGCCTTGGCGGCAATTCCGTCGTGGCACCAGATCTCGGCATGGAATCCCCGGCCCACCGTCGGATAGCAGCGCACATTCCCCCGCTGCACATCAGGCGGGCCGTACATCCGCGAAAAGTACAGCAGCACCCTGCGGAAGCGCTCGTCGCCGAAGAAGTCGTGGTAGCCCGCGTTGCGCGCGGCGACAGCGAATGCCGTCATCGGCGACATGCTGACCTGCCCGTAATGCATGCCCTCGCACATCCACTCGCCGGCCGGGCCCACCTCTTCCGCCAACCAGGTGTCCATCCATCCGACCGCTTGCGCGGCCCACGTCTTCGCCATCGGATGATCGGGAATGACACAGGCGATGATGCCCCTGGCCAGCGTGTAGGAGCAGCTCATGTTCGGATTGCCGCTGCAGTAGCCTCGCTCCTGGCTCCAGGTCCCCGGGTCGGCCATCACGTAGCCAAGATACGCCATCTGTGCGCGAAGCAGCGGCCGCTCCTGCTCGGAGACCGCTGCGCTGTCGATCAGGTTGTCATAGGAGCCCACAAGCGGGAAGCACCCCCTCATCACGTCGTAGTCTCCCAGCTTCGCCAGTTCGATGCGAAGGTTGGCGGCGCTGCCTGGCGTCAGTTTGGCGGTCGCCGACTGCGCTTCGTCGCGCGTCACGAACAGGCGGGGATTCCTTTCATTCGGACCCTGGGGCCATTCCAGGACGTAATCCTTAACGACGTTCAGTTGCTCGCCGATTTTTGGCTCGCCGGTCCAGACGCCCCATTTCCTGGCTCCTTGCGCCAGGGAAACTCTCAATCCAATGGTCTTGTCCTGCGCGCAGAGGATACCCAGGCCCTTCTTCTGCCAAGGCGTCCAAAGCTTTTCGATCATCCCCAGGTTCCAGGACTTGGAGCCCGAGTAGGTGTAGGGAACGGGGTCGACCCACGCCCCGGCATCGCGGGAGCGGACCACGATTTCCCCGCCGCCCGTGGCCGGGGCGATCGACACCGCCGAGGCGGACCAGGGGAAGATCTGGGTGATGTGCGTCCGGGGAGTGACCAGGAGGTTCGTTCCGGCCATGGATACGGCCAGCGCCATCGCGCGATCCTTCCTGGCCCACTGGCCGGGGCCTTTCGGCATGAGGATCTTATCCGCGCCAGGGGCCGCGCCCAACGTGAACTCCAGACCGGCGTCCAGGTTCTCGCGGTCGGTGTGCATGTCCCAAAGCGCACCGTTGTCGCCGGAGGTAACCTGCACAATGAAGCTCAGCTTGTTGCCGTCGGCGTAGACGTAGACCATCTCGGCGCGTGCAAAGACGGGACCGTTGGCCGTTATCTTCGATGAGTAGGATTTCACGGCCGCCTTGCCGTAAAGCCTACTGCCGCCCGCCCACGAGCCGTCCGGCATTCGCACGCCCGCCAGGGGACCGGGCACGTCGGCCGCCGCGGCAGGCGCGTCGTAGACCTTCTCGCCCGCCAGGATGCGAACCCCACAGGCGGCGCTCTCCAGTTCCGCCGTCTTGTCGCCGGAGGCGACCTTGACGTCCGACGCGGGCGCAGCGCCCTCGCCTTTGTCAGAGAAGGTGACGGTGTACGTATTCCGGGTCAGAGGCTTTAGCTCGGCAACCACGAACGAAAGCTTGGCGGCCTTGACGAACCGGCTGCCCGGCCAAAGCTCGACGTCGGAAAACTGGCAGGCCACCGGCCCGCCGGGACCGGTTATTCTGGCCGAATCCGCGTCGCACTGCCCCTTCCCGGCCTCGAAGGTGTACGTCACCAACTGGTTGGACCAACTCTGGCCGACATATTCGCGCAAAATGATAGTCTTCTCTCCAGCCACCGACATCTCCGACACCCAGCACATCGCGGCCGACGCCACTGCCATCACTGCCCATAGTTTCATAGTCGTCTCCTCATGACCGGCGCCTTCTGGCCGGGAATCAATGTATCCATGTTTAGTGCTTCGTTTTCCATAGGGCACTTCTGCGCGTTTACATGCCGGTATAAAGGGTTTGGTTGTAGAGTGTGGGCAAGGCCAGGGGCCGGGCATTCGCGTAGATGCGGACGCCTTTCCAACCCGCCAGTATGACCTCCTCGCGGCTGTCGCCCCAGACATCGGCGCGGTAGCAAAGGTGGATGCCCGGATTACTACCTTCGCCGCTGTGGTAGGTGCTGCAGATCTCGGGCGGCACCGGCATCTCGTCGACGATCTTGCCGTCGCCATCGTAAACTGCCACGGGCTGTCCCATGCCGCGTTCATAGACCATGATATCCTGGCGCTCGCCCGCGCCGCTCCAACGGATGTCTGTGCAGGCGGCCACCCAGCCGCCCGGCGGCTGCCGGCGCTTCCAGAGCTCCCGGCCCGTCGCCAGGTCGTAGAGATAAAGGTCGGCGGATTTGCCCTCCGGGGTCCGCGGAAAGCCGCGGTCGATCACGGCGACCTGCAGCGGGGAATCCGCCCGGTATTTCCCCACCACGACGTGCTGGGCCTCATGGAGCGGGTGGTGCCACAGATCCGTGCCGTCAACGGCGAGGCAATGCAGCCCGTGGTTCCCAAACAGCAACCGCCACTCGCCGCCCGGCGGGCGGGCCATGTAGGCGGCATCCTGGTGCGAATCGCCCCACTCCTTTTGCCACAACGGGCGCCCGTCATGGTCGATCAGGGCGTAGCCGACAAAGACCTCGTCGCAGCCGTCGCCATCCACGTCCGCCACGGCGGGGTAGTGACCCGGCGAGCCCTCCCAACGCCACAGGACCCGGCCGTCATGGGCGATGCCCCACATGTTCCAGTAGCGGTCCTTGATCACCAGGTCCTCGCGACGGCCGCGGCCGGTCAAGTCCGCGAATAGCAGGGCATCGTCCGCCGGCGCCGGGACCGGAAACGAGGTCTTCTCCCGGCCGGTCGTGGCGTCGAGAACGACCAGGGTGGCCGCGCCCTCGTAGCGTGTGGCCCGCTCCCGGATCTTCTCTTCACCATATTCCACCGGTTCGGCATAGATCGCCTGGCGGATATAGATGACCTCGTTCACGCCATCGCCATCCCAGTCGTAGACCTGCACCGGCAGATCGCTATAGACCCGCCCATTATCCGCCGACGGCTTGCCCGATTGCCACAGCCTATCGCCGAGGATCGTGGCAGCCGTCAGGCAGGTGATCTCGCGGGACCCATATACGCTCTGCACAAAAAGCAGATCAGGGGCCCCATCGCCGTTGAGGTCACCGATACGCAGAGTCTCCGCCCCAAAGTCGCGGGCCTCGATTGAACTCACCAGATGAACGCTCATGCTCGTACTCCTCCTGCCGGCCCCCGGGGCGCCCGCTTCCGCCGCACAACCGCCTCAAGGCACCACGGCGCGGCCGACGCCACACCAGGCGAGACCGCGGTTCGTGTCAATGGCATAGACGATTGTGTTGCTCCCCTTGCGCCAGGACACATCCGCGCAACGCGCATCATGCCGGGCCGGGGTGGCGGCGTCCGGATGACACCCCGCTTCGCGGCCGTTGACCCAGATCTTGAACGGCCCGTCCGCGTTGTACAGCAGGCGCCCCGGGCCGCTCTTGTGCAGGGAGAGGTTCACGCGCAGATAGACCAGCCCGTCGCGCCCCCTATGGGCCTGGCGGATATCGAGGAACCGGCCATCGGCATTGTAGGGCGCCGGGCTGAACTTCACGCCCCGGCCCGGAAGCCGGGCCAGGCCGATGGCCTTGGGCTTCGGCCGCAGGTCGCTGGCCGACCCGTTCTGGAACACGATCGACCGGCCTTCTCCGAATTTCCGGCGCAAGGCCGCCACATCGCGCAGTGCCTGCTTTTCGTGGCCGATCTCCAGCATTTCGCGAAGCACGCGCGCGCCGTCCGATTTGGGATAGGCGTCAACGATCCGGCGCGCGGCGCGGTAAGCCTCGAGCAGGGCCGCGTAGTTGTCCCGCAGATTCTGCTCGACCGCCAGAAACTCCTCGGGCCTCGTCATGGCCGCGCGGACCTTCTTCCAGTCGACATAGGCCCGGTACATCGTGGTGAACCGGACGAGGTTCTTCATCACGGTGGTGAACCGGCGGGCGTCGGCGTTGAGTCCCGCGCCCGCGAAGACGCCGCGCTTGACGTGGTACCGCTTCTGAGCCCAGTCGTCGTTGCGCCACTTGTCGAGCGCCGCGCGTTTCCGGAAGTCAGGGACATCGTAGGGCTTGCCCTCCTCACGCGACGAACGGAACGCCAGGATGCCGGGGATGGTGACGTCGGCCGCGCCGTAGATGTCGAAGGGCCCCTTCTCGCCGGTGAGGATCTCGCGGGCGAAATAGTAAAGCACCCAGAAGTCGCCGCCGCCGTGGCCGGTCCGGGCCGCCAGTTCGCCCAGCCCCTCCCACTTCGGGTTCACCTGGAACTTCGGCGCGCTGCCCTCGGCGCCGAGGCGCAGCCACAGGCCGCCGGCACCTTGTTCGGCGGCGCCGAGCAGGCCCCAGAGGCGCTGGTTATGCGTATCGTTCGTGGTCGCGCCCATCAGATTGCGAACCACGCCGCCGTTGTTCATGGCGATGAGCGAGGGCGTCATGGCGCCGAGGAAATCACCGCCCTTCCCCAGGTAGCCCGCCAACTGCATCCTGACGGGCAGCGCCTCGACCCGGATCGGCCGGGTGCCGGTAATCACCATGACCGGGCCGAGCGAATGCGTGCAATAATAGTGGAAATTGATCCAACTGCGCCAGTTGTGAACGGTGTGGCCGGGCTGGACGGGCAGGCCGTCAATGTAGGTATAGGCGAGCGAACGGCACTCGTGCACGTACTCGTACTCGGCGTACATGAGCTCGCCGAAGAGCCCCTCGCGCCACCGGTTCGCCAGCCACATGTTGGCGGCGCTGAAGGGGTAGTTCTCGGCCAGGTTGTAGACCAGGCCGCGCTTCTTGACCTCCTCCACCAACCGGACACCTTCGGCCATGGTGTGGAAGGCGGTCACCTCGGACAGCACGTGTTTACCCGCCTGGAGGCACTGAATCGCGTCGCCCGCATGAGCCGGACAGAAGGTGGCCAGCAGCACTGCGTCGAAATCCTGGCTCAGGAACTCCTCGGCATCGGCGGTGACGAAGGCGCCGGGATTGTGCTCCGAGAACGCCTTGCGCATGTGCTCATTGTAATCGCAACCCGCGACCACGTCGATGTTCAGGTACCGGCAGGAGTCGTAGAAACTCATCCCGCGGCCCAATCCCCAGATCCCCAGGCGAATGCGCCGGTCGGTCTTGAAGATTCTCGCGTCATCAGCCTTCTTCATGATGATTTTCTGCCTCTGCCAGTCAGCCGCTTGAGCGTCGCCAACGATTCGCGCGCCGTGCGGTCCAGATTCGCCAGACTACCCCCGCCCCGCAGCGGCGAGCACATTTCGTAACAGACATACCCCTTGAAGCCGCCCTCCTTCAGCCCCTGCATGAACGCGCCGAGGTCCATGACATCCCCCGCCCCAAGCGGCACGGCCCGCAGCCAGGAGGACTGCTCACGGTAGTCCTCGACGCCCGGCACATAGGCGAAGCGCCGCAGGCGCACGTAGTCGGCCAGCGTGGTCTGGATCATCCGCGGCGCCAGCGCCTTGGCCGCGGCGCGCAGGTCCGGTTCGCCCTGCACCGCCACGCTCCACGGATCGAACATGGCCCTGCAGTTGGGGTGATCCACCTCGTCGAGGAACTCGGCATAGCTCGCGAGTCCCACGGCGATGTCGTGGTGGTTCTGGACCCCCAGGGCGACACCGTGGTCGGCGGCCATAGACGACGCCTCGCGGACGGCCTTGACGCACGCGTTCCAGTCCTTCAGGTGCTGGGTGTCGCCCGTGGCGAAGCCCGTGAAGATGCGCAGCACCTTGGCGTTCAGCGCCTGGGCGCATCGAAGCAGCGAGCGCAGGTAGGCGAGCTGGATCTCCACATGCGGTATCATGGGCGAGGCCCCGCCCGCGGCAAAGTCGTTGTAGGCGGCGACGGTCGCGATCTCGACGGCCGCCTCGCCGGCAACGTCGCGGATCCGGCGCAACTCGTCGTCCTTGATGTCGGCCGGCGAGAGGTGGGGCCGTTTGCCGGCGAGTTGCACGCCCCCGTAGCCGAGCGCCGCAGCCTTGCGGATGAAGTCGGGCACATCCAGCGCGGCCTGGCCCCAATAGCCGGCGTAGCTGACGGAGAAAAGAATCGGTTTCATGGTTCCATTCGCGGACTTCTTCAAGCGCCCTCCCTGTTTCCCGGCCCCAGCCGACGGCGTCATGCGGAGCCCCTCGGCACGCCCAGTTCCCGCATTAGGTTCGTCACAAATCGGGCATAGTGCGGGAATGCCACTTCCGGTTCGGCCAGCGATGCATCCCACTTCTTTTCCCACTCGAACGACAGGTAGCCGGTGTAGCCGCTGCCGTGGAGCAGCGATAGCGCCTGGCGCAGGTCCACCTGGCCCATTCCCGGCAGCGTGTTGCGCGCCTGGCCATCCACGGAGGCCACATCCTTGAAATGGACATGCGTGATCCGGCCGCGGATCGCGGCGAACGTCGTCTCCATGGGCTCGACGAAAAACGTGTTGCCCACGTCCCAGCACAGGCCTAACGCCGGGCTGGCGACGCCGTCCAGGATGGCTCGGGCGTTCGCGCCCACGCACCAGTCGTCGTGTGTCTCAAGCGCCAGTCGAACGCCGCTGCGCTGCGCCCGCTCGGCCAGCGGCTTCAGCGCCTCGACGACGCGCCGGATGTTCCCGGCCAGGTCGGCTCCGTCGCGCTGCCCGCCGAAGATGCGGACGATCGGGCAGCCGACTTCACGCGCGACGCCGATATACCCCTCCAGGACCTTGTGGTTCTCGGCCTGCGCCTGGGGGTCGGCGACGGTGAAACGCGTGTAGCCCATGATACTGGCGATCGCGACGCCTTGCGCCGCGAAGAGCTTCCGGATGCGCGCACACTCGGCCGGCCGCTCCTCGGGGCCGATGTGCTCGCCCGCGGCGCCGCGCAGTTCAACCCCGTCGTAGCCCGTGGCGCGGGCATTGGCGGCAATCTGTTCCAGCGTCCAACCCGGACAGCCCAGGGTGGCAAACGACAACTTCATTCCTTCCGGCATCCGCGTCTTCCTTTCGGTCACTTCTCCGACGGGCAGAGGCAACCCAGGTTGTCCTTGATAATGACCGAGGGCTCGTTGCCGCCGCGGTCCGCCAGGAAATCCTGCGTCGCCCCGGCCTGCCAGGTATTGTCCTTGATGATGGTGTTTTCGACGCCCCCGTAGACCACCCCGAAGGAGGGCGACAACGGCCCCTTCCCGCTATCGTCGCGCCCGGTCATCATCGTGTTGCCGGTGATCGTCACGCCCGCCACAAAGTCCAGGAGGATATGACTGCTTAGATCCGTGCCTTGCTCAACCCTGGCGCCGCTGCGGTGGATCACGTTTCCCGTGATCGAATACGCGAACGGGCGGCCATAGCCACGGTCCACGGGTTCCCCGCCGTGCAGGCGGATGCCCGGCCCGCCCGAGCGGTCGATGAAGTTGTTGTTGATGCTGAAGCCGCTGCCGTGCCCCAGGCAGATGCCGCCCTTCACGTTCCACTCAATGCGGTTATTGACGATCGTGACGGCGCCGTTCCACGGCCGGCCGTGGATTCCGTAACCGCCATTGTTATTGAAGATGCAGTCGTGGATCCAGCCGTCCCAGTGGGTGAAACTGAACCCGTCCCCGTCGTTGAAGATGATCATCGTATCGCGCAGGGTAAAGCCGAACACGCTGTCGAACCGGACGGCGTCGCCCGTGAAGTAGCAAATCCGGCAGTTATCGACGAAGACCGTGTCCTCCTGGTCGTGCCGGGTTCCATCCAGATAAATGCCGACGGTCCCCTTGCCCAGTTTGTTGCCCGAAAGCCCGAGGCCCGACACCCGCGCCCCATAGGCGGCGCTCAGGTCGATCAGGCACGCGGCTCCGGCGTCACACAGCTCAATCTGGGTGCCGCCATTGCTGTGGTAGGACCAGGTCGGCGCGCCGAAAAGGCCGACGTAGGGGTGCAATTTGAGCGTGGAGGACAGATATTGCCCGGCCGGGAACCATACGCCGCCGCCGCCCGCGTCACGGGCCGCATCGATGGCCTTCTGGATCGCGGCCGTGTCATCCGTCTTGCCATCGCCCTGTGCGCCGAAAGCGCGTACCGAAATCATTTCGCTATTCGACATGTCATTAGCCTGCATTTTGCGATTTCCTCTTCGTGTGTTCGTTTGCTTACATTCCGCCAAGCCAGGGGCCGTCCGCATGCTTTGTCGCCAAGCTCACCCGGCTTTCCGAATCTCCCGGGCGTTCTCGATCAGCGTGTGACGCACCCCGGCGGCGGGCTGAAAGCCGGCCTCATGCATGCCCAGCAACACGCCGCCCGCCACGGGCGGCGCATTGAGCCGCACCAGGCGGGCCCCGGGCGCCGTGCCGTGGATGGTTTGCGCCATGCACTCGGTCATCAACGGGTGCCCGTTGTACAGGCTGCCGATCAACACCACTTCGAATGGCTCGCGCTCCAGGTTCAGTTGCCGGATGACGCCGCAGGCCATGCTCCCCAACTGCTCGCCGCTCCAGCGGAGCACGTTCACCGCCGCGGGGTCGCCCGCGTGGGCGATCCGAAATACCAGGCGGACATCGTCGGAAACGATGGGGTACCGGCCGACGTAGATGCCCTCCATCAAGTCATCGAGATCCTTCGCGCCGAACTTATCGATCAGGGCCGGTGTGAGCGCCGTGGCTGGCCCGCGCCGGGTCCATTCGAACGACACCGCCTCGACGGCCTTGAACGTCAGCCCCAGCCCCCCCACGTTTTCCTGGGACCAATGCCCGGCCCCGCCGACGATACGGCCTTCGCGCCGATGGTCGCGGCTCAGGCCCCGGCAATTGCAGCCGCTGCCGGCCACCACGGAAAGCCCCCACCCCTCCGACGAGCCCGCCCAGATCCCCAGCGTGGCGTCATTGACGATCGCAACCGGGCACGCCAGGCCGATGGGCTGGACCGCCTCCCGGTGGGCCGCGAGCTGGCTGGGCCAGTCGAAGCCGCAGAGTCCCATCCCGGCGCCGTCCAGTCGCTCCACGCCGAGGCCGGCCATGGCCAGGGCCTTGGCCGTGATCTCTTTCAGGACCCGGGTCAACTCCGGATAGCCGACGCTCTCCCAGCAGCCCGGCCCGCCCGCGCCGAATCCGAGCGCCCGGCCGCGTTCATCGGCCACAAGGGCGTGGCTCTTGGACCCGCCCACGTCAATGCCCAGAAAATACTTCACGTCGCATCCCCCCATTCACTCAATATAATTCAGGCGAAGAACCGCGGCAGATACGCCCGGTGCGTCTCCAGCAAATCGTCCAGCACCGTTTGGATCCGGTCGGCCTTGGGCCCCAGCGGGTGCGCCAACAGGGCCTGATACGCGGCCTTGCGGTCGCCGCGCACCGCCGCCTCGACGGTGAGCTGTTCGTAGGCCTTCACCTGCGCCACCAGGCCGAAGCAAAACGGCGGCAACGGTTCGGCCGGCAACGGGTGGACGCCCGCCCGGTCCACCTTGCAGGGCAACTCCATCACCCAGTCTGCCGGCCAGCCGGGCACCGCGCCCGCCTGGCGGGCGTTGACGATGTGCGTCTCACCCACGTTGTTGTAGTGCGCGTCGAGCAGTTGGGTCGCGACGGTGGAATAGTAAGCGCCGCCCCGCTTCATCAGGTCAGCCGGCGGCTCCGAGAGCGCCGGGTCGGCATACTGCTTCAGCAGAGCCTCCTCGACGCCCATGACGGTCTCGGCCCGTGAGGGCGGCCATTTTTCCTGGTCGGCCAGCCGCACGTCGGTGCAATAGTAATACTGCAGGTAAGAGCACGGAATCAGGCCCAGGATCTCGAGCATCCGGTAATCCCAGTCGGGCTTCGCGTTCGCCTTCAACTCAGCCAAGTAGTCCGCAAACACGCGCGGCCAGATGTCGGCGCCGTCGAACGTGAAGCCGCGGTACCAGGACAGGTGGTTGAGCCCCAGCGTGTTCAAGGCCACGCGACTCAGCGTGACCTCACCGCCGGCCGCCTTTTCCAACTGTTTCACGACGTGCATCGTCATCCAGATCGGCCCGTTGCAGACGCCGACGGACGGAACATCCGGGGCATGGCGCACGAGCGCTTCGGTGACCAGGCCCGAAGGGTTGGTGAAATTGACCAGCAGCGCGCCGGGCGCCAGGGTGCGCATGTCCTCAGCGATCTGAAGAATCACCGGGATCGTGCGCAGGGCCTTGGCCATGCCGCCGATGCCCGTGGTTTCCTGGCCAATCAGGCCATGCCGCCGCCCGAGATACTCGTCGGCGCGGCGGGCCGCCATCTGGCCCACGCGCAGTTGCGTCGTGACGTAGGACGCGCCGCGGATCGCGGCGCGCCGGTCGGTGCTCAGCACGACCCGGAACGGTGCGCCCCGGGCTTCCACCATGCGCTGGGCAAAGCCGCCCACCGTCGCCAGTCGCGCCTCGTCGACATCGGCGAGCCAGAGCTCGGTGAGCGGGAATGATTTGGCCCGGGCCAGAAATCCGCTAACCAGTTCCGGTGTATAAGTCGATCCGCCTCCAAAGACAGTCACTTTCATATTTTCCCCCCAGAATTCAGAATCCAGAATCCAGAAATCAGAACCAGACCCCTTTCACGAGCCACGTCCTATCTTATTCCGACTCTTGGATTCTGTATTCTGACTTTTCTTCTACAGACACCCCGGGGAATCGGCGCCGTTCGGCGGTCAGCGCTCCGCGCGATGCTGCTGCCAAACCTCGATAAACTTCCGCGTATTGTCCCACGCCTTCGGCGTGTCGTCCCGCACGTTGTCGACGGGGGACAGCACGAAACCCCCACCCTTGCCGAGCGTGCGCAGGGCCTCGATAACGGCCTTTTCGGTATCCTCCGCCGTGCCCTGCTCCACGATCATGGCGCCGCTGACTCCGCCCCAGATAGCGCAATTCGCAGCCTGGCACTTCGCCTTCACCTGCGCCAGGTCTGTGCCTTTGCCCTGCTGGGGATCCAGCCCGATCAAGACATCGACGCCGGTGGCCAGGATATCGTCCAAAATGGGCATGAAGGCGCTGGTGACGATCAGACCCAGCCGCTTTCCGGCCTGGTGAACGAGCTCGGCCTCCTTCTTCAGGAAAGGCGCGACCAGGTCCCGGTACGCCGCGGGCGTCCAGAACTCGGTGGTTTCATACCAGCCGCGACGGACGATCAGTTCCGCATCGGTGACATCGAGGTAGACCTGAATGTTCCGCAAGTTCCATTCGTGGATGATCCGGAGATACTCCCGGATGACGTCGGGGCGGGTGATGGAAAGGATCATGACGTCAAGATAGCCCGAGAGCCATGCCATGGCGTCCGCGCCCATGACGCCGTCATCATGGCGGACAGCTGACTTCTGCGAATTCCACCCGCCCACCTGGAGGATCTTGTGTTCGCTGGCGAGTCGGCGCGAAACCTCGGCGGTCTCTTTCAGCCTGCGAATCGATTCGTCCTGAAAGGGACCAAAAACGTATGGGAGTTTCTCCAGGTCCTCTTCCGGTTTGACGAGCACCTCGCGCGCCCGGGGCACAATATAGTCGCTGAACGGATGGAAGTTGTCGATCGTCGGCCAGCCGCCGGATTGGACGACGACTTGGGTAAGAGTGCCCTTTGGCGTGTCAATGCGCCGGTGAAAAAGGGTGTCGCCGCCCTCCTGGCTGGTCCACGTTTTTTCGGTCGCGTCGGGGTGAAGCGAGGGTTCGAGATACCCGACATGGGTACAGGCATCGAGGCCCATGGCGAGTTGCTGCCCGACAAACTCCGCCTCGGTCTGGCAACGGGAGCGCAGGTTGGAAAACAGCATGAAAGCGCAAGGGACGACGTCCGCCTCCTTGCCCGTGATAGCCGCCAGCATTCGCTCTCGTGATGTCATGGGGTCTCCTTGTGCATCTCAGGATATAGCAATCGAATCAACCACAAACGATTTTCTTTGAGATGCCGCCAGATCACTGCACCGTGTCCAGCGGACTGAGTCGCCGAACACGTTTCGATGCGGAGGTTTACCACGGCATGATTTCCGCATAGAGCACTCCATTGACAGGTTGTTCATTCACATTGCCAGCGAGACCAGAGCAGCAAGCACTTCTCGCGCGGCGCCGCCTTCTGATAGCACACGGTGAAGAGGCTGCCGTCCGCGAGTTCCGCCGTCGAAGGGTAGCCGAGATCGTCGTCCGGGCCGTCGTCGCGGATGATCCAGTCGTGGTCCCACGTGGCGCCGTCATCATGGCTGACAGCGACGCGCTGGCCAAAGGGCGCCTGGCGGTAACCATAGGTCAGGATCAGCGCGCCGGAAGAATGCCGCAGCAGATGCGGCGGCGAGCCGTGGAAACCGAGGGGCTTCGCCGTTGTCCCGGAACCAGGTGACCAGCAGGTTCCGGTCACCCCAGGCGCACAGCCCGGCGTCGCGATCGTCAATCAGTGAGTCCTGGATGACCCTGGGCGGCGACCAGGTGCGGCCATCATCGGCGCTGACGTTCAGAACCGTCTTGCCGAACGGGCAGACATGTTCGGCGCGCAGCCCCGAACTGGCCACCACCAGCGTGCCGTTGTCCAGTCGCGCCACCGTGGGCCAGCCGAAATAGCCGAACCGCTCGCCCGGCAGGCGCCAAATGACCCCGTGTTCCGCCTTGATCCGTTTGCCTGTCATATTCATCCCGCCTCCTTACGGGTGATGCGTGGTGGGCACGCCGTCGCGGGCGCCCGTGGATTCACGTTTTGGATCGTGGTCCACGGGTTGTCGTGTCAGCCCCATGAGCTCCGCCAGGATCGGCGCCATCCATTGCTTGTTCCAACTGCGAGGCGCACCCGCATTGTTGTCGAACACATGCTTGACGCCCTCTTTTTCCAGTAACTGGTGTGTTGCCAGAACATAGCTGTCCCATCGGTTCATTTGCCGTTCTGGTATTCGGTCTCCACCGTGTAGTTCTGAATGCCAGCAGTGGCCGTGAAACAGGCAAGACCTGCGATCATTGCGACAACCAGACCGAGACGATGGCGCTGCCTATTCGTGATCTCTCCCTCTACCCCTCGATCCTGTACTCAAATTCCGCCCGGTCGATTTCCTCCCTGAGCAGCGCCGGCGCGTGCGTGCGTTGGTGGAAGGACACCGAATGAGTGGGAATCCAGCCCCGGGTATTTACAGTTTCGCCGGTGTTTCCGCAATAACGTCGGACGCACGTCAATCATCGCGTAAGGACGTTTCGTCAGTGTGGCGACAGCCATTGTGCATCGTGTCCGGTCCTGTGAGACGCCCGGGCCACCTCGGAGTCCTGTCAATCCTGCCGCACGAGTCTTCCGACTCGCGGGGACGACGGCTGAGAGCAAACAACCAAAACAAAGAACGAAGAACCAGGAACTCTCCGCCCCGCCCTTCGTCAATGGATGATGATGACGGATCCGTGGTACCCTTCGACCGAGATCTTTGTCGCGCCGACGAGGGTCACGCTGAAGGCCATGTTGCCCGTCGGCGGAACGTTGGTCGTGAACATCACCGTGTCGTTGGTCTTCGCGGTCAGAGCCGTCATGGGCGTAGCCCCGAGCAACCCGTAGGTGGCGGTGTTGGTCAGCACCGCGCCGTCCAGCCGCAGCGACGTATCGATCCAGACGATGTGCGGCAGGGACGCGCTCCACGTCGTGATCGTGCGGACCATCATTACACCGTTGGTCGTCTTGACGCCATCGCCGCCGTTGACGCTGAAGCCGTTGGTGAACGAGAGGCCGCCGATCGTCCTCGAATCGACGCCGGCAGGAACCGGGGCCAGGGATTGGCACAGCATATACGTGCCGGGTTGGCCACGGTAAGTCGCATGCGCGCCGCCCGCCACGGAGACGGCGCCCGTGAAGGGCGTCGCCGCGTATTCGATGGCCACGCGGCCGCCGCCGGAGCTGCCGCGATCGGCCCAGGTGGCGTAACCGCCCTGCGCGGAAATCGTGCCGTTGCCGGAAAAGGCGTTCGCAATCAGCCACACGCTGCCGCCGGAGCCGGGCCACGTGCTGAGCGAAGAACCGCCATCGACGTTGATGGTCCCGGTCAGGGTCAGAGTCCCGGCCACATCCAACTTGATGGCGCCGCCGCCTTCCTGGCCGACAGCGCTGCCGCCGCTGCCCAAGGCCGTGGGTTGGGTAAGCGCGCCGTAGTTTGTTCCCGCCGTAAACCCGCTCACACCGCCATGGGTACAGCCGCCGTTGGCGTTGGCCGGCGCGCCGGGCCCGCCGCTGAATTGGCCCAGGCGGTAACCCGTGACCGTGCCGGCGATCGTCGCGTTGCCTCCCGAGGTCAACGTCAGGCCGAGGCCGTGAGGCTTGTTGCTCGTGCCGCCCGAGGCCGCGTTGATGGCATTCGTCTTGCCAAACGCGGTCAGCGTCGCGCCGGGCCCAACGACCAGGTCGCCGTTGAGCGCATAGACGCCTTCCGGCGACAGGTAGAGCGCGGCGTTGGACACGGCGATGCTGCCGAACACCGTGAGGTTGGTCATGTCAAAGGCATCGTTGCCGAGCAGGTTGTGGTCGAACCGCAAGGTGGACCCGCTGTTCAGCACCAGATTGCTGATCGCCAGGCAACCGGAATGGAACTCGAACGACCGTCCGGCCCCCACCGTGAGATTCCAAAAGTTCGTCGTCAGGTCGGGGAAGTAATACTGGTAGCCCCCGGTGACCGTGACGTTGGCCGGATTCGTCAGGCTGCCGTGCAGCGCGGCGAACTTCAGCGGTTCCCACAACGTGCCGGCCTGCCCCGGATAGTTCGGATTCGTGCCCCCGGCGACGGAGATGGTGCCCGTGAAGAGCGAGGTCGTGTAGGTGACGGCCACCCGGCCGCCGCCGCCGCTGCCGTGATCGCCGAACGTCGCGACGCCCCCCTGGGCGGAGATCGTCCCGCCGCCGGCAAAGGTGCCGGCAAGCAGCCAGATGCTGCCGCCCGCTCCGGGAGTATATTGCACCGAGCCACCGCCATCGGCGACGATCGTCCCGGACACGGTCAGGGTTCCCCCCACGTCCAGCTTGATGGCGCCGCCGCCTTCCTTGCCAACCGAGCCTCCGCCACTGCCCAGGGAGGTGGGTTGAGTCAGCGAGCCGTAAGGCATTCCCCCCTGCGCCCCGCCTGCGCCGCCATGGCTGCTTCCGGGCGCGGTCGTAACCGGAGCGCCAGGTCCGTTGAGCAGCCCCTGCTGGGTGGCATTGATCGTGCCGGCGATCGTCGCGTCACCCAACACCGTGATCGTGCGGCCCGTGCCGTTCCCGTTCGTGGAAACATACGTCGGGATGATCGTCGCTCCGCTCCTGAGGTAAAGATTGCTGGCTACGGTCAGGCTCCCCGCCACGCCCGCCGGGAAGATAATCGTTCCGGTATACGAGCCCGTGACGGTCAGGCTGTTGACCGCCAGATCCCTGTCGATCGTGATGGTCGCGGCGCCGTTGGTGATGAAGATATCGTCACCCGCGCCCGGCACCATGTTGGGCGCCCAGTTGGCCGCGTTGGTCCAGTAACCCGACGTCGCGCTGGTCCACGTAAACTGCCGGGGAAAGGAGTTCGTGATCGTCAGCGTGGCCGCGCCCGGCGTACCGACGACATAGAGTGCGTCCGGCCCGGCGGTCAACGTAAGGGTCACGAATTCATCGGGCTCCGGCAGCGTGTCCGTGAGGCTCATCAGGTGCACCGCGGCGCTGCTGGCCCCGGCCGCCAGCGTGATATTCGAGGCGTACGACAAGGTGTAGTCCACCGTGTTCGAGGCCGTGCCGCTGACCAAGAAGCTGACGGTGATCGGCCAGTTCGTATCCCCGGCGGGCCGGGACACCCAGAAGTCGGCGCCCTCGAGTCGTTCGCCGATCGCCGTCGGCGTCACGGCGATCGACACCGCCGTAGGCGGGCGATCCGTGATGGTCACCATGGCCGCGCCGGGCGTTCCCACGCCGTAGAACGAATCGGGGGCGGAGGTCAGCGTGAGGATCGCCGTCTCGTCGGACTCGATGATGGAATCCGGCACACTCGCGAGTTGCACCAACCCGCTGCTGACCCCGGCTGCCAGCGTGATGCTGGACGCCGGGGTCAAGGCATAGTCCCCGGGGTTCGAGGCCGTGCCGCTGGTCACGAAACTCACGGTGACGGCCCGGCTTGTGGCCGTAAGGCCGCGCGACACCCAGAAGGCGGCGTTATCGCCCTCACAAATCGTCGTGGGAATCGCGCCGACTGTGACGCCGGCGAGAACGTATTGCGATACCGTGGCCAAGGCGATGCCGGACGCATTCGAAGCGGCGCAGCGGTAGAAATACTCGCCCGGCCCCGGCAGAGACACGTTCGTCGAAAACGACCCGAGGCCCATCGGTCCGGGCAGAACGCACACATTGGACCAGGCGCTGACGTCGCTCCCGCCGTCGGTCGGGCCCCAGTAAACCACTCCGACCGTGTTATACCAACCGGTGGACGTGAGCGAGCCGACCATGTAGGCCGAGGAGGCGGTCACGTTGGTGGGTGGCAGCGTGTCGGCCGCACCCATGCCCCCCAGGGCCACGGTGAACGTCAGCGGTCCCTTCAGGACCGTACTGAACCGGATCGTGCCGCTGGGGCCCGAATTGGTGGCGATCATCGACACGTTGTTGGTCGAGACTTCGACGCCCATGTTCGCGGGCAGTCCGTACAACGTGTAGGTAATCGTGTTCGTCAGCGTGGCGCCGTCCAGCCGTGTCGACGCATCGCTCCAGGTGAACCGGGGTTCGGCGGGCCTCCACGCCGTGATCGAGCGCGCGATCATCACGCCGTTGGTGGTCAGGACGCCATCGCCGCCGGCAACGCTGAAGCCGTTCGAGAACGAGAACCCGGAGAGCGTGCGGGAATCGATGCCAGCCGCAAGCGGCGTCACGGACTGGCACACGGAATACGTGCCGGCCTGGCCTCTATAATTCGGATGCGCGCCCCCCGCCACGGTGACGGCGCCGGTGAAAGGCGTTGTCGCGTATTCGATGGCCACGCGGCCGCCGCCGGCGCTGCCGCGGTCGCTCCAGGCTGAGACGCCGCCCTGCGCTGAGATTGTGCCGTTGCCGGCAAAGCTATCTGCAATCAGCCAAATGCTGCCGCCTGAACCGGGATAAACGCTGGTCGAAGGACCGCCATCGGCGTTGATGGTCCCGGTCAGGGTCAGAGTGTGGGCTACATCCAGCTTGATGGCGCCGCCGCCTTCGCGGCCGACAGCGCTGCCGCCGCTGCCCAAGGCCGTGGGTTGGGTAAGAGAGCCGTAGATTGTTCCCGCAGCCTGTCCGCCCACGCCGCCGTGGTTGCAGCCGCCCGAGGCGCCTGACGGCGCGCCGGGCCCGCCGTTGAGTTGGCCCAATCGGTATGCCGTGAGCGTGCCGGCGATCGTCGCGTTGCCGCCCGCGGTGACGGTCAGGCCGAGGCCGTGAGGCTTGGCGCTCGTGCCGCCCGAGGCCGGATTGACGGCATTCGTCTTGCCGAACGCGATCAGCGTCGCGCCGGGACCCACGGCCAGGTTTCCACCAAGCGTGTACACGCCTTCCGGCGACAGGTAAAGCGCAGCGTTGGACACGACGATGCTGCCGAACACCGTCAGGTTGGTCATGTCGAAGGCATCGTTGCCGAGCTGGTTGCGGTCGAACCGCAGGACGGACCCGCTGTTCATCACCACCAGGTTGCTGATCGCCAGGCATCCGGAATGGAATTCGAACCACTTGCCGGCCGCCGCCGTGAGGTTCCAGTAGTTCGTCGTCAGGTCGGGGAAGTAGTACTGATAGCCCCCGGTGATGGTGACGTTGGCCGGGTTCGTCAGGCTGCCGTGCAGCGCGGCAAACTTCTGCGGTTCCCACAAGGTGCCGGGCTGCCCCGGATAGCTCGCATGCGCCCCCCCCGCGACGGAGATGGTGCCGCTGAAGGTGGAGTTCGTGTAGGTGATGGCCACCCGGCCGCCGCCGCCGCTGCCACGATCGCCCCACGTCGCCACGCCCCCCTGGGCGGAGATCGTCCCGCCGCCGGCAAAGTTAGAGGCAGAAAGCCAGATGCTGCCGCCTGCTCCGGGGCAGTAAGTTATCAATCCGCCGCCGCCGCCATCGGCGCTGATCGTCCCGGCCACGGTGAGGGTCCCCCCCACATTCAGCAGGATGGCGCCCCCGCCTTCTTTGCCGGTCGCGCCGCCGCCACTGCCCAGGGAGGAGGGTTGGGTGAGCGAGCCGTAAAGGGTTCCCGGAACATTTCCGCCTGCGCCGCCATGATTGCTGCCACTCGATTGGTTTACCGGGGCACCGGGTCCGTTGAGCGTCCCCTGCTGGGTGGCATTGATCGCACCGGCAATCGTCGCGTTACCGAGCACCGTGATGACGCGGCCCGTGCCGTTCCCGTTCGTGGACACATACGTCGGCAGGATCGTCGCGCCGCTCTTCAGATAGAGATCGTGATTGATCGTCAAATTCGCAACCACTCCCGTGGCAAACATGAGGGTGCCCCCGAACGAACCCGTGACGCTCAGGCTGTTGACCGTGACATCCTGATCGATCCTGACGACCGATGAGCCGTTCGTGAACAGGACATTGTTGCCTGCGCTGGGGACCACGTCCCCGCTCCAGTTGGTGGGATTGGACCAATTCGTCCCGTCGCCGCCCCCGTCCCAGGTGACACCCTGTGAACCGAAGCTCGCCAACGGCGCCAGGCAGTCGCCGTAATCGTTCGTGGCGTAGCACCGGTAGTAGTAGAGTGTATCCTGAGCCAGCCCGGTAATGTTGGTCGAGAACGGCCCCTGCGTCCACACGCCGAAGTCGTTCGTGTTCGCCGGTCTCGCCGGGTCCGGTCCCCACAGGATGTAGACGTGACCTGTTGTCCCGGCGGTCAGGTTGCCGTTCAGCGTGGCCGTGGTGAGGCCGACCGCGGTCGCGCCGCCCGCGTTGTTCACCGTCGGCGGGCCGGCGGTCTGGAACGACGGGGAGCCGGTGACCCAGGCGCCCCACATCGTGCCGCTCGCGTTGCTGGCCATGAAGTTGTAGTAGTAAACCGTGCTCGGCGAGAGGGGTGTGACGGTGTTGGTGAACGTCGAGCCGGCGGTCGGCCACCCCAGGTCCGCGTAGGTGCCGTTCGCCAGCCAGGCCGCCACGTTGGTGCCGCCGTCGTTCGTGGCCCAGTAAATGGACACGTTCGCCGGCGAGATTCCCGCGGACACGAGCGTACCGACGAGGTCCGCCGAGGTCGGCTGCAGGTTTTGGGCCGCGCCGTTGGCGATCATCGGCAGGTTGGGGTCGGGTGCGTACCGCACGATCACAATCCCGGAGCCGCCGCTGGCGCCGCCAAAGGACGCGTTGTTGTTCCCATACCCCCCCGCCCCGCCGCCGCCGCCTGTATTGGCCGTCCCCGCCACTCCGGTGTTGGTGTTGCCCGCGCCGCCCCCGCCGAGCCCGCCTACCCCGGAGGGATACGATGGGCTGCGCGCCCCGCCTCCGCCACCTCCCGCGTAGTACCGGGTCGTGCCGGACATGTTGGATGGCAGGCCCATCCCACCGACACCGGCGCCTGCGGGAGAAACGCCGTTTGTGCCCACCGTTCCCGCGCCACCGCCGCCGCCGCCGCCGTTGCCATTGGCCGCGGTCGTTCCCCCGGCTCTGCCCTGACCATTGGTATACGCGCTGGCCACAGCGCCGCCGCCAGCCCCCCGACCGCCGCCCGAAGCGCCGTCGGAATTGTAGCTCGATGATTGATTGTAGCTTCCGCCTCCGCCTCCGCCGTAGGCGGTGAGGGACGCAAACACGGAATTGCTTCCCTTACCTCCGCCGTCGGTCGAAAAGGTGGACCCATTGGCGGGTGCCCCGATGCCGGCGTCCCCCACGGCAACCGTGTAGACTCCTGCCGTGACGGCATAGGAATTCGTGTAAAAAAAGCCGCCGCCACCACCGCCACCGCCAATGGTCTGACCTCCCCCGCCGCCACCCCCGACCAGCAGCACCTCGACGTTTCCACCAGCCGTGAACGTCAGGTTGGTGGTCGCCACATTCGTGAAGATGTGGGCGACGTAATTGGTGCCATTCAGGATGTAATTCGTGATGCTGCCGCCCGATGCCGTGACGGCCTGCGCGTTCTCAGCCGCCAGCGCGAATACCAACCCCGCCCCGACCATCGCCGCCAGCCTGATCCACTTCATAGCCGTGCCCCCTCGTTGCGTTTGCGAGTGTATCACTGCTAGCGGCAGAATTCACCTGCAGCCCCCCTTCGTTCTCGTCCCCGCCGTCATCCTCACAGTGCCGCCAGCCTAAGGGCGACAACGCGGGACTACAGCCATGTCCGCAAGAGACTAAGAACGAATAACTAAGAACTAAAAACGATGAACCACGAACGGCACTGTTCACCGTTCACTGTTCACTTCCCCGCCCCCCCTTACTGCATCATGAAGACCGTCCCGTGGTACCCTGCGATCGAGATCTTCGTCGCGCCGACCAGGGGCACGGTGAAGGTCAGGCTGCCCGTTACCGAGATGTTGGTTGTCAACATAGCCGTGTCGTTGGTCTTCACGGTCAGCAGCGTCCTGGGCACGAACCCGAGCAACGCGTAGGTCGCGGAGTTCGTCAGCACCGAGTTGTCCATGCGCGTCGCGGTATCGGTCCAGATCAGGTTGGGCAGCGACGCGCTCCACTGCGCGACCGAGCGGACGAGTTTCACGTCGCTCGAGTTCGTGGACAGCGTCGTGCCCAGCGTCAGGCCGCCGTAGCCCAGCGAGCACACGCCCGGATAGGGCGACTGACACTGGAACAGCGTGCCGGTCCTGGACACATACGCCGAACTCTGGGCCCAGCCGCCGGTGACGGCCAATGAACCCGAGAAGGTGCTGGAAACATACTCGACCGCCACCCGCCCGCCGCCACCGCCGGCGTGACTACCGGTCAGGTTCCCGTATCCGCCGATGGCGCTCACCGTGCCGGTGCCGGACAGCGCGCCCGCGACCAGCCAGATGCTCCCGCCCGACGCCCCACCGGCCCCACCACCGTTGCCGCCGTCGGCCCGGATGGCGCCGTTGACCGTTAGCGCGTTGGTCGCCACAAGTTTGATCGCGCCGCCGGCGTAGTAAGTGCCGCCAATGGCAGCGCCGCTACCGAGCGCGCTCGGCCGGGTCAACGATCCATAGCACGGCGCGGTCGGGGCAACGCTTTGCCCTCCGCCCTGCCCACCGTAGCTCCCGCCATCCCATCCGCCAACCCCGCTGGCCTTGCCGGGACCTTGCTGGGCCGCGAAGCCCGCGCTGGAGGCATCCAGCCTGCCGTTGACGGTGGCGCTGTCGCAGAGAAGCGTCAGGCCGGCTCCGTGCGGATTTCCCCCGGTCCCGCCAGAGTCCGCGTTGACCGCGTTGGTATCGCCCTGGCTGGCATAGACAAATGAGCCCGCCTCGACGTTGAATGTGCTACACGTGTAACTCAGCGATGGCAACCCGAGCGTCGACGAGCCGGTGACGCTCACCGGGGTGTAGGGAAGGGCCAACTTGTCGATGCCCCACTTCTGTGAGCTGCCGGCGTCGTCGACGTCGAAGCGCAGCACCGAACCGCCCACCACGACGAGCTTGGTCAAGGTCATTACACCATTGGTAAAGCTGTGGAAATAGACGTTCGCGCCATTGGTGAGCGTCAACCCCCAGGTGTAGTTCGTGGCGATGCCCGGGAAGAAGTACTGGTATTGCTGGTTGCTGAGCGTGATGTCCGCCACTGGATTGGCGAACAGCGCCGGGTCCCACAACGAGCCCGGCTGCGCGCCACTCGTGCCTTTCACCGAAATTGTGCCGGTGTAGGTTCGGGTGGTGTAGTTCAGCGACACGCGGCCGCCGCTGCCGGGATAGATGGTGCCGCCCACGGAATTCGCCCGGATGGCGCCGTTTCCGGCCAGGGTGGCGCAATCGATCCAGATACTGCCGCCGGCTGGGGCATACGTGCCGCTGTCAGAATCGGCGGTGATGGTTCCGTTCACGGTCGCCGTCCCCGTCACCTTCAGCTTGACCGCCCCGCCCCCGCGTCCGTCGTTATTCCCGGAGCCGAGGGACGTCGGCTGTGTGATGGAGCCATAGACCGGGCCGCTCCTATAGGCCAACCCGCCATGGGCCGCCGCCCAGTTGAGCAGTCCGGGCCCCTGATAGCCGGGATTGGCATCGGCTCTCAGGAACCCACAACCCGTCGCGTCAATCGTCCCGTCGATCCTGGCGTCACCGTTGACCGTGATCGTGCGGCCTACGCCGTTGCCCAGCAGCGAAGCGTACGTGGGCACAATCTTGCCGCTGCTCCCGAGGTAGAAGTTGTTGTTGACCGTCAGGTTCGCGACCACACCCGTCTTGAAGGTGATGATACCGGAATACGAGCCCGTGATGGTCAGGCTGTTCATGGCCACATCCTGGTCGATCGTGACAGTCGCCGAGCCGTTGGTGAAGAAGACGTCATCGGCCCCCACTGGCGCCACCCCGCCCGACCAGTTGGCGCCATTGGTCCAATAGCCGGCCGTCGCGCTTGTCCACGTGATCTGCAAGGGCGGGGAATTGGTGACCGTCAGCGTGGCCGACCCGGGCGTGCCGACGCCGTAGAACGACGTGGGGCTGGAGGTCAAGGTGAGGATCACCGTCTGGTCGGGCTCCACCAAAACGTCGGGGAAGGTCAGGGCCTGCACCACGCCACTGCTGACGCCCGCGGCCATCGTGATGTTCGAGTAAGATGACAGGGTATAACGCGTGTTGGTGACCGTGCCGCCGACCAGGAAACTCACGGTGACGGCCCGGCTCGTGGCGGTGACGCCGCGGGACACCCAGAAACTGGCGGTTTCGTTGCGCTCGCCGATGGCCGTCGGCATTACCCCGATCGTCACGCCGGGGAGCACGTATTCGGAGTGGTCGGACCAAGACACCCCGGCCGCATTGGAGGCGGCGCACCGGTAGAAGTACTCCCCGGTCGCCGGCAGGGCGACGTTCGTCGAGCAGACGCCCAGAGGCTGGGGCGCGGGGAAAATGCAGACATTGGACCAGGCCGTCGCGTCAATTCCGCCGTCTGTCGGGCCCCAATAGGTCAGCACCGCCGTGTCATACGCGCCGGCCGACGTGAGCGAGCCGTTCATGCAGGCCGAGGTGGCGGTCACGTTGGTCGGGGCGAGGGTGTCGACAGCGCCCATGCCTCCAGCGGACACGCTCACGATCGTCGGAGCGGTCAGCGTCACGTTGAACGTGATCGTACCGGAAGAGCCGCTATTCGTGGACATCATCGCAGCGTTGTTGGTCAGGATATCCAGGGCCTTGTTCAGGGGCATGCCACTCAGCGTGTAGGTGGCCACATTGGTAATCGTGGTGCCCGTGAAACTCGTCGAGGTGTCGGTCCACACCGCCCGCGGATTCTGCGGCACCCACGCGCCAACACTCCGCACGATCTTCACGCCGTTGGTCTTGACGCTGTACAAGGAATCAAGTTGCAGACCGCCATAGCCCAGCGAGCAGGCGCCCGGATAGGGCGACTGGCACAGGAACAACGTGCCGGTCTGGGCCGGATACGGCGAATTCAGTGCCCAGCCGTTGGTCACGGCCATCGTGCCCAAGAAGGTGCTGGAGACGTATTCCACCGCCATCCGGCCGCCGCCGCCCCCGCCGTGGCTGCCGGAGAAGTTGCCGTGCCCGCCCACCGCGCTCACAAGGCCGGTGCCGGAGAGGGCGCCCGCGACCAACCAGATGCTGCCGCCTGAATCCCCATCGTACGTGCCATCGCAGCCGCCATCGGCCAGAATGCCGCCGTTGACGGTCAAGCCGTTCGTGGCTACCAGTTTGATGGCTCCGCCGGCATAGTGGATCGCACCGGGTTGCGTTCCGCCACTACCCAGCGCAGTCGGCTTGGTCAGCGACCCGTAAGTTACCGACGTCGGTGGCTGCCCTGCCGTATTCGCCCCGCCCAGCCCGCCGTAGCTTCCGCCATCCCAATTGTGGGTCGTCCCGCCGGGCCCATATTTGGCCGGGAAACCCGCGCTCGAGGCCGTCAGCGTGCCATTGATCGAGGCACTGTCGCAAATGAACGTGGCGCCGACGCCGTGCGGAGTGCCCACGGTTCCGCCAGAGGCCGCGTTGATCGCATTGGTGTCGCCAATGGCGAGGTAGACAACAGACCCCGCCGAGACGTTGAACGTACTGCATGTGTAGGCTTGCGAAGGCAACCCCAATAGGGACGAACCGATGACGTTCACCGGGGTATAGGGGAGGCCCAGGCGGTTGATGCCCGGCTTCTGGTAGTTGCCGGCGTTGTCCACGTCGAACCGCAGCTTCGAACTCGACGCCACGACCAGGTTGGTCAGGGTGAGTACGCCGTTGGTGAAACTGTGGAAGTAGACGTTAGCGCCGTTGGTGACCGTCAGGCCCCAGGTAAAGTTGGTGGCGGCGCCGGAGAAAAAGTATTGGTATTGTTGGTTGTCCAGGGTGACATTGGCCGCACTGGCGAACAATGCGGGATCCCACAGCGAGCCCGGCTGCCCCACGCCGGCGCCTTTCACCGAGATCGTCCCCGTGTAGGTCCGGGTGGTGTAGTTTAGCGACACCCGGCCGCCGCCGCCGGGATAGGAAGCGCCGCCCACCGAATTCGCCCGAATGGTTCCAATTCCTGCCAAGGTGCCGCAATCAATCCAGATACTCCCGCCGGCCGGAGCATACGTGGCATTGTCGGAATCGGCGGTGATCGTTCCATTTACGGTCGCGGTCCCGGTCACCTTCAGCTTGATCGCCCCGCCTCCCCGGCCGTTGTAGTCACCGCTGCCCAGCGACGTGGGCTGCGTGATGGAGCCATAGACCGGGCCGACGCCAGTCGCCAATCCGCCATGGGCCGCCGACCACATGACAAACCCCGGACCCTGAGGCCCAGGATTGGTGTCGTACCTCAGGAAGCCACAGCCCGAGCCGTCAATGGTTCCGTCAATCGTTGCGTCCCCGTTGACCGTGATCGTGCGGCCCGTGCCGTTGCCGCCCAGCGAGGTAAACGTGGGCACGATCTTGGCGGCGCTTCCGAGGTAGAGATAACTGTTGACCGTCAGGCTCGCAACCACGCCCGTCGGGAACGTGATCGATCCCGAGTACGAGCCCGTGACGGTCAGGCTATTGACCGTGATGTCTTGGTTGATCGTGATGGTCGCGGCGCCGTTGGTAATGAAGGCATCGTCGCCCGACGCCGGCGCGCCTGCCGACCAGTTGGCGTCGTTGGTCCAATAGCCGTCCCCGGCCAGCCCCGTCCAAATCGTCGTCGCCTGCGCCGTCAACGCAAACGCAAACACCATCCCGACCGTCGCCGCCAGTCTCAGTTTCGTCATCGTCGTGTCCCCCTGTGAAAGCACCGTGACCATGGACTCTATATAACATAAATTGTCACTGGCATCCCATAGGCCAGTCACGGACGGCACACCGGGGCAACATCCCCACGGATTTGCCGGGGATTTTGCGCGGGGGTGACACGAGCCGGGAGTGTGTGTGCTGGAATTTGGCGGGTGTTTGTTAGAATGGGCCTTA